>NZ_PVWF01000010.1 GCF_003003995.1 Pleurocapsa sp. CCALA 161 | reverse complement strand
TTGATTTTGGTAGCAAATTCATCGCTATTTAAGCGGTCAGTATTAATCGCTGGAAGTGCTAGAGTATCCTCAGACACGGTAATTGCCGTAGATAGATCTTCTTTTGCTTCTCTGATAATTCGTTCGCGGTACTTTTGAAAAGTAGCGATCGCTTCTTGAAATATGTCTTGGAGATTCTTATCTAACTGAATATCTTTAATTGTCTTAGCCAGTCGCTCTTCAAGAAAGTCTTCTTCTTTGGTTATTTTACGTTTAATAACGGTTAAAAATCCCGTATTACTATCTATTAATTCGTTAGTTTCTTCGATTAAATTAGTAAATAAATCCTCAATATTATCGCGAAATATACCAAATAAAAGATTATATTCTTCTAGTCTTTCCTCAATTCTGCGCGAAGTTCGATCAAAAACAACTTTGTCGGACTGCAATTTGGCTTTAATCGCTTCATTCTGCTGTTCTAATTGTTCTAGATAAACTAATAATGAATTTTGTGGTCCTCGTAGCTTAAGCTTAACCTTCTCTCCTTCAGCTAAAAACGCTAGCAAAAAGTTTTTAAGCTCATCCATTCCCTCCCCTGTTTTTGCCGAAATCATAAATACAGGAGGCATTTGGGCCAAAATTTCTTTTAAACCTTCACTAACATATTCACGGATTTGCTTTGCCTCATCGTCTGTAACCAAGTCAGTTTTATTGATCACTACCATAATTTTCCGCGCCCAAGTTTGATCGACCAAGGTTAAGAAATCCTGCTCAGATTTGCTTAAAGGACGTTCAACAGAGGTGACAAACAAAATAATATCCGCTTGCTGAAGGTAATTTTCTGTTAACTCTTGGTGCTGTTCAATAATCGAGTTGGTACCAGGACTATCAATAAAGACCAAACCGCCAAAACCTTCAGGATTATAGGCATGAATCTCTTGAGTTGTGGGCAAAAACCCCACCGTGGCGATTTCTTGATTATTTAGCTGATTAAGCAAACTAGATTTACCCGCATTAAATTCGCCACAGATAAAAATCGAGAAGGGATTAACTAGCTGCTGCTTGAGTACTTCAGTATCGGGGTTGAAGTTAGGAAAAAGTACCTTTGCCTCGACAAATAAACCCTCAACTTGCTCGATGGTCTGCAAGCTACGGTCAAAAAGTTGCTGTTGTTCTCCTGAAAGAGTTAGAGGCATATATTATATTCTCTTCCTTAATCTTCACCTTAATCTTAAATTGTAATCACAGTTTTCAGTTATTAGTACATCAAATAACTAATAACCAAACGCTACTCTAAATTAAAGCAGTTTTTCTGACCATAGTGTTAAGACTTTAAGATTAACTAAGAATGTTGATGGTGAGCATGACTAAAAGAAGCATCTTGTCTTAGACTCAGCTCAATCTTTAGCTATAATGCCGAGCAGATTCAGTTGATTACGCCAACAATTATGACCACAAGTATTAGATTACCCCGTCAATTTCGCCTGACCCTATCTCAAAGCCTGACTTTGATTGGGCTAACGATCACTCTTAGCTTTATTGCGATCGCTTTTCTCGCTCCGACATTACAAAATATTGGCTGGTTACAAGATCCTAACGAAGCCTTAGCTAATCCAATTCACGAAGCACCAGGGGCTGATTATTGGTTTGGCACAACTCGCCAGGGATATGATGTTTTTGCGCGCACTTTGTTTGGGACTCAGGCTGCCTTAAAGGTGGTGGTGTTGGCAACTACCCTGAGCCTGATTATCGGTGTTCCGCTGGGGTTGGTCAGTGGGTATTTAGGTGGCAAGATTGACAAGGTTTTGATCTTCTTCATGGACACCATCTATACCCTACCTGGATTACTGCTGTCGGTCACTCTGGCTTTTGTGGTAGGTCAAGGAGTAATCAATGCAGCGATCGCCCTTAGTATTGCCTATATTCCTCAGTATTACCGCATTGTCCGTAATCATACCACCAGCGTCAAAACCGAATTATTTATTGAAGCAGCTCAGGCAATGGGCGCACCTACCAGCAGAATTTTAACCCGTTATTTATTCTTCAACGTCATTCAGAGTGTTCCTGTCTTGTTTACCCTTAATGCGGCTGATGCCATTCTTATCCTAGGTGGCTTGGGCTTTTTGGGTTTAGGACTCCCTCCTGAAGTCCCAGAATGGGGACACGACCTACGTTTGGCGTTAGATGCCTTACCTCTAGGAATTTGGTGGTCTGCTACCTTTCCTGGCTTGGCTATGACCATCTTAGTTACAGGCTTATCTTTAGTCGGGGAAGGATTAGGAGATATGTTAAATCCTGGCAGAAAAAACAACTAACTCAATGCTAATGACTATATTATCAATTCATCAAAATATAGATTGGCGATCGCATTTTTAACGTGTAGAGAGAGAAAAGCGATCGCTCTTAATCTAGCCATAATGATATTTACAAGAAAGAATAATTATAGTCATTTCAAATAGCAACCAGTGGATCTTATAACGAAGTAACAAGTAACAAGTAACAAGTAACAAGTAAAATTCACCATCATCATTAATACAAAGTAACCATAGGGAAATTAATTAAAATGACTATATTTCTTCATTAGTCACTTTATAAACTAGACGATGCTCGCGATCTATTCTTCTTGACCAATAACCACTAAGATCGTGCTTTAGTGCTTCTGGTTTTCCCAAACCCTGAAAAGGATGGCGATTAATATCTTTGATCGGTTCGATAATTTTGCGATGTATTTTTTTATCTAACTTAACCCAGTCGTTAAAATCTGCAAACGCAGACGATTCAAAGACTATTCTTCTGCTCATTACAAGTCTTCTAAGTCAATTTCAACTAAATTAGTCTTGTTGTCAACATTGGTCTTAGCTTGCATCAATCTTTGTCTGTTTACGTCAGACTGAAGTAGATATTCCGTTTCATTTACTTCATAAATAATAATCTCAATATCTTTATCTTTGTAAGTCTCTTTCAAACCAGCTATGAATTTTTCATCCAATTCATTAGCTTTTAATCTATATGAACTTTGCATTATGGTTAAAATTCAGGTGATTTTACCAACATAATATAACATTTGTCTCAACCTCCGCCTGAAACTGAACTAGCTATTGCGCTACAACCAGCAATTGACATAATACATTCACCACAACATCCAGCAGCAGTACTTTCAACTGATTTATTTTCAACTTCTACAAGTAGTTTTTTGCCTTTTTTTTCTTTCTTTGCAATTTCTTCAAGGTAGGGACTAAGTTCAACCATAAAGGTATTTAGATATAACCGATCTTTATCCCTAGCCAAATTTAGATTGATAAGTATCTATGCAAAATTAATTACATTTTGTAAGACTTGCTCGACATACTGTGTCAAATTTTGACAACTAGAATAAGCTTCGGTTTCAATCCATTCATATTTCATAAATCGCCCTAAAATCTCAATTAAATTTAGTTGTGGAGAGTAAGTGGACAACCAGAATATTTCTAATTTACTTTCTCGCCATTGAGGAATTTTTTCTTGAAAAGCTTTACTAGTATGAAATAGATCTCAGCGCGATAATCTAAGCAATTTGGAGAGTTCAGAACTGTATTTGTAGAGCGATTTTATCTCGTTGATTTAAAAATCCTTCCCAACCAGATTAGGTCGAGAAGGACAATTCAATTTTTCTTGATCTCTAAAATTTAAAGCTAAACCCCTCTCTTAAGAGAAATTTCCACTTGTTTAAATTCTTGATCTAAACGATTTTTTAGTTTTTGGGGCAATGGACGGTTTCCGTAGGAACTATAGTATCCCGCGATCGCATTTAAGGCAGTTTGCATGGTAGTAAAAGATCTCAAACCAGCAGTTTGACTATTACGACGATAGCGAGAGGCATAATCGCTAATTTGCTTACGAGCGAGGCTAACAACCTCTTTTTTGTCGGCAGCATCATCAGGTAACTCAATAGCCGCTCTTAGATTACCTAATATAGCAATAGTGTCTTCACGATAATTTCCTGACAGCCCTGAAGGATTAGAACCGCAGCCCATTAAACTAATAGAAACTACTAGAATTAAAGCTAGTAGACGAGATAAGTATTTTTTGGCAAACATAAATTTTAGAAGTAACGATCCCAGGTTGACCTCATATTATCAAGAAATCGTCCCTGAGATTTAGCAAAGTTTGATTAGCTACCCCTAACCCGTTAGGCTATCCTAAAGACACGCCTTTGGACGGATGCAAAGCAAGTCCTCAAGTATAAGCTTCACATCCCGCTGCGCATAAGGAGGAGCTGAGTCTTATAAGCATAAGCATTCTCATTCACAAAACGCGCTATTTCTAACGAGCAGATAGCTAAAAGCGTCACTCCTTTATTTATATTTAACTATCTGTCTGCTTTTAAATTAACCAAAACGACCACTAACATACTGTTGCGTGGCTTCTTCTTGAGGATTTTGGAAAATTTGTTCTGTTGGAGCAAATTCGGCTAAATAGCCCTGACGGTTTCCCCCAGCTACTTCTGTAACGTTAAAGAAACCAGTGTAGTCTGCTACCCGTGATGCTTGCTGCATATTATGAGTAACGATTACAATCGTATATTTCTCTTTGAGCTGATGAATCAATTCTTCTACTTTCAAGGTGGAAATCGGATCGAGAGCAGAACAGGGTTCATCCATTAAGACGACATCAGGTTGTAGAGCGATGGTTCTGGCAATACAAAGTCTTTGTTGTTGTCCACCACTAAGAGCCAAACCGCTTTGCCTAAGCTTATCTTTTACTTCGTCCCACAGCGCTGCACTACGGAGCGATCGCTCTACTAGCTCATCCATGTCACCCTTGTAACCATTGATGCGCGCGCCAAAAGCAATATTGTCATAAATAGATTTAGGAAAGGGGTTCGGTCTTTGAAAAACCATTCCCACTTTGCGCCGTACTTGAACAGGATCGATGTCTTTGCCGTATAGATCTTGATCGTGATAGGTAATTAGCCCTTCAAGGCGAAAAATAGGAATCAGATCGTTAAGACGATTGTAGCAGCGAAGCAGAGTACTTTTACCGCAACCTGATGGACCAATAAAAGCTGTTACTTTGTTTTTCGGTACATCTAAGTAAATGCCTTTTACGGCTAAAAATTTACCATAATACACATTCACATTTTCTGCTTGTAAAACCGTTTGAGTTTTATTCACAGTTTGTTGATCGTAAATCATAAAACTTTGCTTGCTCTAGAAATTTTAATTTAAAAGCCGATGCCGATCTTTACTCTTTTGCTTGTCTTTATTGTCAATCTTACTGGTTGGGAGTTATGACTATTCTAACTTTTCGTTAAGGAACTGTTAATTGCTGAACCTAATCTCAGGAATGTAGATTGACTTGGAAATTTTTTAGAATAATAAATATATATTACGTTAAATTGGAACAGATAAAATAACCAATTTATCAAGGCTATTTCATTTTGGATTTAACATTAATGCGGGTGGTTTTGGTTAGATTGCGGTGTTAGCTTGAGGATTAATGGAAACAATCTTAGACGCGATCGCTAACACAGTGACTACTGGTTCAATTACTTGCCGATGATGAAGGAAACTGGCTATATAGACAAAAGAAAAAGGTTTCGGGAGTCTTGCCGTGTTTCGACCCCAAAACCTTCCTCTCTTACACTTACTCCTCACACACAATTAATAGTTTACGAGGAATATCTAGCTTGAGACTGACTTATCATGCCACTTCATTGACTGTCATAATATTGCCAAGTAAGTAAATCTAATTTTTTATAGTCAGCTAACCACAGAAGGTTCTTGATCCTTGCTGGCGAAGAAAGCTTTGAGAATACTTTCTGCCATTTGAGGGCTACTTAAGCCCAAACTAGCTTTAGATTCATCAGGGGTAGCATGATCTACCAGAATGTCTGGTACGCCAAAGCGTTTAACTGGCACTAGCACGCCTTGCTCTTGGAAAGCTTCTAAAACAGCCGAACCAAATCCACCCATCAAACAACCCTCTTCAAAGGTTACTACCCTACCAATCTGTTTAGCTAGAGGCACAATTAGATCGGTGTCTAAAGGTTTGACAAAGCGGGCGTTAATCACCGTGGCTTCAATACCATGTTCATTAAGGATCTCGGCTACCTGTAGTGCAGGATAAACCTGAGTCCCATAGCCGACTAGAAGTAGATCATCACCAGTACGTAAGATTTCCCCTTTACCAATTTCTATGGATTCCCAACCCTCGTCCATCAAGGGTACGCCGACACCACTTCCGCGAGGATAGCGCATGGCGATCGCTCCGTCTTGATAATTAACGCCCGTAACTACCATCCGCTGTAGCTCAGCTTCGTCTTTAGGAGCCATAATGACTATATTAGGAATACAGCGCAGGTAAGCAATATCATACATCCCCTGATGAGTAGGGCCATCAGCACCGACAATTCCTGCTCGATCTAAACAGAAAAACACGGGTAACTTTTGAATGCAGATATCATGAATAATCTGATCGTAAGCGCGCTGCAGAAAAGTAGAGTAGATCGCTGCTACAGGCTTCATCCCTTGACTGGCCATTCCCGCTGCTAGAGTAACGGCGTGCTGTTCGGCAATTCCGACATCGATATATTGTTGGGGTAAAGCCTTCTGGAGCTTATCTAAACCTGTTCCTGTTGCCATAGCTGCGGTAATCCCGACAATTTTAGGATCGTTTTGCGCTAGGGCAGTTAAAGTATCAGCAAATACCTTGCAGTATTGGGGTGGTTTGGGCTTGGTGGCTGGAATACCTTTTCCTGTAGCCAAATTGAAGGGGCTTTGAGCATGGTAGCTTACTTGATCTTTTTCGGCGATCGCATAGCCTTTGCCTTTAACCGTCGCCACATGGACTAACACTGGGCCAGGAACTTTATGAGCCTGTTTGAAGGTGGTAATTAATTCTTCTAGATTGTGACCATCAATAGGACCAAAATATTTAAAGCCCAACTCTTCAATAACTGCTCCAACTTTTGGTACGGCCAGGCGTTTCATCCCTTCTTTAACTCTCTCCATTTCTGGGGTTAGAGATTCTCCGAAGAAAGGCAGCTGTTTAAACTGCTCTTCCAAATTATCTGATAAAAACTGAACAGGGGCTGATAAACGGACTTTATTCAGGTAGCGAGAAATTGCCCCGACATTAGGCGAGATGGACATCTCATTATCATTCAACACCACCATTAAATTAGTGTTAGGCATATGTCCTGCGTGGTTAATCGCTTCTAGAGCCATCCCGCCAGTTAGCGCCCCATCACCAATAATTGCCACACATTTGAAATCTTCACCTCTAGCATCTCGTGCCATTGCCATACCCAAGGCTGCTGAAATACTAGTGGAAGCATGTCCTGCACCAAAATGGTCGAATTTACTTTCTCCCAGCTTAAGATAACCAGCTACCCCATCTTTCTGACGCAGAGTATTAAATTTGTTGTACCTGCCTGTCAATAGCTTATGGGGATATGCTTGATGTCCTACATCCCAAACAACCTTATCACGGTCTAAATCTAGAGTTTGATAAAGAGCAATAGTCAATTCCACTACTCCTAAACCTGGTCCTAGATGACCGCCACTAGTGGCAACTGTTTGCAAATGTTTTTCTCTTATTTGCCGGGCGACATCCTCTAGCTGACGGAGAGTTAAACCGTGTAACTGGTTAGGATGGGTAATTTCGCTTAAATGCATACTGCCGTATTCTCTAATAACAGATTATTTATGTTTTTTCTGAGATTAATTATCCTACTTTCTCTGTACCTTAACTAAGAATCAGCTACTTTTTCCTAATTACCAGATTATTTGTTACTTTTTTCGCCAATCCATTTTAGTCTTAAGGTCAAATTCAGTAGGTAATTAATACTTATAGTAGATGAATTTAATAATTATCCTCGATAAATATAAAGCTATATCACAATCCATATCACAATATATTATCCAGTACCGCTAGGCGAAAGTCACCAAGGGTTTTAACTAGGTGTCAGACCTTTAGTCGCTAACCACTCTGGGTTATAAATCCGCGATTGATACCTTGCCCCCCCATCGCAAAGCACTGTCACAATAGTGTGACCAGGGCCCATTTGTTTAGCAAGTGCGATCGCTGCACCAACATTAATACCTACCGAGCCACCCATGAATAAACCTTCTTTATTTAGTAGCTGATAGATGACACGAATACACTCTTGATCGTCTATTTGAATGGCATCATCAATCGGCGCACCTTCCATATTACCCGTAATGCGACTATTGCCAATACCTTCGGTAATGGAATTGCCGACTGGCTTAATTTCTCCTGTCTTAACGTAGCTATACAAACCACTACCCAGAGGATCGGCTACCACACAGCGAACATTTGGGTTTTGTTCTTTGAAGTACATTGAGACTCCTGCATAAGTACCTCCTGTACCTGTAGCTGCTACCCAAGCATCAACTTTTCCTTCGGTTTGTGACCAAATTTCTGCCGCCGTAGTTTCGTAATGTGCCTGGCGGTTGGCTAGATTTTCAAACTGATTTGCCCAAATGGCGTTATCTAATTCTGCTGCTACTCTACCCGATAGTTTGACGTAGTTATTGGGATTGCTATAGGGTACTGCGGGAACTAGACGAACCTCTGCACCCAAAGTTTTTAAAGTATCAATTTTTTCTTGGGACTGAGTTTCGGGGATAATAATCAGGCATTTATAACCTTTGGCATTGCAGATATGAGCCAAGCCAATACCCGTATTACCTGCTGTTCCTTCAACTACTGTTCCACCTGGTTTTAGCAGTCCTTTGCGTTCTGCATCTTCAATGATGTATAAAGCTGCTCGATCTTTAACAGAGCCACCAGGATTGAGAAATTCTGCTTTACCTAAAATTTCACAGCCTGTTTCGTCGCTAAAGCTATTGAGGCGAATTAAAGGGGTATTTCCTACTGTAGCGACAAAACCGTTTTTGATGTCCATACTCATAAAAATTGAATTAATCGACTTGCTAATATTTTAGATTACCTGAATTTTGCTTCTGGTTAAGTGCTGATGTTACGTATTAATTAAGTGCAGAGCAAAAGATAGTAAACGTAACATGTTACGTCTGTACAGTTCGAGAATCTTCAGACAAGGGTTATACTGCAAGCTTTAAGCATTGATTTGAATATTTGCGATTACGATTATTGTAATGTCATCATCCTCTGAATTCTTAAAACCCTGTCAATTACCACCATTGCTTCAGCCTGGAGATTTAGTGATCGCGATCGCTACTTCTGGTGCAGTTAAAAGTACTGATGCCTTAAAACAGGGCATAAATGTTTGGCGCGATCGCGGTTATCGGGTGGAAATGGGCAAGAATTATCAGTCTTGGTGTGGTTATTTGGCAGGAAGCGATCGCCAAAGAAGAGCGGATTTAGCAGCAGCTTGGCATAATCCAGAATGTAAAGCTATTATCGCCATTCGAGGTGGTTATGGTGGGGCGAGGTTACTAGAAGATTGGACTTGGGACGTGACTAACCATAAATGGGTGATTGGATTTTCCGATCTGACTAGCCTATTATGGAGTTTGGCTACTGTCGGTGTATCTGGTCTTCATGCCTCTGTTTTAACTACGTTAGCTGCCGAACCAGAGTGGGCGATCGCCAGAATGTTTAATTACCTGGAAACAGGTCAGCTTGAAGCTTTACAGGGTAGATCTGGAGTTGGGGGAAAGGCATCAGGGATTTTACTCCCAGGAAATTTAACTGTAGCAACTCATCTGTTGAATACAACCATGCAACCCAACTTGACAGGAGCAATTTTGGCTTTAGAAGATGTGACCGAGTATCCCTATCGGATTGATCGCATGTTAACTCAATGGCGCATGATGGGAACTTTAAAGCTGATTAAAGGTATTGCATTAGGTCGTTTTAGCCGTTGTGAACCCTATCCTGGAACGAATAGCTGGACTCTGACTGAAGTGCTACGCGATCGCCTTGAAGATTTAAAAATTCCTCTAATTTACGATCTCCCTTTTGGTCATGATGGAGTTAACGCAGCCTTGCCAGTGGGTCAACCAGTTTGCCTCGATGGCGATACAGGAGTTTTAAGCTGGTCTAATTTTGCTAGAATCTCAAACACAGACCACCCTAATCCAACTTGAAGGAGAATCTAGCTTTGCCTCATTCTATTGTTACCAACATCTGCGAAGGAGTAGCCGATTGCGTTGATGCTTGTCCTGTCGCTTGTATTCACGATGGCCCTGGCAAAAATATTAAAGGCACAGAATGGTACTGGATTGATTTCGCCACCTGCATTGACTGTGGCATCTGTTTACAAGTATGTCCCGTTGAAGGGGCGATTCTTGCCGAAGAAAGACCAGAATTGCAAAAAACTCCGCAGTAAATAGCTATAAACTGCATAAAACTAACTTTATATATTTTGTAGTCATCCAGAGTCTGGATATTTTAGCTAGTTAGGGAAGTATTCAGGCAGTAGTGTAGTAAATAATACCAAAACAATACCTGCACGCTACTGAATAGTTTGACAGTTTGAGCGAAAAAAGCCCTGTTTGACAACAGGGCTGAAAAATAAACTTCAAAATTAAACAATAATTAGAAAAAAGACTTTAACGAACCGTATCAGCTAGTTGATCTACACGAATTGGCTTAATCAAGTACATTTTGATTAGTTCTACACCATTGGAAACATAGTAAGGTAATTTACGCACTAGTTTAAGAGGTGCAGGAGCATTAGAGCTAGCGATCGCCGTGAGTTTTTCGTTATTGGCAACACACTTTTCTAAACGTCGATAAAAATCAGGATGCTCTACATCCAACACTACAGGAAATACCCGACCAGCAGTGGCGTTGGTTTGTTTAATTACGTGCTTGTCGTACTCACGAGCATCTAAGCCTAAAGATGCATAGAAGTGATAGCGCTGTACGTCATTGAGGTACATTGTGGCAAACACCGACAGCAAGAAAAAACGACTCCATAATCTTGCTTTAAGATCATTCAAAAACTGAGGCTGAGACTTCATGATCGCATCGAAAAAGTCACCATGACGATTTTCATCTTGACACCAGTTTTCAAAAAAGCTGAAGATCGGATAAATTTCGTTTTCTGGGTGCTGTTGAAGGTGACGGAAAATGGTAATGTAACGCCAGTAACCAATTTTCTCAGAAAGGTAGGTCGCGTAAAAAATGAACTTGGGCTTGAAGAAAGTATATTTACGGCTTTTGGTCAAAAATCCTAAATCAAGGGAAAGATTGAAGTCAGACAATGCTTTGTTCAAAAAACCTGCATGACGAGCTTCATCTCTTGCCATCAGCGTAAAGATTTCTGCTAAGACCGGGCTTCTATCTTTTAAACGTCTGCCCAATTCCTTATAGAGCAAAAATCCTGAAAATTCAGCAGTACAGGAACGCTCTAAAAATTCGATAAATACTTTACGAGTTTCGCCACTAATGTTATCCCAAGACTTTTGGAACTGCTCATCTCTGACAAAATGATGGCGGTTATAGTCAACGCGAAACTCTTCTAAAATTGCTTGTAGTTCGTCTTCGTTGAGAGAGATGTCCATGTTGGCCATCTCTTCAAAATCGGTTGTATAAAAGCGAGGGGTGAGAATAGTTTCTTCCGCAGGAGATTTAACTCCAGGGCGTACTTCCTCAAACTGCTGTTTTTTAAGGCTGTCTACCATTGTTAATAATTAACTTTTTGCTATTAAAGTAATCTGTGACCCTAATTGCCATCATCAGAGGTTACTAGGTAATTATTCTCTAATAGTTGGAAAGTCTTTCAACATTTTGTTAACGAATGTTTACTACTACTTTCTTTATACCGCTATAACGCCTGACCGATTTTAGGCTCATTACCAGCGATTAAACGCTGAATATTACTTTTGTGACGCACAATCACATAAACTCCGGCGATCGCTGCAAAAACAGAAAAAGCAGTAGGCTGATTTAACCATAACATCAAAATATTAACGGCGATCGCACCACCAATAGAACTAAGAGAAACAATGCGAGAAATGCCTAGAATTACGCCAAAACTAGCTAAAGTTCCCAACGCCACCAGAGGATTCATTACCAGCAATACCCCTAGGGTTGTCGCCACGGATTTTCCCCCCGTAAAGTTGAGCCAAATAGACTTGCTATGTCCAATAATTGCCCCTAATGCTGCTCCCGTGATTATCCAAGAGTGCCAGCTAGCAGGAAGCAAATCGGGTAAATAAGCGTAAGCCAAATTAGTTAAAGCTAGTGCTAGAGAGCCTTTAAGCAGATCAACTGCCAAGACAATGCTCGCAGCAGGTTTGCCCAGAGTACGCAACACATTAGTTGCCCCTGTAGACCCTGAACCATGTTCACGAATATCAATTCCTTGAGCATAGCGACCTATCATATATCCTGTGGGAATTGATCCCAATAGATAAGCGAGCAAAATCAGCAGGGTGCTAATGGCAAGACTAGAAATCATAATTTATTTTATTATTTGCTAGCAGGTTAAATATTGAATATTTAGCACCAGTTTAACGGCTTTTCGCCCTAAACAAAATATCGGCAATAATCAATACTTCTTAATTAATGTTTAATGTAATAATTCTCTTAATGTTATCTTAATATTTAAGATGGGAGTGGCGATCGCATTTAGCTAAAAGCATTTAAAAGCATTGCTGATCGGGTTTTGGGTCGTTTTGTGAACTGTCATCAATACGCCTATCTCAAGAAAGAGTCAAGATACATCGAATATTGATGCCAATTGAGTTGCACAATTTTATCAAAAACAGGACATTCCCTCCAAATATCTAGCATAATAAATCTGGCAAGATTTTCATTGCAAGCAGTTCATTTAAGTACGTAAAGTAATTGATAAAGGTTAAAAGAATGGAACAAATGGGGACTCATCTGGTCATAGACGCTTGGCAAGCACCGGCTGAATTACTCAACGATCCCGAAGCGATACGTGAAGCATTGATTGAAGCGATTACTATGGGGAAAGCAACTTTGATTGACATGTGCGTTCATCAATTCAGTCCTCATGGTGTTACCGCCACGGCTACTTTGGCAGAGTCCCATATTGCAATCCATACCTGGCCAGAGCATGGTTATTTTGCTGCAGACTTATTCTTTTGTGGCGCAGGTCAGCCAGAAATAGCAGCGAAGGTTTTACAAAGCGCGTTGAAAGCAAGACAAATTAAAGTCCAAGAACTTCAACGCGGTTTCATTCCAGCATCACTCAAGACAATTTCAGCTAGGGGAGGCTAGTTCTTATGATCACCATGTCAGACAATTTAAAATACAAATCAAAATTGAGATGAGGAAATATAAAATTATCCTCTAATTAGTTGAGCTAGATGTGGTTAAGCAGGGATAATGGGTTTTTGAAGTTATCAAACTAGCCCTCCACAATATTTATCTAGCTCAATATGGCTAATATTTCTGCCGATTTTGTGATCAAGCTAGCTCTTATCCTTGTATTAAGTGTGCTACCGTCCTTAGTCTATTTGATCATCTTTCAAAAAGCTAAGAAACGGTGGCAAGCAAGGTTAAGACGCGCTCAAAACTTAAACGTTTATCACTATAGCTATCGAGATCGACGAAATTTCGATTCTTATAGCTACAGTAGTGATTCGTATTCTTTGCCAGATCGCCGTAGACCAGTAACCAAATATTTCATTGGCGACACTACCTGTATTAATAATGCTCATTCACCCTATATCCGCTGTGCTATCAATCCCGAAGGACCTTGTGATGAATGCGTACATTATGAAAAGCATCAAAACTGTGAATAAGAGAGAAAATTGCTGGTTAATTGTTTGACCGTAACATCAAACTAATTTAAATGCTGTTTTAGCGATTACTCATCTCAACAAGCTCAATGTCTGACTTCCTCGATCTCCAGCTTCTCATTAACGGCATCGCCATCGGTAGTATTCTTGCCTTAGCTGCTATTGGTTTAACTCTCACCTACGGTATTCTCAAGCTTTCTAATTTCGCTCACGGTGACTTTATGACCTTGGGAGCTTATCTAACTTGGTTGGTCAATGATACCGAGGTGAATATTTGGCTATCTATGTTTATTGGTGCAGCAGGAACAATTGTTGCCATGTTAATTGCCGAATATTTGCTCTGGAAACCCATGCGCGATCGCCGTGCAAGCGATACTACTCTAATTATTATTTCTATTGGACTAGCTTTATTTTTGCGCAACGGAATTTTGCTATTTTACGGCGGTAGTAATCAGCAATATTTATTACCTGTAGTCCGTGCTTTGGAATTTGGGGATCTCCGAATTGCCTACTATCGAGTGATTGTCGTGGGATTAGCGATCGCCGCCATCGTTGTTCTTCATCTAATTTTGCAAAATACTAAGATTGGCAAAGCGATGCGCGCCGTAGCCGACAATATTGAACTGGCGAGAGTTTCAGGAATCGATGTCGATCGCATTGTTTTATGGACTTGGATAATTACAGGAACATTAACCGCCTTTGCTGGAGGCATGTATGGTTTAATTGCGGTAGTACGCCCTAATATGGGCTGGTTTCTGATTTTACCTATGTTTGCTGCGGTAATTTTAGGGGGAATTGGGAATGTCTATGGTGCGATCGCTGGAGCATTTATTATCGGTATTGCCCAAGAGTTAAGCGTTCCGTTGTTGGGTTCGGAATATAAGCTAGGAGTCGCCTTGGCAATTATGATCGTCATTCTTCTAGTCCGTCCTCAAGGACTTTTTAAAAGATAAACGAGCAAAGCCCAATAATTTAAGCTATTTCCAAGCTGGCTAATGGCTCAGGAATACTTTCAGAAGGCGCTTCAAACTCTCCTGACAAAACGTATTCTAATCTTAACTTCAACCAAGTAGCCAACTGCTTATTAGTGGTCACAACTGCTGCGGAAGGTTGAGGAATTTTCGGTTTTAGATCTGCCATTTCAGGTGCTTCAAGAAAAGCTGGCTGCTTAATAAACCAGAAATCAATCTCCTGGTTTCTCTCTTTATAGTTACGAATTCTTTCTTCTATTACCTCTTCAAAAGGTTCTTCTTCCAATAAAAACTTTTGGCTAGCAGCAACGTAATAGTATGTCGTCATGGTCGATTTCGGATATGATTCATGCAAGAGGTCTAGATTATTTTTATTCTTTCACAATCAGGATATAAGACGCTAGCAAAACATTTCGATAAATTAAGCTAGATGGTCTATTGAACAGGGCTTGTATTTAGAGAGCGAGGCTGTAGGCGATCGCCTACTATACTAAATCCCCTTGGCGAAGGTAATGTTTAATTTCTGCGTAAAAATTTGATGATGAAACGGATTTAGTATTATTTACGTTGGCTATCTGAAATTCAATTCTCTCAATCTTGCTTGATGAAAGAGTTTACGCCACAATAAACTCAAATATAAAGTTAAATTAATGAAGCTAAATACAAATATCGATTATCAGGCGATCGCCGAAAAACTACAGGGAATTGAGACAACCAGCGATCGCGAGGGATTAACTAAATTATCTTTAGACTATTATCACTTCAGCCCAATTCTTCAAGAGCAATTAGCAGATAAACGCGGAGATCTAGTCGTATTTCCGACTACAGAAGATGAAGTACTACAAATTGCCCAAGTATGTGTGCAAAACAGGATTCCTTTAACGGTCAGAGGTGCGGGAACAGGAAATTATGGTCAATGTATTCCCTTGCAGGGAGGAATAATTCTTGATACTACCAAAATGAATCAGATTATGAGCCTCAAGCCAGGTATCGCCTGTGTGCAGCCAGGAGTTAAAATGGCAGCTTTTGATAAACAAGCTCGAAAAATTGGCTGGGAGTTGCGGATGGCTCCTTCTACCTATCGTAGCGCTAGCATTGGTGGCTTTATTGGGGGTGGCAGCGTGGGGATGGGTTCGATCAATTATGGACAAATTAGCGATCACGGCAATCTCCAGCGGGTACGCTTGGTAACTATGGAAGAGCAACCTAGAGTGATTGAATTACAAGGAGATGAAGTGCAAAATGTACTTCATGCTTATGGTACAACAGGCATTATTACAGAATTAGCAATTCCTCTTGCACCTGCTTATCCTTGGCAAGAGGCGATCGTAATTTTCGCTGATTTTATGACTGCTGCCAAGTTTGGACAGGCTCTTAGTGACAGCAACGGTATTGTTAAAAAGCTGGTAAGTATTCATGCCGATCCTATTCCACGCTACTTTACGGCACTGCAAAGCTATATACCAGAAGGAAAGCATGGCGCTCTATTAATGATTTCAGCATATGATTTTGCTGCCTTTGAGGATTTAGTCAAAGAGTACCAGGGAGAAATAACCTATAGTCAGCCAGGTTCAGCTATCAAAGGGAATAGCCTTCTAGAATTCACCTGGAATCATACAACTCTTCATGCTCGTAGCTGCGATCGCAATTTAACCTATCTACAAACTTTTTATTTCACCCTGGAAAGGCTAGAAAAACTGTATCAGCAATATCAACAAGAGGAAGGTGGAGATGAAATTATGATTCACCTAGAATTTTTGCGTGCAGGAGATAAAGCTATACCTGCGGGATTACAATTAATCCGCTACAGTACTGAAGCAAGACTGAAGGAAATTATTGCTGAACATGAATCTCAAGGTGCATTTATTGCTAACCCTCATGTTTATACTATTGAAGACGGTGGGAACAAACAAATCGATCCGCAAAAAGTAGCTTTTAAGCAACAGGTAGATCCAAACGGCTTATTAAATCCTGGTAAGATGCGAGGCTATTATTCAACAATGAACAATGAGCAGTGAACAGTGAGCAGTGAACAGTGAGCAGTGAGCAGTGAGCAGTGAACAGTGAGCAGTGAACAGTGAGCAGTGAACAGTGAGCAGTGAACAGTGAGCAGTGAGCAGTGAACAGTGAGCAGTGAGCAGTGAACAGTGAGCAGTGAACAGTGAGCAGTGAACAGTGAACAATGAACAGTTACCTCTTCTAAGGAAAGAATTTCTGTTTATTTCTTTGTGAACGAGGAGGTTTTAAAGCTGCGGTGGCTTTATAGTATTTTTTGAGTAGATGAAATACCTTTATATCTGTAGGATAGGGTTTGCTTTAATAATTGTGCTGAATCGACAGAAAAACCAACTTAAGGGGAGAAGAAAATGGTTGAATGGCAAGTAAGAGGAGTTCGTGGAGCAACAACTGTAACTGAAAATACAGAGGCTGCTATGAGTGATGCAGTCCATGAGTTAATCGCTGAACTTGAAGCTCATAACTTGTTTCGACCAGAAGATATAGTTTGCGCTTTTTTTACTGTCACAGACGATCTTGATGCCATCTTCCCTGCTGCTGCTGCTAGAAAACGTCCTGGTTGGGATCATGTGCCACTAATCGATGTGCAACAAATGAATGTTAAAGGGAGTCTTAAACGCTGCATTAGAATCCTCATTCAGATCAATACTTCTGTTGACCAATCAGCAATTGTCCATCGTTATCTCCGCCAAGCACAAATTTTACGTCCAGATTTAGATGTTCAAATGAGTTGATCTACCAACAAAGCTTTAAGCTTTAATCTCGCAGAGTCACAAAAGAGGGATATAAGCTTTTCGTCGTTACCAAGCACTGAGCAACGTCTAGTTTTCAAGCAAGCATTTGCTAGTTAGCACATTAAGAGTGGGGGTTTGAAAAATACTACACTGGTCGATTTTTTTGGCGATCGCTGAATCTTCTAGATTGGCGATCGCTTGCTGTATTTCAGGCTGGAATTGATTGAGCCAGTCGTTCTGCTGGAGATATTCGGCACTAAAAGCTGGACGATCTATGAGCCAAAAGTCTACTTGATACTGTTGGATAAACTGTCGAAAATCTGCTGGATTTGGACTATATTGAGCCTGAATTAAGTCCTGGGTACGCTGGCGAATTTGTTTGTAGTAATCCCAATGATAAGGAATACTGTATTCTCTGGCGGTTAACACGCTACGTTGAGCAAAGCTGGGAATAAAATCTCCTGACTCTCCCAGAGTAGCGATCGCAATATTTTTCGGTTGCTGTCGCAGAAATTGATAGAGTTCTGGTGTTTTTGCCGTAACATATCCTAATCGATAGGGATAGGCTTGAACAGCGTAGGTGGGATAGAGCAAGGCGCTAATTGCGATCCCCATAATAATTAACTGGCGAGTCGGCGAATGCGGCGCAATTTGCTGTATTAGCTTGTGTATTAAGATCGTCAGAGTAATGCCTGAAAGTACAGCGATCGCTATTCGATTGGTGTGTTGTGAATAACGACTAGGAAGATGGAGTTGAAATAACATTAAATGAGATAAGGCATACCAAATAAAAGAATTAAGCACTATTTGCCAAATTATAATTAATTTACTCTTAATTGTACCTACTAAAGGAAATATATGCGGTAATTTCTCAATAAATGGCAGCAATAGACCAAAAGAACACATCAAAAAGTATTGCCATTCAAAAGGAAAGAAACCACTCTGTTTACCCACCAGCCAAAAATACCAGGGGTTATCGCTAAAAAACGCGCTTCTGCCTGCGGAATAAAATTCGGGAAGCTGTTTAGCTGTGGCTAAAGTGATTACTTCGCTAAATTCAGCAGTCTGAAGTTTATAGATACTGACGGTAAAGACAGCAGCAATTAATCCTGTTAGATATAAATATCTACCCTGTTTTTGAGTAATTAAGTTGAGGCACAGAATACCTGTCGAGATTAAGACGGCTTGAGGATAGAATAGTCCTTGCAATACAATTAGCAAGATGCAGGGTAAGAGTTGTTGACGTAAAAGATGGTAAATAAACCCTAAAAACAAGATATAGAAAAAAGATCTAGGAGTTCCCGAAACCAGATCGTCTAATAACCAAAGATTTTGATTTAATAATAAACTGGCAAAGAAACCTGCCCAAGGCACAGGAAAGATTTCTAGAGTAACCAGAAAAAGATAGATACTCGTGCCAATTCCCAACAATAAAGGCAGGATCTTATTAAAGATTAATGGCTCAACTCCCAATCGGTTTGCTAGCCAATAAATAAATTTATATCCAGCAGGAGCAACTGAACTAAAATAATCAGCAATTAAGTCATCACGGAATAATTCGGGATCGTTTAATCGCTGTAGCCAAAAAACGTGCTGTCTGGCATCATCTTGAATTGTATAGTCATGTAGAGATAGCCCAAACCCCGACAGGCTAAACAATATACCCGTAATAATGCTAGCAGCCAGGCAAAACCTATATTGATTCAACACATTGACCAATTTTGAATAGCTAATGTAAGTTACCCGTTATTGACTAAGAGCATTCAAGAACTTTTGTAAATTACCTAACAAGCTCACTTTTTTCTTAGACGACTTCCCATCACTGTTTGCTGTTTGAGGATTAGTCAAGTCGATCATCAATCGCTCTAAATCTTCTCCCATTGGCTTAGTAGTTAATTCTGTGGCTAATTCATAACCAGAATCTCGCTCTAGCCAGATTTGCCAGGGGGAGGGATGACAGCGCAAAATTGCCCCTTCTTCAAGGGGACGCAGATAATAACAAGAATAAATATTCTTAATAAAGCGATCGCGTAACTGTCTGGCGGCTAAACCAATCCCCACCACTGCTACATCTTCTAGTTGGGGAATCAGAAAAAGTACAGGGCGATCGCCTGCAAGCTGACTCAGTTTCTCGGCGCGGTCAACTTCTACCGCCGAAGGACAAGCCACAATAAAGATTTCATCTTCTTCGGCAATTTGAGTTTCAATTGAGGTAAAGCGACTACCCATATCCGTAACAGCAAAAGGCTGTTCACCCCAATTGCGTTTGGCAAGAGCAGATGCACCTGTATCGGGAAACATCACCTTTACCCGTGAACCAGTGGCAGCAAACAGTTGGGCAAACTCCAAGGCTAATGCCTCAGACTGCAAGGCAATTTCAGGCACAACTAACTCCACCTGAACTAGATTGTAACCATCGGCGATCGCTGTTTGGGCAGCTTCTTTTGCCTGTTCTACTGCTGCGTCTAGAGTTTCGGGAAAAGTATTCATCAATAATTATGGGAGGAATTAAGTTTATTTTAGCGATCGATGTCCTTTTTGATTGCTAAGTATTTTTACTTCTACCGTAATTAATGTGAATTTTGGTGAGAACGTTTCCTGGCTATAACAAATTGCCCATACTTCTGACCAACGTTCGTCGATCAGATTTTTCATTTTTTTTGATTGCCACTTGGGAAGCCTACTTTTATAAAAAAAATGCAATTCATTTAAAATTCAAAATTTGGGTAATATAAAATACTTAGTAGACCATTCAAAGTAGGTAACTATCTTTTTGAATAGGCGATCGCCAGCTCTTGTAGTTGATGTTTGCGTTGCTCTATACCAGGGGTGATTGACATACCTAATTTCCGTAATATTTGTTCCCACCGATATACCCAGTCATGTTTTAGCAAAGAATTTACCACGTTATCAGTCTGAATCTGCTTTAAAAGTTCTGGCTGAGAATCGAGTTCGGCAATAATTTTGACAATGTTGTATTCATCAAAGTCAATGGGAATTATCGCATTATCCCAATCAAAATAATGCTTAAAAGCTACATTATCGGGAGAACAGCCAAGTAAAACACATCCTGCTGCTGCTCCTTCAAAAAAACGATAGCCAATTTCTCTTTGTCCATGAGTTTCTTGAAGCTGATTTATTTTGGCATAATTAGCAATGAAGTAACGACTGTTTTTAAGCAAATTAGCAATCAAAGTTCGATGTTCTTGGTGGCAATTGTTGCGTTGTTTAGCACCACTAATATAGTCATAATAGTAGAAAAAATTTTTTTGCTCGGCTAATTCTAATAAAGCTCCATGAACTATCTCCGAACGTCTACCCAAAGTAACCAGATCGATTGAGCGATCGCTTTTTGCCAAATCAGGACAAAACTTGACTGCATTAACTCCAGGAGAAAGATAGATACAAGGACGATCAATAATTTTCTGAACATCATTTACTATTTCAGAATGCCCGAGACAAATTAAGTCGAAGTCTTGGAAAAATTCGATAAAATTTTTTAACTTGGGCAGATCTTTATGCCAAATTTCAATTAAATAGCACACTGAAAACTGACATTTTTTACGTCGATTTTTTAATAAATTAATTGAGGATAAATTATCGGAAAAGTCTAAAATAGTTAAGAAAATATCGTACTCTCGCTCTAAATAAACAGGCTGAAAATATGGATTAAGATAAGCTGCAATTTGACAGTATTGTGTAGTCTTTTTGACAAACTTTTTGGTGATTTTACCAATAAACTTATATTGTGGAGGTGAAATAAGATCGGCTACGTCAACATCATTAATAATGTCTTCAAATTCAAATAAACAAGAGTTAAAAATAAAATTTTCTATATTGCGCTGTGACCATAATAAAATGCGAGATTCTTGATGATCAACATTATTTATATTTAGTTGCATAGAGTTTTTTAAAAAGTCTGTAGTAAATTTAGAATTTATAACTTTAAGTATTAAATAATATAATAATCGAATTAATGTACATTAAACTTATAAAATATGTCAAGATTGACGTTTTAGCTCAAAATGAGATATTTAGATAGCTTACTTTATTTCTTTAAAAAGGCGACTAATTTTTGCTTTAATCTGACATTTAATCCAAAAACAGATATATAAAAAATGTAATTTGTTTGAAATTTAAAAACTTAAATTATGTCATTACATTATGTTTATATCTTGTCTATTTTTTGCCAAAATAGCTTAGATTACTAATCAGAAAAAATCTTATGTCGTAATACCCAAATAATACCTATGCTCAAAATTTCCCCATTAATTACTCGACGAAAATTTAATCATCTTTGTCTAGCCACAGTAAGTCTGGGTTTGGCGATCGCTATCAATAGCTGTGGGACAAGTCAATCTGGTGCAGGACAATATGAGGCAACGGCTAAAGCCACCTATACCTGGCGAGTGAGATATACCAATGCGCCGACAGACGACAAAAGAGGTCATTATGAGGAGTTCGAGTCCACTTCCTTGACTACCGTCAATGGACAAAAGCCAGAAGGAGCAGTAATGAAAGAAAATGAAAAAGATATTTGGTGGCCCAAACTACCGCCTAAACCTTCTGTTGATGAGATCGAATCGGGCAAAAAAAATTCTGTGGAGAAAATCGGCAAGCTTGAACTAGGTCAAAATATAGAATACCGAGTTAAGTTTGACAAAGATGGTGAAAAATTAAACTTGCCTACCAATTACGATGTTTATCGACAGGTTAGTAAAAGCTATCCTGACATACCTTTGAACTTTACTATGGGTATTAACAATGGTTCGGTAACCAAAGCCACTCCTGTTACTAATTAATCTGAGCGTTCAGACTTAAACTATTAATTAGGTTAAACTCACTGTCTATTCTTAAGAAAAATAGCTTTTATTGTTCACTGAATCGAGGAATGCTCAGAGTAAAACAACTGCCTTGACCTAATTCAGAAGTTACTATAATGTCTCCACCATGAAGTCGAGCTAGTTTTCTTGACAGTGCCAAACCCAAACCTGTACTTTCTTGATGATTGCTAATTTGGGGGAATGGCTTGAACAATTTAGTCATATTTTCGGCTGATATTCCTGTCCCTGTATCGATTACGGCAAAGTTAAGAAACTCTGCATCCTGTTGAACCTGAAGGGTAATGTGTCCTTGCTGGGTAAATTTAACAGCATTACTTAATAGATTAATTAAAATTTGTCTTAAACAGCGGGAGTCAGCAGTACAAAAGTCGATATCATCCCCCAAGTCGAAGTTTAACTCTAATCCTTTTTGTTCGGCTTTCTTTTCTAGGCAAAAGAGCGCATTCTGACAAACTTCAGCGACGGCTAATCGTTCTAAATCCAAGGTTTGTTTGTTGGCGTCAATCTTAGCAATATCAAGATAATTATTGACCAGATCCAACATATATTGACCGACACTGAGCATGGCGTTAACATATCGCATCTGCCGCTCATTCAGTTCGCCATAATATTGCTCTTTGAGCATTCCTGCAAAACCCAACATTGAAGAAATTGGACTACGCAGTTCATGATTCAAGTGAGAAAGATGTTCTTGCTTAGCTTCTTCTCCATCAAGCCAGGATTGAATTTCTGCTTCTAGCTGCTGTACTTTATTGCGTTCTTGTTCAATTACTTTTTGCTGCTGCGCTAATCTAATTGCTTGAGTTTTTTCAACATCACGATTAATTTTAATTTCTGCCTGTAGCTGTTGAAGCTGAAACTGTTGTTGTTTAATTAAGTCTTGCTGTTGGTTGACTATTGCTTGTTTATTGGCAAAATCGAATAAAGATTTTTTGAGAATGTTAGGTAATTGAGCGAGTTTATGTCTGAGTAGATAACAACTGACTCCTGATTGAACTAATCTGGCTGCTGCTTCATCACCTAAAACATCAGTAATTAGAATCAGGGGAATATCAGGATATAAATGGCAACACCACTGAATGTTGTCGATTAATGATTCTAGCTGGTTGTTTTCAGGATTGACAGCGTAATCATAGAAAATTGCACTATATTGGTCAGCAGGGTCGCTTAATTGATCTAGATCTAGATTACTAATCAGATCGGCACAAAAAATGATGTTGGCTGCATCTAAACAACTGGCGATCGCTTTAAAGTTTTCTGACTGATTGGAAACAATAAGAAGATTCACGTTGCTGAGTGCAGGTTTTAAATGTAGCTGTAACGACCCAGAACTTTCTAACATAATGACAAATGCTGCTTAGATGTTTTGCGCGTATTCAACAATTTTGCCTTCATGATGTCGATTAGCTTTCGAGGATAATTGGACGGTTATCCAAACTTTCACTTATTATCTCGTTTTAAGCAATAAGTATCAAGATTTAGCGAAAGCTGATGATCTTTGGCATTTATAATCGGTAATTAGCTATTTTGTAAATGAGTAATCAATCAAAATAGGTTAAATTGCGATTAAATATAGTTAGCTTAGAAAAAGCTATGAAGATATTGAGAATTATTGTAACAAGATAGTTACTAATACTCAGTAAAACTACTTAAAATTCTTTTTGAGCAAAAATCATGATCGAGATAATTAAGAGTAGAGCGGTATACAGTAAACCATACATGGCATGGGCAATTAATTCTCCTGAGCTTGGTAATAAACCATAAACAGCTTCATTTTTTAAATCTAACCGTGAAAGATTGGGTAGCACCAAATAAAGACTAGTAGTTAAGCTCTCAATACTGGCATTTTTGCTTAGTTTGCCTAATTCAACTAAATCTTCGCTAAAGTGTCCCATCAAATAAACACCGAAGCTAAATAAGGTGGCTAAAATTGAGCTGGTAAATACGCCAAAGAAAATTGCCACCGCAGCGATTAAGGCTAATTCGAGCAACAGATAAACGGATGCAGTAATCAATGCTGCTGTGGGATAGTCAATCTGGGAAAGACTGAGCATAGCTAGATAGATGACCATCATAATGGCAATCATCACCCCTAACACGGCAGTAAGTCCTAGATGTTTACCTAAGATTAATTCAGCACGGCTAATTGGTTTAGGAATGAGCATCAATAACGTCCGTTTTTCAATTTCCTTGTTAATTAGCGCCGTACCTATAAAAATTGCCACGATTACGCTGAGAATATTGATTGCACCAATACCAATGTCGAGCAAAATCTTTTCATGAGTCCCTGCTGCAATTTCAGGGATAATTCTTTGAGCCAGAATTAGTAGCAAGGAAAAAAAGCCAATAAAATAAAGGATGCGATCGCGAATAACTTCTTTAAAACCATTGTTGGCGATGGTAAAAACTCTGATTAAATTCATTGTTTAGAGAAATTATGCAAATATTTCAGGGTTTACACCGTTATTATTCCCAAACTAGTTTGAAAAATAACGCTCTGGTAAAATTTGTCTGTGATCTCACTCTGAATAAGCTATAAGCTATAAGCTATGAGCTGTAAGCTTGAACAAATAAATAAAAACAAGATTTAGACTTGATTAATGCTGCATAGTTCCTATTCCCCACCTTGGTTTTTAGACAATGGTTTTTTGATGACGATCTATGTAGCCATGCGCTCAGGCCAGATCTGGCAAGAAACTATTAGTGAACCAGAGCCTCATTATCAGAAGGTAGTATTTACCCAGGGAGAAGTACCTTTAGCTGGTTGGGTAGCAATCCCTCCAAATCCTCAAGGAACGATTGTCGGCACTTATGGCATTACAGGTACGCTAGACAATCAGTGGTTTTTGAGAATTTTAGCCCGAAAAGCTTATGCTCAGAACTATGCTGTGGTGCTGTTTGACTGGCGCGCTCATGGAGAATCGGCAAAATTATCCTCGGTACTAACTTCAGATGGGATTAATGAGGGCAAAGATTTTGTCAGTATTGCGGGGGAAAGCAAAACTTTGGGCTGTCCTGCACCCTTTTGGTTGACTGGCTATTCTCTGGGGGGACAATTAGCTTTATGGGGAATTTATTATTCTCAGTTTTTGGCGGTAAATGGTCTAAATTCTGCTGATGTGGCGGGAGGTGCAGTTATTTGTCCTAATCTCGACTCCAATCTTTCTTTGCCCTATCTAATGAAACATCCTCTAGGCAAATATATCGAACAGGCGATCGCTAAAGAATTAACCAAGTTAGTGCTGAAAATCTCTGCATATCATCCTCAAGATTTTGAGCGATCGGCTATTGAAAAAGCCAACAGCATTTGGGGTTTTGATCATCATTTAGTTGTTCCTCGCTTAGGTTTTGACTCCGTAGAAGATTACTATACTGCTAGTAGTCCATTTCAAATTTTGCCCAAAATTGAGAAGCCTACTCTAATTCTTTATGCAGAAGACGATCCCATGTTTGCTCCCAGTATTATTCCTCGGCTCAAAACCGTCTGTCGCCATAATGAAGCTTTAAACCTAATTTTAACTAAAGCAGGGGGACATGTTGGCTATGTCAGTAGCCCAAACTGCCAACAAAAATATGGCGATCGCGATTGTTGGTGGGGATGGAATCGGATTTTAAACTGGCTCACAACAATGAGCAATTAGTAATACATTTTTAGGGGATCGGCTATACTCTATTTTCAAGACCAGAGCCGTAATTGTGTATTATTGCTAAATATAAATATTGTTTTGTAAAACGCTCTAAATATTTTCAGATCTTATTTTCTTTTTTTATGCAGACTATTCTCAGTCCCAACTCTAGCTTTGTCACGAGTAATGATCGGGTTTTACACAAAAAGCTACAGCGCCAACAGCCTTTGAAAGTAGTTGCTTTGGGAGATAGTTTGATTTATGGTTATGGCGACTATGTCGGCGGTGGCTGGGTGGAAAGATTGCGACGGGAATGGATGTCGCCCCAGGGAGCAGGACATGTTTTGTATAATCTAGGAGTGAGGGGCGATCGCGTTAATCAAGTCGCCATTCGCTTAGAGCAGGAATTTAACTGCCGCGGTGAATTGCGCAATCGTCTTCCAGACTTAATTTTGCTTTCGGTTGGCTTGAATGATTCGGCGAGGCTAGGGAAGCCCAGTGGCAAGCTATATACTGATTTAGATAGCTTTCGTCAGCATCTTGATTATCTGCTAAATGTGGCGCAAGATCTTTGCCCCGTAATGTTTATTGGTATGACTCCCGTCAGCGAGGCAAAAATGCCTTTTATGGATTGTCTTTATTACAATCATTTAGATCAATATCGCTATAAAGAAGCAACCTTACAGGCTTGTCAGGACAGAAATATTCCTTACCTAGATATTTTTGATCTTTGGTTATCTAGAGGTATAGACTGGATCGATACTCAGTTAGGAGATGACGGATTGCATCCTAATGTTATAGGCTATCAAACTTTGTTCGCTGACATTATGGCATGGAAATTAATCGAGCCTTCACAAGTCAAAAGGTAAATAAATAATCAAAAAATATTAATTATTGCTTTATATTTTACCATCGGTGCAACTTAAATTAGAAAATATGTATTGATAGCTCAGGTGAAACTAATGACTACACACTTTATTACCGCTGAAATTAATCTTCAAGAAAATCCAGTTAAGTTAAATAAAGAGATTGAAACCAGACTAGAACAGTCAGGAAAACCACTCCGCTGGGCAGTTACCAAAGTTGATCGAGAACAACAAACGGCAACGGTAGAAGCCGTTGTGACCAGAGAGAGTTAAATTTTAGTGGCAAATCAGACTATGTCCCCCTTTACAGTTGTGCTGATTGTTCCCACAGGGGTAGGTGCAGCTATTGGTGGTTATGCGGGCGATGCTCTTCCCGTTGCCAAAGCGATCGCCCAAATTAGCGATCGCCTGATTACTCATCCCAATGTTCTTAATGGCGCACAGCTGTATTGGCCCTTGGATAATACTTACTATGTTGAAGGTTATGGCTTAGACCGTTTTGCAGCTCAAGACTGGGGTTTAAGCCCTGTCAGGCAAAACAAAATCGGACTGCTATTAGATTGCGCAATTGAACCAGAGTTACGTTTGAGACATCTCCAGGCAGCAGATGCTGCTAGAGCAACCCTAGGAATAGATTTAACCAACTATGTAGTCACGGATGCGCCTTTAGAGGTAGAATTGCGCACTGCTGATTCTGGCGCAAGTTGGGGTACGTTAGGTAATCCTGGCAGCTTACTTAGAGCAGCAGAAAAGTTGATTAAGCAAGGAGGGGCAGAAGCGATCGCTGTGGTTGCTCGTTTTCCCGATGATGCGAGCGAGTCCCTCCAAAATTACCGTCATGGTTCAGGAGTAGATCATCTAGCTGGTGCAGAAGCCGTGATTTCCCATTTGATTGTCCGTCAGTTTCAAATTCCTGCTGCCCATGCCCCTGCCCTATCACCCTTGACAGTCGATCCAGAAGTATCTCCCCGTGCTGCTGCGGAAGAATTGGGCTATACCTTCCTCCCCTGTGTGTTAGTGGGTTTAAGCCGCGCACCTCAGTTTATTACTGAGCAATCTCATTCCCGCAATGCTATTTGGTCTGATGAAGTAGATATAGTGGTAGTTCCCTATACTGCCTGTGGTGGAAGTGCTATTCTCAACTTTGCTAATCAAGCTCAAATTATTGCCGTCACTAATAATACAACTAAAATTCAAGTTCCTCCCGAACCATTGGGCATCAAGGTAACGAAAGTTGATTCTTATCTAGAAGCTTTAGGCGTGATCGCTGCTAGACGTGCGGGAGTAGACTTTCGCATGTTAAATCCTTATATATCTGCTCTTGAGAGCTTGTAAAAACTGTGGCCAACCCAAAAACCCCCGAACTAGAACCCCTGAGCCGTAACCAAATCCTGATTTTTATGGGCATTACCGCCATTTTCTTATTGGCGATCGCTAAAATTTGGCAAAAGCTAGGGGGAGTGCAGCTATTATCGTTTCAGTTTACTCCTCAAGCTCTATTGTGGAGTATCGGTTTAGCTTTAGGGATTACTCTAACCAGCGGTATTGTCTATCGTTTTTGGCCAGCCTATCGACGTAGCGCCGATGTTTACCTTGAACTAGTGATTAAACCTTTAGAATGGAGTGATTTAATTTGGTTGGGATTGCTACCTGGTTTGAGCGAAGAGCTGTTGTTTCGCGGAGTAATGCTACCCGCTTTGGGGTTTGATTTATTGGCGGTATTGGTTTCGAGCGTTCTGTTCGGAGTTTTGCATTTGAGTGGTAATGGACAATGGCCCTATGTGGTGTGGGCAACAATCGTCGGTTTTACCCTGGGCTACTGCGCTTTGATTACTGGGAACTTACTAGTTCCTGTCATTGCGCATATAATTACCAACTTAGTATCAGGTTTGGTGTGGAAAATTAACCACAGACAGAAGCAGCAAACTAATCCTGAAGATTAAATTTCACAAGTAGCAAGTAGCAAGTAGCAAGTAGATGGTAAATACTCAAAACGCACTTCCAGCTACATTAGTTTAAGCATTTGTACAAAAAACCTCCAATAAATAAAACTAATTTATTTATCAGAGGGGTAAATAAGTAACATATAGTCATTTCAAATAGCAACCAGTGGATCTTATAACGAAGTAGCAAGTAACAAGTAACCCTTCGGGTTCGACAGTTTGCTCAACGGAGGAAACCTCCGCAACGCAACTGTCTCACAAGTAACAAGTAAAATTCACCATCATCATTAATACAAAGTAACCATAGGGAAATTAATTAAAATGACTATATTAATTAAGCTAGTGATTACAAAATGCCTAGCTGTTTTAAAACACCGTGTCCAGTATTCATTTCTACGATAATCGCCGTAACAAAACCAATCATTGCTAGGCGACCATTCCAAATCTCTGCATAGTTGGTAAAGCCAAATTTGCCTTCTTTTTTTTCCATGGTTACGGTTATCTCCTTATTGCGAGGTTTACTTGTGTCAAGTATTCTTAATATAGCGTAACTTCATGACATATTTTGTTTTAATCTGACCATAATTAAGTAGAAGCATAACAGACGGCCTGTGATTACCACTGAAACTTTAAACTTATTGGAATGGCAACGTTTATGCCAGCATTTATCTACCTTTGCAGCAACTAAGTTAGGTGTGGTGGCAGCGCGTCAGTTAAAATTGCCTACTACCCAAGCCGAAAGCGAGAATTTACTGGCTCAAACCAAGGAGATTTATAACTTAGAACAGCAGCTAGATTCTGGTTGGAATTTTAAAGGGATTAAAGATGTTGGCGCGGCTTTAGAAAGAGCAGGAATTGGCGGTATCTTATCCGCCCAAGAATTGCTAGATATAGCAACTACCCTAGCAGGAATGCGTTATCTGCGACGTTTGATTGATGCCAACGAAGAGTTGGTAACTCTGGCGGAGCTAGTAGCTGATGTGCGTACCTATCCTGAGATAGAGCAAGAGATCTATCATTGCATTGACGATCGCGCGGAAATAACAGATCGCGCTAACCCAAAACTGGCAGGTATTCGCAGTGAGATCAAAAATTTACGCAGTCGAATCTATACAGTACTGCAAGGCATTATACAGCGTAACCCCACAGCGATTCAGGAGGCGGTAATTACTCAAAGAGGCGATCGCTTTGTACTCTCGGTCAAACCTGGTCAAAAAGAGACGATTAAAGGGATTGTGCATGATGTATCCAGTACAGGTTCAACTTATTATATTGAGCCGAATGTAATTATTCATTTGGGTAATCAGCTACGGCAAAAAGAACGTCAAGAACAGCGGGAAGAAGAGATTATCTTAAAGGGATTGTCAGACAAGGTGGCAGGGGTACAGGAAGACTTGGAACGAGTTTTGATTGCCGCCACGATCTTAGATTTAGCCACTGCCAGAGCGCGTTATGGCTTATGGTTAGAGGCAAATCCGCCTCGGTTTATCAATGAGGAAGATACTATCCTGCGTCGTTTACGTCATCCTTTGCTAGTGTGGCAGCAGCGTCATGAAGAAGGAACAGAAGTAGTCCCAATTGATGTGTTAGTTAAGTCGGAAACTAAGGTAGTAGCGATCACAGGACCAAATACGGGAGGAAAAACCGTTACCCTGAAAACTATGGGGTTAGCTGCCCTGATGGCAAAAGCAGGAATGTTTGTACCCGCTCAGATACCCGTAGAATTGCCCTGGTTTGAGGTGATTTTGGCTGATATTGGGGATGAACAGTCTTTACAGCAAAGTTTATCGACTTTTTCAGGACACATACGCCGTATTAGTCGAATCATTCAAGCTTTACGCGATCATGAGGGTAATTCTTTAATTCTCTTAGACGAAGTTGGTGCAGGGACAGATCCCGCCGAAGGTAGTGCTTTGGCGATCGCTTTATTAAAATATTTAGCGGAACATGGCTTATTAACCATTGCTACTACCCACTATGGCGAATTAAAAGCTCTCAAGTACCAAGATGCCAGATTTGAGAATGCTTCGGTAGAGTTTGATGATAGTAGCCTTCAGCCAACTTACAAGCTTTTATGGGGAATACCTGGGCGTTCTAATGCTCTGACTATTGCTCAACGTTTAGGCTTAGATCCAAACATCATTGAAGAAGCACATTCTTTAGTGGGAACAGGATCGGCAGAAGACGTAAACCAAGTAATTGCTGCTCTAGAAGCCCAAAAGAGAGAACAGGAAGAGAAAGCTAATCAAGCGGGTAAGCTATTAGAACAAACCGAGCGTTTCTATGCCGAAGTATCAGCAAAAGCCTCTTTATTGCAAGAACGAGAACAGTCTTTAAAAGCATATCAGGAACAGGCGGTACAGGATGCGATCGCCCAAGCAAAAAAAGAGGTGGCAAACGTTATTCGTCGGCTACAGCAGGGAGAGCAAACCATGCAGAAAACCCAGCAAGCCACAGAAGCCTTAGATCTGATTACTAGCAAGGAACTAGCCAAAACCCAAGCTGCAAAAACAGCTAAACTCAGTTATAAACCTAAGGTGGGGGAAAAAATCAGAATTCCTCGTCTGAATCAAACAGCAGATGTGTTGAGTATTGATGAGGAGACAGAACAATTAACTGTCCGCTTTGGCATTATGAAAATGAATGTCGGAATCGGCGAGATAGAATCTTTGAGCGGACAAAAAGCGGATACGAAACCCAAAGAGACGAAGAAAAAACCTTTGTCCCAGGAGCAACGCAAAAAAACAGTGGTGTTAGTTAGAACATCCAATAACACCCTTGATATTCGTGGTCAAAGGGTAGATAATGCCGAGTTGGAAATTAATAATGCGATCGCCAAAGCTATTGAAGCAGGAGTATTATGGATCATCCATGGTAAAGGTACAGGACGTTTACGCCAAGGTGTTCATGAATATCTTCAGCGTCATCCCCAGGTAGAAAAGTTTGAACTTGCTTCCCAAAAAGAAGGTGGTGCAGGGGTAACTTTGGTATATCTGAAATAGATTCTTGAATAATTTTAATCATTTTGCTCTGGAATCAGCTAGAATTTTAGCGATCGCTATTGTCCGTCTGTGTCAATGAAAAGTCAGACTCATTTGTTTTAAGCTGTAAACTTAAGCCGTACAAGATTAGGTTAGGACATATTATAGTTATTTGCTCGTAAGTAACGAGTAACGAGTAATGATTGTCTTAATATAACTGCGTATCGCTATACAAGCCTTAGAATAATGATAAGTAAAAGCTCGTGAATGTAAAATGAATGCAGTTTTTTCTGATCGACATGATGCAGGTAAAAAATTAGCTCAACAGCTTTTGGCCTATAAACACCAAGCTCAAACTATAGTTTTGGCACTACCTCGCGGTGGCGTACCTGTAGCTTACGAAATAGCTAAGAATCTCAACATTCCTTTAGACGTTTGTTTAGTTAGAAAACTCGGCTTACCCAACTATCCAGAAATAGCCATGGGAGCAGTTGCTGAGGCTCCTCTAGCAGACAATTCTAGCAGCAGCATAACTATTGTCGATCAAGATACAGCTCAAGCCAGTGGAGTAACTGCCAGCCAAATACAAGCGATCGCTGCTAAGGAAAAAGCGCAATTAAAATGGCGTGAATCTTGTTATCGTCATTCTCGCCCAATGCTGACAATCGAGCATCGCACAATTATTTTAGTTGATGACGGTATGGCTACTGGTTTAACGATGCAAGCTGCGGTGGAAGTATTACGTCAACACCACCCCGCAAAAATTATGATTTCCATTCCCGTGGCTTCTCAACAGGCGATCGCCAATTTGCAACCCAAAGTAGATCAAATCACCTGTCTAGTAACTCCCAAAACTCTTAATGGAGTAGGTTTTTGGTATAAAGACTTTACCCAAACCACAGATCAAGAAGTCTGCAATCTACTGACACAACAAACTTGTCAAAATTTTGCCTAACTATAACTGTTTTGCCCAGTGAAAATGATTAATTGTCAAAATAAATTTTACGCTCAATAGCCAAAATTCTTGTGCTAAAAAATTTTAAAATACTCTAAATTCAAAGTTAATTATTGTATACTGTATACTAAAATAACCAGCTCATTCAAACATTTAGTTCTTAATCTCTTCCGCTGAGAACATCGAGAAATTGTAAAGCGATGCTTTGAAAAACTCAGATTTGGCTCGAACAACTATTTAAAAACATTTAATTGCTAGTAAAGCCAAAATGTTCGAGGAATTAACAATTATCAAGAATCCTGAATTACACACATCATAATTAACATCATGACAACAAAATCAGAGAGCAAACAAGTTTTCATCTGTGGTTCGGCTTTGAAAGGACAACCAGACCATCAAAACCTTCAGTCGGCGAAGTTTATGAAAACTACCAAAACTCTTCCTCAATACCGTCTTCATGCAGCAGAAAACGGCTGGCATCCCGCTATTTATGCAACCGAAACAAATGGTATTAGCATTCCTGGAGAAATCTATGAAATGACTAACGACCAGTATGAGTATCTCTTGGCTAACGAACCTCCTCATATGTATCCAGAGACAGTAAATTTAGAAGGAGAAGAAAATGCGATCGCAATGTTATATCCCCAAGAGTTAATTGAAAAGTATAACTGGCCCGATATTTCTGATTTAGGCGGTTGGGCAGCTTATAAATCAATGAACGAAACAATTAGATCTTAAATTCAATAGGGATCAATAATTATTTGCTTTTTCCTAATCTAATTAATGTCTGCAATAATACGTTTGCCCCCTGAATACACTGTTCAGGAGAAGTATATTCGCTGGCATCGTGGGAAACTCCCATTTTGCTGGGAACAAAAATCATCCCCATATCGCTAATTAAAGCTAATTCTTGAGCATCATGGCTAGCGCGACTGGGCAAATGAGTATAACTTAAATTGAGATTTTCACAGCTTAGGGCGATCGCTTTTTGGATATAGGATTCGGCTAAAGCTGGTTCGTTATGCAGACAGGAATTTAAACGAATTTGGGTGTTAGTAGTGACGGCAATTTCTTCGAGATGAACACGTAATTGCTTTAGCAAGCTATCTATGTGTAAGCTAGACAGATCGCGAATATCCAAGCTCATTTCTACCCAACCAGGAACAACATTAGCAGCATTAGGGAATACTTCAATTTTGCCGACAGTAGCTACCTGTTGACCAGGACTGTTGCCAATTTGATTGACCAATAAGACAACTTGAGAAGCTGCAACTAATGCATCACAGCGCATTTGCATTGGAGTTGTACCAGCATGGTTGGCACTACCTTTAACTGTAATATTGAACCGTCTTTGTCCGACTATACCTTCTACTACACCGATTTGTTTGCCCATAGATTCTAAAACAGGACCTTGTTCGACATGAAGTTCAACAAAGGCAGATATATCATTAAGATTACGACGAGCTTGAGTAAGCTTATCCCAATTACCTCCAACTCTTTCTAAACAGGTTTGAATATCTGTACCATCGGGACGACGATAATATTCAGGATCGCCAACGACTCTGTCGGACATTGCTTTTGAGCCGATCATACTGCCTTCTTCATCGGTAAAAACAATCACTTCTATCGTTCGGTCTAACTTAATTTGGTTTTCTTGAAGAACTCTGACTACTTCTAATCCTGCCAACACCCCATAAGCACCGTCATAATGTCCGCCACAGGGAACAGTATCAATATGCGAACCAGTGGCGATCGCCGAAGCGACTGGATTTTTACCAGTATATCTGCCAATTATATTTCCTGCTGCATCTATAATTATCTCCAGCTCAAGCTCTCTCATCCATTGCTGAATTAGATTTCGAGCTTCTATGTCTTCTTGGCTATAGGCGATCCGTTTTACACCACCGTTAGGTAGTTGACCGATGTTTGCTAAGGTCGCAATGCTTTGATTCAGGCGATCGCCATTGATCGTCAGGTTAGCAATAGTTATTGATTTCATAGATTAAGCAGCCGAAGATAAATAAGTATACTGTATACGGTTACTCTAACCTATCATATTGTTTCGTACTGATTAGATAACTCGTATACTACTTAGGAGATCGCTAGCTATACAGCTATTTAGATATAAGCTCAGGATTAACTACAATCTAAACTGCATTCGCACATTACCCACGTAAATATTAGGATTATCTTCAAAATTGTTAGGATTAGCTACGAAGTAAAAGGCAGGAAGAATTGATAGATTATCATTGACAGGGAAATTATAGGTAGCTTCCAACTCGTATTGAGTACCATCATCCCCCGCCCCAGATACGAGAAACTCTTCTCCATCAAGTACATCGAAAGGAATTACAAAAGATAAAGTCCCTAATGCACCTTCTTTCCCCAAGTCAGGAAAAGCTACTCCAGCTTGAAAAGCCTGGGCATTTACTTCGCCATTGTCCAGAGCGGGATTTGTCGGTCTAATGCTGGTGCTGCCATAATTATAGCGACCAAATATGCCCAGCTTGTCGAGAATTGCCCAGTCAAAGTTAACAGAAAAAGTATCAGAAGGAGCATCGCCGATTGTGCCACCAAAACCATCATCAGCTATTCCATAGATGGGTTCACCTGTTGCCCCACCAACACCAAAGCCTGTGACGTTGCCATTTGCATCTAGGATAGGTTGATTATTATCCACCGTAGCTCTAGTGTACATTAAACGGATGTTAGCTCGTTCGGCGATCGCCAGATCTAATTCGGCAGTGAGACTTTGAGTTGCACTAAATAATCCTTGATTAGGATCAGAAGAGGTATTAAAGAACTGTGATGGTAAAAATTCGGTGTTTTCTCCCAAATAACCAACTTTAAAGCTGAGTGAATCATTAAAATCATAGGTTATTACTGCGCCCGAACCGCGATCGACTGGATTTACTAGAGTTCCCCCACTAGAGTTATAGCTACCTGCACCAGTCAGAAAGAAAGTATAGTTATTGTTATCAAAATAGCGATACCAATTAATTCTTGGTCCTACTATAACTCTGAGCTTTTCGCCAATCGGAAAATCATAGAACAATTCTCGTAGTTCAACGCTATTTGTTCCTGAAGCTGTACCAGTTTGATCGGTAAAAGGAGTGCCAAAAGTGTTATAAAGCCCTGCGGAAACATAATTATTAGCAGGAGAATCACCGTTGCCTGCTACTAATTGAATAGTAAAGTTATCTTTTCCTGTAAATGAAGAGTTGAAGTTGAGCCAAGTATAGTAACTAAAGGTTATTTCAGGATCTTCGGTAATATTACTAATGATCGGATTATTATTTGCATCTCGCCCTGCGCGACGAAGACTAAGAGGTGTATCAAGACTAACTGTCTCTGCTAAAACATCATCACTGGCAGTTGCACCTGTAGCGTTTAAAAAGATGTCACCTGTAAATTTGGTAGTAGTAGAAAATTGATTATCTTCCAAAACAGCTACCTGGCTGTCAAGACTATCAACTCTGCCACCAAGGGTTGCTAATTCTGCTTCAAATTCCTGACTCAACCGCTGTACGGTTTCTAGATCTTCCTGAGATACGTTGTCCCTTGAGGCAATTAAACGTTCGATTTGATTGAGACAAGAGTTTAAACCCGCAGCAAATTCATACCGAGATAAAGCTTGACTGCCACGATAAGTCTGGTTAGGAAACCCCGCAATGCAACCATAACGATCTACTAATGAACGCAGCGCTTCATAAGCCCAATCTGTAGGAGCAACGTCTCGTAACTGTTTCACGTTGGTAATTTGAGACATCCCGTTATTTTTTTCGAGATTAGGCAAATTTTGAGGTGATTTCAACTGTCGGACATGATTAACTTGAGACATTCTATTCGTATCGTCCAAGCTAGATAATTCTTCTGATGCCGAGGTTTCAATAGTAGAAATTGATAGCAAGGTAACAGGGAAAAATAACCAAATTGAATTTTTAATTAAATTAAAATTCTGAATAAAATTAGGACACCAAGACTCAGTTTTTCTATCGTTCATATCCAAACTCACACCTGTTGATCATAAGCAAAATTATCATTATTATCTTGATGCCATCGTATTAATGTATACAGTATACAAATCAAATTTAAGTGATTTGGTAAAATTTACTTTAGATTACAATTAGGTAACAAAAAAAGATTTGAGTCGGAGGTTAACAGAGTAAAGCCTTAACCATTAGCTAAAGCGATCGCAACTAAATTAGCTTTTGCGATCAAATTTTCAGGCTCAATGGTAGTTAAATTGCCTCGATCTACAACTTTTTTACCGTTAATAAAACTGTAGTCGATGCGATCGGTTTGACAGTAAATTAATGCCGATACAGGATCGGCTTGTGTTCCCACATATCCAAGTTTATCTAGATCGACTGCAATAAAATCTGCTGCCATTCCTGGGGCGAGATAGCCGAGATCATCTCTGCCCAAAACTTTGGCACCGCCTCTAGTGGCAATTTCTAGGACATCGCGGGCAGTCATTACCGAAGCATCTTCATCTCTAACGCGAGCGAGTAAGAAAGCTTGGCGGGCTTCATGGAATAAGTTAGTAGCATCGTTAGAAGCTGCCCCATCCACTCCTAAACCAACAGGCACATTTTTGTTGAGCATTTTGCGGATCGGGGCAATACCGCTAGCCAGACGCATATTACTACAGGGACAATGGGCGACTCCCGTACTAGTTTGACCAAATTTATCGATCGCGCGATCGCTTAATTTTACACAATGAGCGTGCCAGACATCATCCCCTAGCCAACCCACCGACTCGGCATAATCTCCAGGAGTGAGATTAAACTTAGATAGACTATATTCCACATCTCCTTTATTTTCTGCCAGATGAGTATGTAATCTCACTCCTTTGTAACTTCTCGCCATTGCAGCCGACTCGCGCATTAAGTCTGTAGATACAGAAAAAGGGGAACAGGGGGCTAGGACAATTCTCAGCATAGAATAGCGATCGCTATTATGATACTCTTCAATCAACCGTTGAGAATCTTTCAAAATATCGGCTTCTTTTTCTACCAGAGAATCTGGAGGCAAACCGCCATTACTTTCCCCGACGCTCATACTTCCCCGACTGGCATGAAACCGCAAACCAATTTCCCTCACTCCTCTAATTTGCTCATCAAGGGTACAGTCATTAGGAAATATATAGTGATGATCGCTGGCGGTAGTGCAGCCTGACAAGATTAATTCTGTCGCTGCTAACTGAGAACTATAATACATCCCTTTTCCAGTTAGATTAGACCACAAAGGATAGTGTGCAGTCAGCCATTGAAATAAGTCACCATTTTGTCCTGCGGGAGTTACACGGGTTAGATTTTGAAAGAAATGATGATGGGTATTTACTAGCCCTGGTAATACAATATGCTTGTCTTGTAAGTCTAGAACTTCATCGGCAGTATCAGGTAATTCTTCGGTTGTTCCTATCTGTTCGATGACATTATCCCTAACCAATAGCGCGCCACGCCGAATTTCGCGACGTTCGTTGTCCATTGTCACAAGAGTATGAATGTTGTTGACCAGTAAGGTAGACATTTATTTTAAGGGAAGAAGGATGAGCAATAAGCCGTATAGATATATGAAATACTTACATATACTTTAATCAATTAAAGAGTCTAAACGTAGTCGAGCAATTTTACTAATTTCAGTTAAAGCCTGTTGTTTTTCTCGTTCTTGAGTATTATTTAAACGAGTTTCAAATGCTTCTAAAATACTTTCTTTGGTGTGATGCTTCACCGCAACTATAAAAGGAAAACCAAACTTGTCTTTGTAAGCCTGGTTGAGAAATTGAAAACGCTGATATTCTGATTTAGATAAGCGATCTAAGCCTATTCCTGCTTGTTCTTGCACTGAAGCTTCTGCCATCTTAGTTTTGCTACCCAAATCGGGATGAGCTTTAATTAACGCTACCTGTTTAGCTTCACTCATCTGGTTGACCACGGCAAGCATAGCCTGATATAAAGCTTCTAAATTCTCAAAAGGTTTATCTTGCCAAGCTTTCTCAGCAATTTCGGGTGTTTCTTCCCAAATCTTCCCCAAAACAGCAGTAAACTCTTCCTGAGACAGATTATTTAATTTTGCGATCGCATATTTATTATTCACTGGCGATTAGAATAGTGTCTTTAAAGCAAGAGAAGAAGATTTTAGAATCTATATTTGAGATTAGGTTTCCATAATTTGCGATCGCAACTCCTTGATCTGGACAATCATTTACCGTATCTAATACGTGAGTCATTAATTTACCTGGCATGTCTGTTCAATGTTCAATGCAAAGGGCCTCCAAGAATGATTTTTGCGATCGCACCTGTAACATCTTGAGGATTTTCTTGCTTTAATTGTTCGTACCACTGCTGGGTTAAATCTGGCTCTTTGTTATAGATAGTATCAGTCCGCTTGCGGGCTTTCAATACTAGCTGCGCCACCCTTTCTTTTCGTTCTGCTTCATAACGCTTGAGGGCATCTTCGACGCTAATATTAGTTGTAATCAAATAGCGACAAAGTACTTCTGCATCTTCCATCGCCTGACAGCCTCCCTGTCCTAAAGTTGGAGTAGTTGCGTGTGCCGAATCTCCGACTAAGGCAATTCGACCTTCTACTAAGTTAGGCAAGGGATCTATATCGCCAATTTCCAGACGGTTTACCTGTTCAGGATCGAGCTTCTCAATTAGGTTCTGTACTGGCTGCGCCCACCCTGCGAAGATTTCTTTTAACTCGGCGCGAATATCTCCATTAGGTGGGGTTGTTCCTTGAGGTTTTGGACAGCCCATAAAAAAGTAAAACCGATTTCCCCCCACAGGCATCATCGAGGCGCGTTTCCCTTCGCCTACATAAATTACCCAAACATCACTTTCTGCCAAATCGGGGCTAGCTTCAACCAATCCATTCCAGTTAACATAACCTGCATAGCGAGATTCTATCTTTCCGCAAGCAAGATAGCTACGCACTACTGAATGAATTCCATCTGCACCAATAATCACATCTCCTGTAGCAATAGTCCCATCCTCAAAAATAGCTGTGGCACTATCTGCATCCTGTTTAACTTCTATACAGCGCATTCCCATCTGTACATCTGATTTACCGAAGGCGTTGAGCATCATCTCTTGTAGATCAGTTCGAGATACAGGATAAGGTCTTTGTCCTACCTGTTCCATTAAAGGAATCAAGTTGACATCATTTAAAACTTCTCCCTGACTATTACGGTATTCCATGCGGTTCATCTGTCCGCCAATAGCAGCGACTTGCTTCCCTAGTCCTAATTTATTGAGAACTTTAATCCCATTCGACCACAGAGAAATCCCCGCCCCCGCAGGACGTAACTTCTTTGTCTTTTCGTAAATTTCTACTTCGTATCCTGCTTGACGCATTGCAATACCAGCAGCTAATCCAGCCATCCCTGCGCCAATAATAATTGCTTTAAGTTGATACATATTAATCAGTCTTTAGTTATTAGTCGTTAGTTGTATTGTGGGCAGGAACATAATTACGTTTACATCAAAATACTCTGCTACTAATGCTCATCGAAAGACCACCAAAAATCAGTAATTATTCTCTTCCTGGCAAAATCATATTCAAAATTAAAGCAGTGAGTCCTCCTGTTGAAATACCTGAAGAAAAAATACTTTTAATTAGTTCAGGTGAAGCCTCGAGAATTTCAGGAACAAAAGTTACCCCCAAACCCATGCTTAAAGCAACCGCCAAAATAATTGAATTACGTTTAGTTAGATTGACCATCGACAGAATTTTGATTCCTGCTACCGCCACAGTTCCAAACATAATAATGGTCGCCCCACCCAAGACTGGTTGGGGTAAAGCCTGAAAAATTCCCGCGATAATCGGAAAAAGACCAAGAACCACAAAAATTACCGAAATAAAATAGCCCACGTAGCGACTACCTACTCCCGTCAATTGAATAACACCATTATTTTGACTAAAAGTAGTGTTGGGAAAAGTATTGAAAGCAGCAGCAATCATGGAATTAATTCCATCCCCTAAAATTCCGCCTTGAAGTCGACGAAAGTATATTGGCCCTTTAATCGGTTCGCCAGAAATAGCCGAGGTTGCGGTCAAATCGCCAATTGATTCAATGGCAGTAATTACATATAAAAAAGCAAAGGGAATAAATGCCCCAAAATCAAATTTTAAGCCATATTTAAACGGTATCGGCAAAGCAATTAAAGGCAGTTGAGATAAATTACTAAAATCGACTAATCCCAAGGGAATTGAAACTATGTAGCCTACAGCTAAACCAATAACTACCGATGACATGCGCAAAAAGTTACTGTTGAGACTATTGAGAATAACAATTACCGCCAACACCAACAGAGAAACACCTAAATAAGTCCAACTGCCAAAAGTGTCATTATTTTGGGCGGCTACTCCTCCACCCATAGAAGTGATCCCAACTTTGATTAAGGTCAAACCAATCAAAGTCACGACTACCCCCGTAACCAAAGGTGTAATTAATTGATTTGCCAAGTGCAAAAAACGACTAATAATAATTTCAATTAAAGCTCCAAAAAAACATAACCCAAAAATTAGACCTAGTGCATCTGTGGGAGAACCTCCAGTTTCTTTGACTGCCAAACCCGCAGCAATAATTGGAGCTAAGAAAGCAAAGCTAGTTCCTTGGATACTTAATAATCCAGAACCCACTGGCCCAAACCTTTTTGCTTGAATAAAAGTAGCAATACCTGATACTACCAAGGACATACTCAAAATAAAGGTAGTATCGGCTGGCGACACTTCTAATGTTCCGCAGATAATTAAGCCAGGAGTAATAATTCCGACGAAGCAGGCAAATACGTGCTGCAACGCGACAAAGATAGATTCGACAAAAGGGGGACGGGCTTCTAAACCATAAATTAAATCGGATTCAATTGAAGCAGGTGCTTCTGTTTTAATTTCTTCTGCTAAAGTCAATTCTTGATTGGTCATTTTGTTAATTGTTGATTATTTGTGGTGGGGGTGAATAGCCGTTTGCCTGTACGGTTAGCCAAAGCGCAAAGTCATAAAAATAAAGCGAGCGACAAATATAGCTGCCAGAATCCAAGTGACTAAAGGTACATCTTGCGCTTTGCCCTTAAAGGTTTTTAATAGGGGATAGGCAATTAAGCCAATAGATAATCCTGCTGCAATGGAAAAGGCAAAGGGAATAAAGAATATAGTTAAAAAAGCTGGTATGGCTTCGGTTAAATCCTCCCAGTTAATAGTTGTGATGCTTGCCATCATCAATACACCCACAATGGTTAGGGCTGGAGTAGTAGCAAAGGCCGGTATAGCTTCAAAAATCGGTGTAAAGATTAAAGAAATAAAGAACAAGGCTGCAACTATGACTGATGCAAAACCAGTACGCCCTCCTTCAGCAACGCCTGAAGCCGACTCCACAAAGGTAGTAACGCTAGATGTTCCCATGACTGCCCCAGCCGTAGTGGCGATCGCATCTGCGGTTAAGGCTCGATTAGCCCTTGGTAATTCGCCATTCTCATCGATATATCCTGCCTGCATTCCCACTCCCGCCAATGTGCCGATAGTATCGAACAGATCCACAAAGAGAAACACCAACAGTGCAGCCAGAAAATCAATCCAGTTGCTGCCATTGATTCCTCCTAAACCCACAAATGCTGCCCCAAATAAATCTTTGGGAAAGGCTGGAATAGAAGCAAATCCTTGAGGTGTGTTGGTCACACCAAAGATCCACCCCAAGCTAGCAGTACCAATAATTCCCCATAACAATGCTCCTTTGATCCGTCGCACCATAAAGAAAGCAGTCAGGAAAATACCAAAAATTGCCATCAAAGCTTGAGGTTGAGCTAAACTACCAAAATCGGTTTTAGTAACTTCGCTAGCGACAATTAGACCCGCGCCGCCTACTTCTGTTGCCCCTCCTAAGCCAATATAGGCTAAAAATAAACCAATTCCTACCGTAGTTGCTGATTTAATCGAACTGGGGACAGCAGTAATTAGATGGCGACGAATATCGCTAACTGTCAGCAGGATAAAAACCAAGCCTTCGACAAATACACAAGCTAAGGCGGTACGCCAATTTATACCTAAATCCAGAACTACCGAATAGGCAAAAAAAGCATTAATCCCCATTCCCGGGGCAAGGGCAAAAGGATATTTTGCCAACAATGCCATAATCAGTGTGCCAATGCCTGCCGATACTGCCGTTGCTACTACCAACTCGGCAAATAAATCTTTGGGCTGATTCAGAAATATGGCATCAGAAAGAATTAACGGATTAACTACCAAAATGTACGCCATCGTCATAAAAGTAGTCACGCCTGCCAAAATTTCGGTGCGAAAATTAGTCCGATATCGGTCAAATTCAAAATAACGAGAAACTGCACCTTGCCAACCCCCACGAGGCGGTTCCCCTCTAGGTTGATTTATGTCCTTGCGATCGATTACGTCTTGATTAATACTCATTTTTATATGGGCAAATGCCTTAAAAGATTCACGCTTAGTACTAGCCCTAAAGGATAAGTGTCTGGAGGCATGTCCGTCACCGTTCGCCTCTATCTTTTCTTTTATTTATTACTTGCCAACAGCTTGCTTAACTTCCGCCTCATCAAAATTCCTGGCTTATCTGTCATCATGTGTTGTTCTTGTTTTAAATCCAACGGCACGTCATAATCCGTAGTTTCTAATACGGCTTTGTCTTCTAAAGTCACAGCGCGATCAAATTTCACCACATCTGCTGCTTTTGTTTCTGCTTCGGTGTCGTTGCGCAAGCAAAACTGAACAATCTGCGAAGAAGAATCATTAATCGGTGTAGCGGTATTAACGATGATGTGGACTAAACCATTGGGATAATTTATTCTTAGCTTGCAGGTGAAAGGTAAATACCAATCTAAATCTAAATTTCTTGTGGTTATGTCTTCATCCATTTTGAGATTCTGCTGTTGCTGTTCGGGATTAAATACACCCAGAATTGCTTTTCCCGTGACCCCATAATCAGTTTCGCTAACCTCGATCGCATCGGGAATCGGATGCTTTTGGCTACCAAAAGTAGTAGTGTGAACAAAGGTAGGATGAGCTAGATCGAACTCATTTTCCATCACTCTCAACCCCGCACAATACCAGGTTTCATAAAATTCAGGAATTAAGCGAAAATTAGGATCGTTCGCTTCGGGTATTTCGGGAATTTCATTTAAAGGTTCGCCCAAGCATACCCAGATATATCCATAACGTTCTTGAGCTAAATAGGTATTTATTTGATAACCTTTAGGTATCTGGCTGCTGTCTTCTAACTGAGGAACTTTTACGCAGACTCCTTGTCCGTCGTACCGCCAACCATGATAGGGACAGACAATATTACCATCAATAATCTTGCCTTTGGATAATTGTGCTGAACGATGACAACAGCGATCGCTTGCTACTATTGCTCTACCAGAATCATCTAGCCATAAAACCAGTTTTTGCCCCAATAATTCGAATCCCTCGGGTTGTCCTGACATCTGAGAGACAGGCATCACAGGATACCAAAATTGCTTGAATACTTTTTCTTTGGTGACTAGCATAAAGGTTAAGCCCTAGTCATTAATAGTTAGTTTGTTAATACTGCATACTGTATACAGTTAACCATAATAAGTTTGTATTTTTAGTTACTAATTAGTCTTTTATCACCAAATTATGATGTTATCTTTTGATTTTATAATTTGAGCCAAGATAAGCTTATTCAAAAACTGAAAGACAAACAGTTAGCAGTAATAGTATGAGAGATAAAGACTTAATCGATCCCCCCGTCACGGTAGTTATCTCGCGCAAAGTAAAGCCTGGGTGTAAAGTAGCATTTGAGAAGTTTATTTCAGGAATTACCGCTGCTGCGATGACCTTTGAAGGGCATTTAGGCACTAACGTTTTTCGTCCTAGCAGTCCAACAGATAACGAATATCGCATTATTTTTAAATTTGATCGTGCCAGCAACTTACAGATTTGGGAACAATCAGAATGTCGTCGTCAGTGGCTAGCCCGCGCGGAGAGCTTGCGTTTAGAACCTGCACGAATTAGGGTGATTACAGGCTTAGAAACTTGGTTTACTTTGCCTTCTTCTTCCCCGCAAATTCATCCACCACCGCGTTACAAGATGGCAACCGTTACTTTGCTAGCGCTCTTTCCCTCAATTCAATTAGCAAATTTGACTCTTGCACCTCTGCTAGAATTATTATTCTTGCCGTTGTTGGTCAAAAGTTTAATAATTACTGCCATCTTGGTATTGCTGATGACCTATGTATTGATGCCCAGAATGACCAAACTTTTTTCTGGGTGGCTATACCCAAAAAAAAGACGATAGGCATCAAGTCTTAATTAATTGATCAAATGACTTTGAACAAGAGTTTTGAACAATATTATAGGAATTAGGAACTTGATTGTTTGGGTTCTAAAAGCTGATAGCTGATAGCTGATAACTACTCCAGATCAGCCTTACAAGATTATTCACTCAGGGCGGCTAATAAAACTTGCCCCATTTCTTTACACCCAATAGCTTTCATGCCAGGGGACATAATGTCTCCGGTACGATAACCCTGGTCTAAAACTCGATTGACCGCCGTTTCAATTTCCGTCGCTGCGTCAGGCTCGTTTAAACTGTAGCGTAACATCATGGCTGCACTTAATACTTGCGCTAGAGGGTTAGCCTGATCTTGACCAGCAATATCAGGGGCAGAGCCATGAACAGGCTCGTATACCCCAGGCATACCAGCCTCACCCAAACTAGCAGAAGGTAACATGCCGATACTACCCGTGAGCATTGCTGCTGCATCAGAAAGAATATCACCGAATAAATTGCCCGTAACGATAGTATCAAACTGTTTCGGGGCGCGCACTAGCTGCATGACCGCATTATCTACATAAAGATGACTTAATTCCACATTCCTATAATTCTCTGCCATTGCTGTGACGCGATCGCGCCATAGTTGAGAAACATCTAGCACGTTAGCTTTATCCACAGAACATAGTTTCCCGCTGCGTTTTTGAGCAGTTTCAAAACCAACTTTAGCAATGCGATCAATTTCACTAACGCTATATGCCATGGTATTTACGCCTCTTTGTTCACCAGTTTCGGTGGTAAACACTCCTCTAGGCTGTCCGAAGTAGATCCCCCCCGTCAATTCACGCACCACCATAATATCCACTCCTGCCACCACTTCTGGCTTGAGGGAGGAAGCATTGATTAACTGAGGTAAAATTGTTGCAGGTCTAAGATTAGCAAATAATCCTAATCCTGCCCGCATTCCCAGTAGTCCCGTTTCAGGACGTTGGTGACGAGGGAGATTATCCCATTTATAACCGCCAATCGCCGCCAGTAATACCGCATCACTATGACGACAAGCGGTTAAAGTCTCTTCTGGTAAAGGTTCGCCTGTGGCATCGATCGCCGCACCACCAATTAAAGCTTCGGTAAAGCTAAACTTTAGCTCATGTTTTTGGGCGATCGCCTCTAATACTTCTACCGCTACGGCAATAATTTCGGGCCCTATACCATCCCCAGGAAGTAAAGTTATGCGGTGTTGCTTGGTCATGATGACTATTTTAAGTTCTTTAAATTCATTGGCGACAGCTACTAATTTACCATCTGACAGCTACATCAAATTTGATCGGGTATAAAGTCTGAGTTGAGCGTAATTTCAAATTGTTTTTTAGGCGATCGCTTTCGTTATCAACAGATTGTTTGGATACCTACCTTTCAAGTCCATAAAAGAAAGATAGCAAAGCACAACCAAGAATTAGATGTTTTAGAAGTTGACTAAAAATATGACACTTTATAACTGACTGCTCACCAAGAGTTATAGAGTATGAGATTTTATAAATAGGTATGAATACTAATAAAAAACAAGATCTTTAAGAAAATGGTACAAGAATCAACTGTTGTAATTACTGGCGCATCTTCTGGTGTCGGTTTATATGCTGCTAAAGCCTTGGCTAACCGTGGTTGGCATGTAGTTATGGCTTGTCGCAATCTAGCTAAAACAGAAAAAGTAGCCAAAGAAGTTGGTATTCCCCAGGACAAATATAGTATTATTCATCTTGATCTTGCTTCACTAGCTAGCGTGCATCAGTTTGTTCAAGATTTTCGCGCTACAGGCAAGTCTTTAGATGCTCTAGTGTGTAATGCCGCAGTTTATCTCCCTCTAGAAAAAGAACCGCAGCGTAGTCAAGAAGGCTATGAGTTAAGTGTGGCTACTAATCACCTTGGACATTTCTTGCTGTGTAATCTTATGCTGGAGGATCTCAAGAATTCTCCAGCGCCCGAAAAAAAATTGGTAACTATAGGTACTGTCACCGCTAACCCCAAAGAAATTGGCGGTAAAATTCCCATCCCTGCACCCCCAGACTTAGGAGATCTACAGGGGATGGAAGCAGGTTTTAAAGCACCAATCGCCATGATTGACGGCAAGAAGTTTAAACCAGGAAAAGCTTACAAAGATAGTAAACTCTGCAATATGCTGACCATGCGGGAGTTACATGATCGCTATCACGATTCTACAGGAATTATTTTTAATGCTCTTTATCCTGGATGTGTCGCAGAGACAGGCTTATTCCGTAACCATTATTCTCTATTTCGGACGATCTTTCCTTGGTTTCAGAAAAAAATTACAGGAGGCTATGTGACGGAAGAATTAGCAGGGGAAAGAGTTGCCAAAGTAGTCGCCGATCCTCAATTTAATGAGTCGGGAGTTTATTATAGTTGGGGTAATCGCCAGCAAGAAGATCGGACTGCTTTCCAGCAAGAAATCTCTGATGAAGCTATGGATAACAACAAGGGTAAACGTCTCTGGGAATTGAGTGAAAAGCTAGTAAAAATTGCTTAATCTTGCTTTGTTTATACTGAGGCGAGTAAAGTAATCTGATTTAGCATGAGAATTGGTAATCTAGAAGTTGATGTAGTCCGCAAAAATATTAAAAATCTCTATATCAAAGTTCATCCCCCCAATGGTCAGGTATGTCTTATTTGCCCCCAAAAGCTTGATGAATTAACTATTCGAGAGTTTGTCGGGGCAAAAATCGACTGGATTAAACAAAAACAAGCTAAATTTGAAGCTCAACACTTGAAGTCTCCCAGGCAATACATTACAGGGGAAAGTTGCTATTTCCAAGGCGATCGCTATCTGCTCAAGATTATCTATCACCAGGCAGCGCCCAAAGTTGTCCTTGAGCCAACCAAACTAAATTTATATGTGCGATACGGTAGCATTAAAGAACAGCGAGAACAGGTGCTAATTGAATGGTATCGTCAGCAGCTTAAGGCTGAACTTCCTGGTTTAATTGATAAATGGGAACGGATTATCGGTGTCAGTGTCAACGATTGGGGAGTCAAAAAAATGAAGACTAGATGGGGAACTTGCAATACCCAAGCCAAAAGGATTTGGCTCAATTTAGAGTTGATCACTAAACCAAAACACTGTCTAGAATATGTAATTGTTCATGAATTAGTTCATTTATTAGAGCGCCAACACAACGAGCGCTTTTGGAGCTATGTTACTCTGTTTATGCCTCAGTGGAAACAGTATCAAGCAGAATTGAATCGTTACTGCTGACGTTTGAGATCAATTGCGCGATCGCCAAAAGAGAAGATTTTTGGGACTTGCAAAGTAGTAATAAACTGTGAAAATGAAACTTCAAAGTTTGGGGCTTAAGCTTAGATAAATTTGGGTTTTTAGTATTAAGCTCTAATCAAATTTTACAAATTATATTGTAATTGAATTTAATATTTTTAGTTCATTTTCTTTAAATAAATTTACTTTTTGAAGGCTTTATCAAAAATTTAATATAACTGTATATTTTAACGAGAGAAAACATAATAAAATAAACTTATTACGTAATCTTAATCTAAGTATTTAGATTACTGTTACTTACTGTTTTGCCCAGTTGATAATTATCATTAATCAGTTATTTAGATGATATAAAAAATATTTTTTCAGGGAACAATCATCCTATAGCTCTGACTGTCCGTCTTTAAGAAACTAATATGTGGAAATTATTTAATAGCAAAGTTTTTTTATTAATTCTTCTTGCTTCAATATCAACAGTAATCGGTTTAAAAATTTTGATTGATGCACATAAATCTGTTGCCGACACTTCCAAGCATACAAACGATTTATCATCAAAAAAAACGTCCCTTGCTATGGGTAATCCGCCAGCGAGTACTCAACATAGTTTCCTCTTGGCTTCAGATTTGCTCGATCGCCACGAGGGTAAAGCAGCATTAGCCGAACTTGAGGGTTTAGAGCAAGAATATCCTCTTTTGGCAGCCCATATTCTACTGGCTAAAGGTAAGGCATATCAGCTAGAACAAGACAATCGAGCAGCAACTGAAACTTGGCAACAGGTAGTAGCGAAATATCCCACCTCTGCTGTGACAGGAGAAGCATTATATCTTCTGGGTAAATCTCAGCCTGAATATTGGCAACAGGCGATCGCCCAATTTCCCACTCATCCCCGAACTCAAGAAATTATTCGGCAGCAATTAAGCAAAAACCCCAATCAACCAAAGCTCATGGCGATTTTGGTTAAATATACTCCTGATGCACCTGGGGTAGACAAAATGCGCGATCGCTTGGTCAAAGAATATGCTTCTCAGTTGACTCCAACAGAGTGGGAAGCGATCGCCGATAGCTACTGGCTTAAGTGGGATTATGGCAAAGCAGGTCAAGCCTATGCTCAAGCACCAGATACCTCCCGTAATCTATATCGCGCGGGGAGAGGATATCACCTGGGTAATGATCAAGTTACCGCCAAAAAATACTATCTTCAGCTGATCCAACAGTACCCCCAATCGGTCGATACGGGATGGGGTCTACGACGGATGGCTACTCTAGTCCAACCAAAAGAAGCAGTAACTTATCTCGATCGGGCGATCGCCCAATTTCCCCAACAAGCACCAGAAGCTTTAGTAGAAAAAGCACAATATTTACAGGCGTTAAAAAACCCTCAAGGGGCTACCCAAGCTCTAAACACTCTTTTAACTGACTACAAATCTTCCGCAGCAGCAGCCGAATATCGCTGGAAGGTTGCCAGCAATAAAGCCCAATCAGGAGATTTAGTGAGCGCTTGGCAATGGGCGCAACCAATTGTGATCAATAACCCTGAGAGTAAACTAGCACCCCAAGCAGGTTTCTGGATTGCCAAGTGGGCAACTAAACTTAATCGTCCCCAGGATGCCACTACCGCCTATAAATCTGTACTAGGTAGATTCCCTAGATCTTATTATGCTTGGCGTTCAGCGGTAGCTTTAGGTTGGGATGTGGGCAACTTTACCACAATACGTCAGCAAGTTCCTCAAGTACTCCAGGTAGAGAAAATCACCCCGACTGGAGGTTCGGCAACCTTCCAGGAGCTATATAAATTAGGTCTAGAACAGGAAGCCTGGACTCAATTCCAGACAGAAATCAGCGATCGCTCAAACTTAACCGTTGCCGATGACTTCACCAAAGGTTTACTGCAACTCCACCAAGGACAAAATCTTCGAGGCATCAACCAAATTGCCGAGCTTCAAGATAGGGATACTCCCCAAGACAAACAACAATGGCAACAGTTGCGCCAAACTCCTGAGTATTGGCAAGCTCTCTATCCCCTTCCGTTTGAGTCAACTATTTTAAAATGGTCAAAACAGCGTCAACTCAACCCTTTATTAGTTACTTCTTTAATTCGCCAAGAATCGCGGTTTGAACCAGAAATCGAATCCTCAGCGGGGGCAATGGGTTTGATGCAGGTAATTCCTCCAACAGCCAAAACCGCAGCCCAAAACATTGGTTTGTCTAACTATTCCATGACCAATCCTGAAGATAATATCAATATTGGCACTTACTATCTCGACTTTACCCACCAGAAATATAACAATAACTCGATGTTGGCAGTGGCTAGTTATAATGCTGGCCCTAATGCGGTAGCCAAATGGGTTAAGCGTTATGGTTTGCAGGATGCTGATGATTTTGTCGAGAAAATTCCCTATCCAGAAACCAAAGGCTATGTAGAGTCGGTGTTTGAAAACTATTGGAACTATATGCTGATTTATAATCCCGAAGTAGGCAAGTTATTTAAAAATTTAGACACATAAATAAATAATACCAATGCTTAAAAATAGCTGGAGAAAGCTTAAGTTACCAAAATTCATTGGTTATTGTTAATAGCTATAGTGAAGGGTTCTGAACTTCATTGCTTTAATGGAATAAAAATTATTTCTTGATGACATAGATGACATAAGTATTAAGTAGTCCTGCAAAATAAATTTTCTAGTTTAGCTCAGGAAAAAAGGGAAAAAGAAAATCAAATGTGTAATTAATTTCGGCTAGGTACTTAAGTTAAAAGTAAAATTACTTAGCTTATATAATATCTAGATAAAAAACCTGTGTAAAATAGCCGACATTTCATCAATAATTAAATGTTGGTATTTGTTTTTACTTAAGTAAGTTTAAGGTTTAAATATATTTCCAATCTTGCTAATTAATAAAAACTAAAATTTATACGCTACATCTAGAGTTGACTAATTATTCATTTGCCATTTACTACTATTTATCTGTGATTTGTCTATAAGTTAATATCTTTATCAAATCTTTATCTAATTGTGGGAAATCATTAGAAGATTACGAAAATTATAAAGGGAAGAATAAGTTTATTAAAACTACTTTATATTTTTCCTTTAATAGTTATGTCTAGATTATTAATAACTCAATATCAATCAGAAGTAGAAAAAATCATTCAATACGGTGGATCGCGTAAGGAAACTGCAATTAGAACTGCTTTTCAAAATTTACTAAATGAATATTGTAAACCAAAAGATTTTTTACTGATTCCCGAACTTGATTATAAAACTAAAGCTGGGAAAACTATTCGTCCAGATGGCACGGTTAAAGATGCAATTAGGCTTGATTATGGTTATTGGGAAGCAAAAGATAAATATGACAATCTTGATGAAGAGATAGAAAAGAAATTTGCCAAAGGATATCCAGATCGAAATATTCTTTTTGAAGATTCACTTACTGCTGTTTTAATTCAGCATGGGGATGAAACTGGACGTATTGACATGAAAGATGCGTCTGGTTTGGATGGTTTAATAGCTCGGTTTATTAATTATGTTCCGCCAGAAGTAACAGATTTTCGTAAGGCAATTATTTCTTTTAAGGAAGATTTACCTACTCTTCTAGAAACTCTGCGAGATTTAATTGATCGAGAGTCGGAAACGAATACAAATTTTTTGGCGAATAGAGATAAGTTTTTACAGATCTGTCGAGATTCAATTAATCCAGAAGTTAGTTTATTGGATGTGCGAGAAATGATTATTCAGCACATTTTGACAGAAGATATTTTTATCAATATTTTTAATGAGTCGCAATTTCATCAAGAGAATAATATTGCCAGAGAATTACAGAGTGTAGTTAATACTTTTTTTAGTGGCAAGACAAAGAAAAATATTTTTTTGACTATCCAAAGATATTACAAAGTTATTAAGCGAACTGCTGCTAATATTGGTAATCATCATGAGAAGCAAAAGTTTCTAAAAGCTATATACGAAAATTTTTATCAGGCTTATAATCCAAAAGCTGCGGATAGATTAGGCATCGTTTATACTCCCAATGAAATAGTTCGCTTTATGGTACAAAGCGTTGATTATTTAACCCACAAACACTTTGGAAAACTACTTGAAGATAAAGATGTTCACATAATTGAGCCAGCAGTCGGCACAGGTACTTTCGTTACTGAGTTAATTGAGCATATTCCCAAACATAAACTCAAGCATAAATATCAAAATGAAATTCACTGTAATGAGATTTCAATTCTTCCTTACTATATTGCTAATCTCAATATTGAATACACCTATAAACAAAAAATGGGTGAGTATGAGGAGTTTAATAATATCTGTTTAGTTGATACACTTGAACATACTTATTTTCAATATAAACAGGGAAATTTATTTCATTTAAGCGTTGAAAATACCGAAAGAATTAGTCGTCAAAATAGCAACTCTATATCCGTAATACTTGGCAATCCGCCATATAATGCTAAACAAGAAAATTTTAATGACAATAATGCTAACCGCAGCTACAAAGACGGTATAGATAAAAGAATAAAAGATACATATATTAAACATGGAACAGCGCAAAATCAAAATAGCGTTTACGATCCTTGTACTCGTTTTCTTCGTTGGGCTTTAGATCGATTAAACAATGATGGAATTGTAGCTTATGTTGTCAATAGATCTTATCTAGATAAAAGAATTTATGACGGATTTAGAAAAGTAGTTTCAGATGAATTTAGTGATATATATATAATTGACTTAGGTGGAGATGTTCGAGCTAATCCTAAGCTATCAGGTACTACTAATAATGTTTTTGGCATTCAAACAGGGGTGGCTATTTTCTTTATGGTAAAAAAAGAAGATAAAAATACTTCGCCTTGTAAAGTATTCTATTTTCGTCGTCCAGAGTTAGAAATTGCTAAAGATAAACTACAGTTCTTAGCTACTACTAAATTTACTGAAGTCAATTTTACTCATATAATTTCTGACAAACAAAATAATTGGCTCAATCAAACTGATAATAATTTTAATGAACTACTACCGTCGATTGATAAGGATGTTAAAGCAGGTAAATCAGAACAAGCTGTATTTAAACTTTTTTCTAGAGGATTAGAAACAAATCGTGCTGACTGGGTTTATGATTTGTCCAAATATAATCTGAAAACAAAAATAGAATTTTTCATTGAAAAATATAGATTAAGTTTGAAAGAAAAGAAAATTAACTCATCTATCAAGTGGTCAAGAGAACTCAAAAGATTTTGGAACAAAAACACAGATATTATATTTGATGAGAGTAATATAGTTGCTGGATATATTAAACCATACGTTAATCAATATGTTTATTTTGATAAATATTTAAATTCATTTATCTATTCTTGGGACAATTTTCTTAAAGAAAAAAATCTAGTAATAATAATTCCAGGAATTGCTTCTCCTAAAGATTTTCATATTTTGTCATCTCAATACATAGTTGATATGAATTGCCTTCCAGCAGGTTGTCAATGTATATCTCTCTACAGCTACGATAAATCAGGAAATAGAACCGATAACATAACCGACTGGGGATTACAACAATTCCATAATCATTATTGTAGGGGCGATTCCTGTAAGGGCGATTCGCGAATCGCCCCTACGATTACAAAACTGGATATCTTTCATTACACCTACGCTGTCTTACATAACCCCGCCTACAGACAAAAATACGAACAAAATTTGAAACGAGATTTTCCTCGCATTCCTTTCTATGACAATTTCCAACAATGGGTAGCCTGGGGAAGACGACTAATGGATTTACATATTAACTACGAAACCGTCGAACCATATACATTAAAGCGCATTGATATTTCCTCAACTAAAGCCAAATCGCCCACAGTAAAATTAAAAGCAGATCAAGACAAAGGAACGATTATCTTAGATACAGATACCAGTTTACATGGTGTTCCTCCTGAAGCGTGGGATTATAAATTAGGCAATCGTAGCGCGTTGGAATGGATTTTAGATCAATACAAGGAGAAAAAACCCAAAGACAAAACTATCGCCGAGAAATTTAATACTTATCGCTTTGCTGACTATAAAGAACAAGTTATTGATTTACTTCAGCGTGTCTGTACTGTTAGTGTGGAGACAATGAAAATCATTGAAGCAATGAAATAGCCCTGTGAAAGATTAAGTAAATTTTTAAAGCTTGAAACTTAAAATCAGCCAATTTTAACGAAGCTAATTCACATCAAACGTATTATAGGTAAAATTATGAGGCAATAATTAAATTAAAAAGAATCTTAGGAGATAGCTTTGGACAAAAATCAAGCCGAATTAGCAGAAATTCTCACAATTGCTCGTTCTGTTGCCTGGGGTGCAGCGGATATTCTCAGTTCTTTTTATCACAAGGATACCTCTGATTTAGATATTGACGATAAGAAAGATGGGCCTGTTACCGAAGCTGATTTAGCAGCCAATAAATACATTCTCAGTAGTCTCCAAGAGAAGTTAGGAACAGAAGAATTTGGTTATTTGTCTGAAGAAACTTTTGATGTCAAAAAAGCCGAACCAATCCCTAAAGATTGGGTATGGATTATCGATCCCCTAGATGGCACAAGAGACTTTATCGATAAAACAGGAGAATATGGAATGCATATTGCCCTAGCCTATCAAGGTCGTCCTGTAATTGGTATTGTGGCAATTCCTGAAGCGGGCAAAGTTTATTTCGCGTCGAAAGATAATGGTACTTTTGTCGAAACCAAAGATGGTCAGATTACTCCTATGAAGGTATCCGATCGCCAACAGATTGAAGATCTCTATTTGATTGTCAGTCGCTCTCATCGAGACGATCGCTTTAAAGCTTTAATCGATCGCCTACCCTTTGCGGATAAAAAATATATGGGTGGCGTGGGCGGAAAAATTTCTACTCTTTTAGAGCAAGAATCTGATGTTTATCTATCTTTATCAGGAAAATCGGCAGCTAAAGACTGGGATTTTGCAGCGCCAGAGCTAATTCTCACTGAAGCTGGTGGTAAATTTAGCTATCTCAATGGCAAGCCCGTTTACTATAACCAAGGAGATGTCAAGCGTTGGGGTTGTATTGTCGCCACTAACGGTAAGTGTCATGAAGCTTTGTGTGCAAAAGCTACTGCTGTTCTCGACGAAATTGATTGCAGATAATATGCTTAAGTTAATTAAATATTGTGATTGAAGGTTGTAGAACGGCTGAATTGAGTAACTTACTTGATTCGGTCTTTTTTTTGCGAGACAATTAGAGGACAATTGGCAATGATGAATTATGTCTGCCACTACTGCTTATGTCTCTGCCTTGTTTGTTTATCCCGTTAAATCATTAGATCGGGTAGATTGCGATCGCGTTACTGTTTTAGCATCTGGAGCATTACAAGGCGATCGCACTTGGGCGATTAGCGATCTCGACGGTAATTTTGTTAATGGTAAGCGTAACTCCAAAATTCATGCTCTGCGCTCAGAATTTGATCTGGATACTAACGCCTTAACTTTAAAAATACAGGGAACAGATCAAACGGTAAAATTTAATCTGCTCGAACAAGCAGCGCTTTGTAATTGGTTAGAGTCATATTTTGGCTTTCCTGTAGAGTTGCAGCAGAATCTAACCATGGGTTTTCCTGATGATATAGTTTCTCCTGGAGCAACCATTGTGAGTACTGCTACTCTAGAAGCGATCGCCTCCTGGTATCCTGAACTAGAAACAGGGGATATTCGTCGGCGTTTCCGTGCCAATATTGAGCTTGCTGGAGTACCTGCTTTTTGGGAAGATCGACTGTTTACTACACCAGACTCTACTGTTAAGTTTAAAATAGGTGACGTTGAATTTATGGGGGTTAATCCCTGCCAACGCTGCGTTGTCGTCACCCGCGATCCGCACACAGGAGAACCTCTGCCTAAGTTTCAAAAAATCTTTATTACGCAAAGAAAAAATACCCTGCCAAAATGGACAGAGCGATCGCGCTTTAATCATTATTTCCGTCTTGCCGTAAATACTCGCTTATCTCCTACTGAAGCAGGAAAGGTTATTCAAATTGGGGATGAAATTGTTCTTTAATAAATATTTGTACGATTATTTGTAGGGGCAAGATACTGCCTTGCCCCGATCATTTTTAACCTTGTAAAAATTCTGCTAACTCTGTAGGCGCTTTAACCTGTGAGAGGATCATTTTTAACTGGCTACCTTCTAACACTTCCTGCTTTAACAATGTTTGGGTAGTGGATTCTAGTAAATCGCGATTGAGTTCTAGAATCTTTTGCGCTATTTCATAGGCTTGATTGATGCTTTGTTGAACTAGGCGATCTATCTCCGCGGTTACTTCTCCGCTGACAGTACGTCTAGAGGTTGAACTATTTAAAAACTGCCCTTCATCTTTGGCAAAGGAGATCGGACCAACAGTACTCATACCATATTGAGTTATAGCTTTTTCAGCTAATTCCGTGGCTTTTTGAATGTCGTCGCTGGCACCAGTAGAAATCTTATTAAAGACTACTAATTCTGCTGCCCTTCCACCTAAAAGAGTAGCAATTTTGCCCCGTAGTTCATCTTCTAGCAACAAAAAGCGATCTTCTTCTGGAGTTTGTAACGTATAGCCCAATGCACCAAGACCACGAGGCACAATAGAAATCTTCGCAACCTTATCTCCTCCAGGCATTAATGCCCCCACAAAAGCATGACCAACTTCATGATAAGCTACGGTTTGACGTTCTCGAAGAGTAAGAACACGCGATCGCTTTTCTAGTCCAGCTATTACCCGTTCGAAGGCTTCGCCAAAGTCTACCATCAAGACTGCTTGACGGTTATGGCGTGCAGCTAGCAATGCAGCCTCATTAACCAAGTTTGCCAAATCTGCCCCCGCAAATCCTGCTGTCTGGGCAGCAATTTCTTCTAGATTGACATCTTCGCCTAAGATTACCTTACGAGCATGAACCCCAAGGATCTCAATTCTGCCACTTTTATCAGGGCGATCGACTAATACCTGTCGGTCAAATCTACCAGGACGACGTAAAGCAGGATCGAGTATTTCGGGACGATTAGTAGCAGCAAGCAGAATTACTCCCTCGTTACCATCAAATCCATCCATCTCCGTTAATAACTGATTAAGAGTCTGTTCTCGTTCATCATTGCCCCCGTTGGGATTGTTCCCCCGCGATTTGCCGATCGCGTCTAGCTCATCAATAAAAATAATACAGGGTGCTTGACGTTTAGCTTTATTGAATAAATCCCTTACTCTTGATGCACCTACGCCAACATATAATTCGACAAATTCCGAACCAGACATACTCAGGAAAGGTACTTCTGCTTCTCCTGCCACTGCTTTAGCTAGTAAAGTTTTACCTGTGCCTGGAGAACCAACTAATAGTACTCCTTTGGGTATTTTTGCCCCGATTTTGCGGTATTTATCCCCGTTTTGTAGAAAATCTACTACTTCTTGTAATTCCTGTTTTGCTTCATCTACCCCTGCAACATCAGCAAAGGTAATCCCAGTTTTGCCTTTTTGATATACTCTGGCGTTACTTTTACCGACTCCCATATCCAAACCTATTCCGCCTTCGGTGCTAAATTTTGCCAGCCAAGCCAAAGCGCCAACTAATAGCCCAGAAGAAAGTAGCAGCGTAATTAAACCAGCAGCAGTAGCAGTATCTGAATTATCGCTAACCGTGTCAAATTGTACGTTGTGACTATTGAGTAAGCTAATTAAATCAGCTTGAGAACCAGTTTTCTGAATGCTATAGCGTTGACCACCAAATTCGTCCTTAAGACGATATTCAAGCAAACGAGATTTAATTGTCACCTGCTCGACTTTACCCGCTTGAAGATGACTAACAAAGATACTGTAAGCAGTTTGTGCGCTGGATTGAGTTGGCATTTCAGAAGTAAAGTAGTTGAAACAACATTAAGAAGTTTAAGAATTAATTACCATCTAGCGAACTTCTCACTGAATACATCTTCTGCTAACTCTTTTAACTACACCAGAACGGATTGCTACACTGTTTTTTCGGCTTTTCCCTAGGTCAATAAATTCAGATACGGTTGTTACGCTAATTGGGGATCGGTTTACCTCGGTGATTTTGACTGCCATCAGGTACTATTCACTCTAAAACTTGATTTTAAAATATACCATATTGTGCAAAATGGAAAAATATGGCGATCGCTTACAATTTTCTCTCGTTTAAAGATTCGGTAATTTCTCACCACCTTAAGATTATTAATTGAATTAAGATCAAAATAAATCAGCAAGCTTAAACTAATTAAATAGATCTCAATCAAAAATAATGAGTAATACTAGTAACTTTAAAAAGGCGATGCAGGAGGTTAAAGGACAGGCAGTCCTTGGCCCTAATGTTATTACCAATGCGCTACCTTATCTTGGCGGGGGTTTAGTTTTAACCGCTTTAGGTACTTACGGTGGCTTGGGCGTAATTGCTGCTCGCCCCGACTTATTCATGCCCACCTTTATTGGGGCGATGATCGCCGAATTGGTTCTCTTTTTTGTTGCCCGTGGAGTTGCCAGTCAGGGAAACAATACCACTGCCTTACCTTTACTTGCTCTTTATAGTTTGCTTTCAGGCTATACCTTGAGTGGTATTGTTTATCTTGCCCTCAGTAGTTCTGGAGTGGGTATTCAGGGAGTCGGTATTGCAGCCCTAGGTTGTGGTGTAACTTTTATTGTGGGTCGTAAAATTGGCTCTAACCTATCAGAAGAAGATGGTTTAGCTTTAGCGCAGACAGTCCGTTTGGGCGTGATGGCATTGTTCGTTGTTTTAATCGGACAATTACTTTTTTCTGTTTTTGGTGTATACACGCCAAGCTGGCTTGAAGTTGCGATCTCGGGTGTGGGAGTAGCCATATTTGCTGGAGTAGCGGTAGTAGACTTTTATGTTCTCCCTCGTACCTATACCGACGAGCAATATTTACCTGCGGCGCTTTCGATGTACCTAACCTACATCAACCTCTTTATATTTATTCTCCGACTATTGATCGCAATTAATAGTCGCGACTAGTTGTTGCTAGAAATTAAATAATTATATTAATCCGCCTCTAGTTGTTCTGAGGCGGTTTTTGTTGGTAATAAATAGAAATATAGATATTTAAAATGATTGATTTAGGTCAATAAAATTAGATTCAAGAAAAGATTAGCAAGAATACGGAAGTTGTTGAGTGGCTAGAGTGATTAAACTGAGATTAATAGCAATTCTAATTTATCAAGTCTTCATTTTTTAAATGAGTCCACTACTCAAAAGTAGAGGTCTGACTTGTCTATTTTGGATAATTAATCTTACAATTTGGCTTAAGGAAAATGCGCTGGAAACTTTTTGTAGAGTTCTGTTTTACCGTGTTAATTATTTATTTAATTGCAGGAGATCTGTTTCTGCCTCAGCCTTATCGTAGCAGTAGTAAGCAGTTGAAAACTAATCTAAATCATTTTATTGTAAGTTTATTGCCTCGTAAAGCAATTATTAATTTTGATACTAAACTTGATGACTTAAACAGTTAACTTGGTATTTATTTTGTATGTATCCCCCCCCATTAAATAATGGGGGACTTTTAAAGATTTATAGGTAATTTCTAGGTATTTCAACCAAAGGGTAAAAACTGTAGTTTAAAGCTCTTTGATTGTTTAAATAAAGACTCGATCGCACCAACTCCCGTGTAGTCCATAAGGAACATGATGCTTAAGATGTAATAAGGCGATCGCTTTTCCTGCTAAATCTTCTCCATCTAAGATAGCTAAGGTTGAACGGTGTTTGCTCCCGTCATAAACTAAAGTTAAGACCCAGCCAGCATCTTCTGATTCAGCGTGAGGTTTGGGGACGAAAATTGGTTCGCTAGTATATCCGCTAGAAGCAAAAGAATGCAGTTGTCTTGCTCCCGTCTCTAGATCTAGTTTTAAAATTGCCTGTAGTGGAGCGTTTCGCCCATTTTCATTAGCAGCAGCACCAATATATAAATAGCGATATTTTCGACCAACCTGATTCGGGTTATGGGTAGGAAATTCACAGCAGCGACTCTCTAACATCTCTCGTTCAACAGTACCATTATCAAAATTGAGCTTAAATCGCCACAGTTGACCAGGATCGAGACTGTCGAAATCTACTTCTTTATAATTAGAATTGGGCTGTACCTGGGGCAAGGTTTGATAGGTAATGGAATCAACGAGAATTTGGTTATCTTGCTCAAAAGCATTAGCATGATGGAAGACAAAGCCTGATTCAACGCTAAAGGTCTTAATTTCTTTGTTCTGAGGATCGCGAGGAATTACAATTACGTTAGTGGGTTTATGGGGTTGAAACTCGACGCATTCTCCCGCGCCACGCATTCCCAACAGAAAAGGAAGAGGATTAAAGTTAACTGGATTTTGAAAAAAGATCGCGTAGTGGGGAGTAATGATAAAGTCGTGGATAAAGGAAAATCCAGGAACACTATGGGCATGACGACGCAATAACTGACCATCAGGGGCAAATTCAAACAGAGTAATTTTACTCGAAAGCCCTGGATCGACTCGAAAGTTAACCAAACAGGGTGCGCCATTGTCGAATTCGCAGCTGGGATCTATCCAAGGATGTGCTGCAAAAGCATCTCCTGGAGATAAAACACCGTCAAGATAATCAATCCCCATAGTTTCTAATGTCTTAGGATCTAAGCGATGAGGTTCTGCTGCTTCCCAAAGTGCCAAAAGCTTTCCGCCCCAATAAATTACTCCTGTATTAGCAATATTTTTCAGCTGAAAGTCAAAGATATTACTAAAAAGTCCTCCAGGTTTTTGCGTCCCAAATACACCCCGATAGAGAATTTTTCCCGCGTCTTTCTCTTTAACATAAGCCTCGGTTTGCACAAAGCGATTACGGTAATGTGCTTTGCCATTTTTAAACGAAAAGGCGCTAATCATACCATCACCGTCAAAAGGATGATGAATTGCCGAACCACCAATATCTAGTAAGCCTGGCCCATTACGAAACAGAGTTCCTGATAATTCGACAGGAATTTCACCTTCAATGTCCGTAATTTCGTATTCATATTCGTTGGGCTGGGAATCATAACCCCGCCTCCATTCTTCAAGATTATAGGGTTGGCTATTGGTTGTTTGAGCAATAGTATTGGTCATGGTAGTTGTGTTTTTAAGCAATCCTGTTCAGAAAGAATATCAAGAAATGTAAAGTGTTCTTTATATTTTAGAAAATAAACTTCCAGTTTGCCGTATGGCGATCGCCTTATACTAAATTCATTCTGCTTAAAAAAATAAAGGAAGCTTAACTACAATAAACTTCCCCTCACCATGAATAACTAATTAAGCAAAATCATCCATCGATCGCTTTTTTTAGATCATCTTTGACGTTTTCAACGCTATGTTCAACTTGAGCTTCTGCCTGCTTTTGCTGACCTTCGGCTTTATCTTGAGGATTTCCTGTTACTTCTCCTACAGCCTCTTGTACCTTGCCTTCAATATTTTTGGCAGTAGCGTTCAGACGGTCTTCTATGCTCATGAAAATTAATCTCCCTATATTAAAATTGTCATTAGTATATCTACCTTAAGCAGTGAAGTATATCCATCTTTTGATGGATTTGAATAGCTATTTTTAAATAATTAGTAGATTTTATTTGAAGAAAAATTTAGTTTGAGTTTGTCAGTAATCATGGATATTTGTTGACATTAATTATGTATACTCATTCTCTTGATAGATGTTTTGGCAAATCACCCTTCATAGACTGAAAATAGCTGAATTGAAGCTTAATTTCGTAGGTAGCAATTAGCAAGTTTTGGCTTTTGACTTTAAGACTTTTGACTTTAAATACCCTTAGTTTTTAAACTTTATCTTTTAACCTTGATAAACTAAAACAAAAGGACAGTTTTTAGAGGAAAATACACAATACATAAAAATATTAATATCAACTAAACATTATGAAGTTTAAACTTGGCTGCCACCTAGACTACAATCTTTTTAGTAGCAGTACTTTCATTTTCAATATTCGAGTTTTAGCAAATGAGTATCAGCAAATTTTAGGGCAAAATCTCAAAATCACTCCTGAATATGAGATAGAAGAATATATCGACTCAGATCATGAAAACAGCTATTTTCGCCTAATTGCGCCGACAGGAAAACTAGTTATCGACTATCAGGCAACCGTAGATTTATCTCATCGCGTTGATCAGACAACTAAAATTCAAGAAACCTCTGTCGATCAATTGCCTCTGGAGATTATTCCTTATTTATATCCTTCCCGCTATTGCCAAAGCGATCGCCTGATGAAGTTAGCTCAAGACGAATTTGGCAACGGTGAATCTGGGTATGCAAGAGTCCAAGCCATTTGCGACTGGATTTATCATAAAATTGATTATCTTTCAGGAAGCAGTGACTCTCAAACTTCAGCCTATGATACGGCGAGTGAAAGAGTAGGCGTATGTCGAGATTTTGCTCATTTAGGAATTGCTTTTTGTCGAGCTTTAAGCATTCCCGCTCGATTTGTCTCTGCCTATGCCTGGCAGTTACAGCCACCCGATTTTCATGCCTGTTTTGAAGCTTATTTGGGTGGTCAATGGTATTTATTTGATGCTACTCGTCTTGCGCCTACTAATGGACTAGTGCGGATTGGTACGGGAAAAGACGCGGCAGACACGGCTTTTGCTACAGTATTTGGTGCTATTGAATTAAACAATATGAACGTATATATCGATCTGCTGGATGAGCAGTTATTAGAGCCAGAAAACACCGCCTACGCGACAATTTTGCCTTAAAGTTTATCTTTTGACTAGCTGTTATCAGTAACCAATTAAAAAAGATTATAGCTTGGCGATCGCACGCTCTTTTTGTAATTAAAGAAGAGGTGGCGATCGCTTGAAAACGAAGAATAAATACGCTACGTTAACAGATTAAAATAGTAGGAACGGCAAGGTTAAAGACTACTAGAATTAAGACTCTCTTCCTCTGCCTTAGTTTGAGGCAGATGTAAGCCACATTCTTGTTTTAAGCCACGAAAACGGGTATCTCTGGCATTATGATCGTCGGTAGTGAATGGGCGACTAGAATGCCAGTCGCCAACGGTAACATAACCTTGATCGAAGAATGGGTGATAGGGCAAATCATACTTAAGCAGATATAAATAAATATCTTTGGCATTCCAATCTAAAATGGGATGAATTTTATACAGATCGTTTTGGCGATCGATTCTGTTTAAACCTTCACGATGGGAAGTTTGATCGCGACGTAACCCAGCCAACCAAGCAGTAGCCTGTAATTCTTGTAATGCGCGCTGCATCGGTTCAACTTTGCGGATGCGATCGTAGTAATTAAAAGCTTCCACATCATCTTGTTCCCAAAGCTTACCGTGGATTGCCTCCATACGAGCGGGAGACATGGTTGACTGATATACCTTCAGATTAAGCTCTAATCTGGTAGCTAAATTTTCGGCGAACTTATAAGTTTCGGGTGGTAAATAGCCTGTATCCACCCAAATTACTGGAATCTTAGGAACAATTCTAGTCACCAAATGAAGCATTACTGCTGCTTGAATACCAAAGCTAGTACTCATGACCAAGCCGTCACCAAAGGTTTCGGCACTCCACTCCACTATTGATGAAGCTTCAGCATTTTCTAATTGTTGATTGACTTGAGATAGGTTGAAACTAGGTACTTTAGCAGTGGCAGAGATCATTAACTTATATTCTCTAGACTTAGCGGATGACTTGATGATAAACAACTCGATTTGTGGTTGGCAGCTAGTTTAGCTAGCGCGATTGTCCTGAGTTGGCTAAATTTATAATACCAAACCTCATTCTGAAAGAGTTTAACAAAAGCTCTAAGCTCTAAGCTAAACGGGTTTAAGTCCCCTCTTCTATCTTGAAGAGATGAAGAGTTTTGAATCAAGAGTAGTCCAAATCAACTTTTGATTAAGCTTATAGCCTACAGCTACGAGCTTCGCTCGTTTAAGAAAACCAACTGCTTAACCAAATAGCGATCGTGCTTAAACTGACTCCAATAACTACCGCTACAGGCAAAATAATCCCCGTTTCGGTCATTTTAACGATAGGAATTGAGATCGCCATCATTCCAGTTGCTAAACTCCAAATAATTGCGGTACTACCGATCTTTACGCCTTGTCCTTCCATCATTTTCTCTTAGAATCTAAATTCACCTTACTTTATTAAGTCACATATCTACTCAATCAGGCTGAATTTTAGCTAAAATTTTCCACCAGGAAATTCATTTTACACGACTAATTAAGTAATTAAGACTAATTAATATTTACCAGGTTGAGCTAGACTTTCAAATCTAGTTAATTCGGCGTTGAACAACAGCTTAATTGTGCCGACAGGGCCATTACGATGTTTAACGATACTTACTTCTGTGATGCCTCTGTCTGGGGTGTCAGGATTATAATATTCATCCCGATAGATCATCATGACAAGATCCGCATCTTGCTCAATTGATCCTGACTCACGTAAATCAGACAGCATTGGGCGTTTATTGGTTCTTTGTTCCACTCCTCGGCTTAACTGAGACAATGCCACAATCGGTACGTTTAACTCTCTGGCTAAACCCTTTAGACTGCGTGTCATTTTTGATAGCTGCTGTACGCGGTTGTCATTATCTCCCCCTTCCATTAATTGAAGATAATCAATCATCACTAAACCCAGAGGATCTTTTTGCTGCGCTTGGAGACGACGTACTTGCGATCGCATCTGCATTACCGTTAAGTTAGCCGTATCGTCAATATAAATCGGCAGTTCCGAAAGTCTTTCTACGCCATCAATTAGCTGTCCAAACTCGTTTTGGGCAATTCTCCCCGAACGCAGACGGTTACTAGGAATTCTCGCCTCAGCAGATAATAGTCTTTGAGTTAACTGTTCCCGCGACATTTCTAAACTAAAAACGGCAATGGGTAACTCAGAATTCCTCGCAATATTAGAAGCGACACATAAGGCAAAAGCCGTTTTTCCCATTGATGGTCTACCCGCAATAATAATTAGGTCAGAACGACTAAAACCACTGGTCATGGCATCTAAATCATAATAGCCAGAAGGGATACCAGGTAAAGCCGTTTCCTGGTGTAGTTCTTCAATCGTATTAAAAGTATTGATCAAAGTTTCGGCGATAGAAATTAAACCCTCTTGAGGACGTTCTTGAGTGAGACGAAATATTTTCTGTTCCGCAGCGTCTAAGACAACTTCTAATTCTGAAGTATTATCGTATCCTAGATCGACAATTTCATGCCCTGATGTAATCAACTGACGACGGACATATTTTTCCATGATCAAGTTGGCATAACGATCCACATTAACCGCTGACACTGTGCGGTTAAGTAACTGCGCCAACTTAGTTGTCCCACCCACCTGTTCGAGTAAATCGCGATCGCTTAAATATGTACTAACAGAGATAAAATCCGTTGGTTTGCCCTTGGCATTGAGACACAATGCAGCGTAATAGATCTCTTGATGTGCCTTAACATAAAAAGCATCTTTAACGACTAGTTCCGCCACCCTGGTAATTGCTTCAGGATCGAACAGAATGCCACCCAGGATTGCTTCTTCCGCCTCAATACTCGCTGGTGGTAAGTTATTTATTTCTGCCATTAATTACTTTCAACTCTTACAGCATCACTATAGAACATATATTCTACTAAGCTTCGAGATGATCAGAAAGTATTTTATTACTTAAATACAAGTTAGGACTTAACCTTTTTAATCTTTTGCTTGGCATGTAAACTAGCCAAATAGTCACCATAAAAGAGACAAAATCGCCAGAACTTATTGAGTCCTAAAATTAGCTTGTTTTCTACCAACTCCACTTGGTTATTATCAATAGTTGAAGTAATCTCTGGATTAACATGATTCATTTTTTTCTCCTAATTTGCTTGGTCAATTTTCCAACCCAGTTAAAAACAGTAATGACGATAATGACGATTTTCAATCCAAACTCTAACATCTTGCTCAGAACCGAAAATATAGGATTTGTTAGTATTGAAATCATATACCTGCCAATAGTGATTGCCATGGCGATCGCATTTATATCTAACTTGAGGTTCGTGGTTGGATATGACTAAGCTATCTACAGCTTTACGTAGAATATTGGCAATAGAATTGATTGCTTTCATGATTAATTTTTACAGTTATTAACAACAAAGAAAAGTATTTAAGTATCTTTTCTCTCGATAAATCAACTGTAGCTATTTGGCATTTAATCTACAAAATAAGCTAGACATACTAACTATGAATTTTATTCATAGTTAAATATTGCACCTCCAGGTGACCTGTAATGCAAACCGTATAAAGTAAACCGTATAAAGTAAAAAGTGACTATTGCTTCTTGTCTGTTTTCGGTTCTAAAATTTTATTTTGCCTAGATCTATGAGTGCAATCGATCCCTATAAACTAAAAATTTCTCAGCTACGCATCTTAGTAGCGGTGGCAGATTACCGAAATTTTAGCGAGGCTGCTTTGCACTTAGAAATTTCCCAGTCAGCAGTTAGTCATGCGATCGCTACTTTAGAGGCAGAATTAGGCGTAATTTTGTTTAATCGAGGGCGTAACGGGGCAGATCCGACCCCTGTAGGGGAACAATTGATTTTGCCAGCTAAACAGATTTTAGAATTGTTACAGAAGATGGTAACCGAAGCTAATCGCGCTAAGGGTTTAAAAGGAGGAAATGTGAGACTGGTAGCCTTCCGCAGTGCGGCAACTCATATCTTACCCGCGTTAATTGCTCAGTTTCGCCGTCAGTTTCCTTTGATTAAGGTCAGCGTTACCGATCTTGAGGAGAATTTTGAGATTGAAAATAGGTTGCGTTCTGGTCAAGGAGATATTGGGATCGTCGATTTACCTTGTTCCCCAGAGTTTGAAACCTGGGAAATTTATCGAGATGAATATGTGGTCTTGTTACCCCGTAGCCTAAAATTGAATCAAACACAGTTAACCTGGGAACAATTAGCAGCCTATCCTCTAATTATCTCAGCGAATAATAGCTGTTCTCTAAAAATCCGACAATCTTTACAGCGATCGCCAAAACCCGTAAATATTGCCTATGAAATGAAACAGGATTCAGCCATGACCAGTATGGCAATGCAAGGATTAGGTGCAGCGATTTTACCTCAGCTTGCTGCCGAACCCGTTTCGGAACAATTAAAGGTTTATTCTTTGCCAGTTCCGTTAGAAAGGATTATTAAAGCAGCAGTGTTAAAAGATGCTCTACACACACCAGCAGTTTTTGCCTTTTTAGATGTTCTTAAAAACTACACTTGTTCATTAAGAACTTAATTCTATTTAACGATCTAGATCTAGCCTCTAAATTTAGTAATTATGCTTTCGTCTCGCTAAAAATGAGATATGCAGCCTCTACTAGCAGCATGGCAGCAAAAAAAATAGTTGCGAGTCACGGGGACTTTCATATAGCTAACGCTAAATCCTGCAAACACCACCATAGTAATAACTTCTTGTAAAACCTTGAGCCGTGCAAGATTAAAGTATTGTTACTCATTACTCAATTTTTCAAGTAACCTATCTGAAACGGATTTAGTATAAAAAGGCGATCGCTGGCGGAAAAATTGCTGCCACCCCAATTAAACCCTGTATAGATGAACTACTCAGCCCTGCCTAACGGCGAGGACTGAGTTTCTAGCTTCGCTGGGTGCTGCCGTACCTTGGTCTTTCGTCCTCGGTCGGGTCTTACGCTCCCTCCACTAGCAGAGACGGCTGTTCCATCCGCCTTTATGATTCTGATGCCTTCTGCTCTGATGTTTCGGCTTGCTGCTTCATCACGATCATGAGTTTTGCCACAGGTCGTGTTCAAGCAAGTCCATTCTCTAATACTCAAATCTATCTTTGGTGTTTGAGTTAGGCAATCAGGGCAGATATGAGATGAGGGAAACCATCTGTCAATCTCAACTAAACGTTTATTTTCACGCTCTAGTTTATAGCTCAGGAAGTTAACGAACATCCCCCATCCAACATCAGATATTAATTTAGCTAACTTGTGGTTGCGCACCATGCCTTTTACGTTGCGGACGGGCGCGGTCTTGGGGGTTTCCCCCATGAGCGACCCGTTCAAGAAGAGGTTTTCTACCACAACGACTTTGCTTTCGTTGGTCAGTTTCCTACTTAATTTGTGTAAGAAATCTTGACGGGCATTACTTATGCGTACGTGAACCTTAGCTACTAATTTTTTAGCTTTTTGCCTGGTTTTACTTCCTTTTTGTTTTCTAAATAATTTCTGCTGTTTACGAGCTAGATTTCTTTCATACTTCTTAAAGTGTCTAGGATTAGCATATTTGCTAGTCTTAGTGCCATCATGAGCTATGCAAAAATCTTTGATTCCTAGATCCAAACCGATAATTTTATCGCCATTGCCAGATACAAAACAAGCTTCTATTTCATAAAGAATGGAAGCAAAGTATCTATCTGAACTATCTTTGGTGATAGTAACAGTCTTGATTGTGCCAAAATAGCGACGATCGAATACTGCCTTGACTAATCCAATCTTAGGTAGCTTAATCCCGTCTCCTGTAATCTTGACTGACTGAGGAAAACCAACAGATTGTTTACCATGCTTGGATTTATATCTAGGAAATCTAGCTCGTTTTTCAAAGAAATTAATAAAAGCGCGAGACAAATTAAGTGATGTCTGTTGCAAGGATTGAGAATAAACTTCTGTTCTCAACCATTCATGTTCTTCTTTTAGATTAGGCAGCAAAGCATTTAGTCCTGCACGAGATAAGCCTTTGCCCGTCTCTTTATAGGTTTCAATACTTTTGTTAAGTGCAAAATTCCACCACCAACGAGAACAACCCATAGCACCTGCTAGTTGCTGTTTTTGTTCGTCAGTCGGATAAATTCTTACTTTTTGTGCTTGTCTAAGCATATTTATCATCATATCATATGATGATAGAATTGTAGTAGATAATAACGAAGTGCGATATGCGGAGCGGGACGCGATATGCGGAGCGGTGACGGGAGCGAAGCGAGCTAATCCTTTAGGAATCCTTTAGGACGCAAGGAGCTAATCCTTATGCGAAGCGGCTTGCACTTATCGCATTGAGTGTACCCTTTAGGGTTAGGGCTTGCACTTATCGCATTGAGTGTATCCGTTCAGGGACGCGGAGCTAGTCATGCGCGGGTATCCTTTAGGATTAATCTCGCTTAGTGTCAAGTTCGATTCAACTCAGCCTTGGCGTAGCCGAAGACTGAAAGTTCTCTCACATCTTGTTAAACAAAATATTTAATTGATCATTAGAAAAATTTACTCTAAAAAATATAGCGTTTTTGGATAAATAAATAATCAATATGGTTTCAATTCAAGGGCAAATTGTTTTAATAACAGGAGCAAGTAGCGGTATTGGGGCATCTTGTGCCAAAATGTTTGCCAAAGAAGGTACGGCGTTAATTTTAGCTGCACGTCGTCGAGAAAAGCTAGAAGCTTTAGCAGCAGAATTAAAGACAGCTTATAATAGCAAAATTTATGTATTAGAGATGGATGTGAGCGATCGCACTGCGGTAGAAACATCCTGGGCTTCTTTACCCAAATCTTGGCGTAATGTCGATATTTTAATTAATAATGCAGGATTAAGCCGTGGTTTAGATAAACTCCAGTCAGGAGAGATCCAAAATTGGGAAGAAATGATTGATACCAATCTTAAAGGCTTGTTATATGTAACGCGATCGCTCTTACCAGTCATGGTACAACGTAATCAAGGGCATATTATTAATATTGGTTCAATTGCTGGACATCAAGCCTACCCTGGGGGGAATGTTTATTGTGCCACCAAAGCAGCCGTTAGAGCTTTATCACAAGGGTTAAAGATGGATTTGTTGGGTACTCCTATTCGAGTCACTTCTGTCGATCCTGGTACTGTCGAAACTGACTTTAGTAAGGTGCGTTTTCGCGGTGATGTAGAAAAAGCTGAAAAAGTATACCAGGGGATGAATCCTTTGACTCCCAATGATATTGCCGAAATTGTAGTTTTCTGCGCTACTCGTCCCCTCAATGTTAATATAAGCGAACTTTTAGTCTTGGCGACAGATCAATCAAGCGCCACGATGATCAATCGACAGTAGTGGGTGTAAGAATTTACCCTTAAAGTCATTTCAATTAATTTCAGAGATGGTTATTTTGTATTAATGATCATGGTGAATCTTACTTGCTCTTGCTACTTCGTTATAAGATCGACTGGTTGCTATTTTTTGGAATATTAATTGACTTGCCATCAGGAATTGTGAGGTCGTGTCTCCAGATGGTGACATTCTTAGTAGGAATCGAGGCTGGTAATTCTTCTAGGGCAATTTTCTGCCAAGTGGTGGCATCGTAGGTAGTATAAATAAATGTTGATTTAGGCAGATTCAAATCAATGATGGTAATTGTTTGACGGGGTGATAATTGACTATTAATTAACTGTCTTGCTCCCTGTCCCAATGCACCTGCATGAAGCATTTTTAAGTTTTCAACCTGACCAGGATAGTATGCATGATGGTGTCCGCTGATATACATCAACACACGATTTTCTGTCAGCAGCGATCGCAGTTTATTTCCTTGCTCCAAGTACTCTCCTGGCTTATTCTTCGTCGTTGCCACAGGATAGAGCGGAAGGTGTCCTAAAACTATTCTAGCGGTTGCCTGTTGTGCTGCTGGAGTCTCTAATGTCTGCTCAATCCACTCTAACTGCTGGGGGGAGATTTGCGAGGTCGAAGCATCCCAAACGAGAAAGAAGATTTTATTTTGCTGAAAACTATAGTAGAAAGGAAAATTAGCGCGATCGACAAAATTTAAAAAGTGATGCTGCTGTTGCCAATAAGCTTGAGCAAGGTTTCTTTCATCTTGAAAAATCAAAGTTTGGTCTTTAATCGCTCCAGATCCATCATGATTGCCGATAGTCAAGCCAAGGGGAATACCTCGTTTACGCAGAGGTGCTGCTATTTGCAGATCAAAAGCTGCCCACATCGACTCAATCTGGGACTTGGTTAAACTGGCTTTTTGTCCTGCGATCATATCTCCCCCACAGAGGACTAGATCGGGCTGCCATTGAGGGATTAAGGCGATCGCCTGGGCTACTTCTGGCTCATATTCTGTCGAACCATACTGACTATTGAGATCGCTAATTACAACCAGGCGAAAATCCTGACGAGGAGGCAGATCTAAGTTTTTAGCGATTAGCGCTGTTTGTACCGAGTCTAAGTTGCTAGTTACTGCTCGATTATGCTCAACTGTTAGATAGCCAAGAATAAAAATACAAACCACTCCGACTACAAACCATCGAGTAAACTGCCGTTTCATCTGCAAAAATCCAGAATTTTCAACAACTATTGACTTAATATACGCTGTACAGCAAAAATTATTGTTGTATATTGTTCACTTGTGCTTAAACTATAGATCTTCAGAGAAGGTATCAAATTAACGTAGTTAAAGATTAGTCAGAGGCACAGCAACATGAGTGAGACAGCCAACAAGCCGATTGGAATTATAGGAGCATCTGGATATGGGGGAGTTCAGTTAGTCAAACTTTTATTAGAACATCCGCAAGTAGATATTGCTTATTTAGGTGGTGATAGCAGCGCAGGGAAGCAATATAGTTCGATCTATCCTCACCTAGATCATTGTGTAGATCTAACAGTAGAAAAAATTGATGTAGATGTTATTGCTCAACGATGTGCAGCCGTATTTCTGGGTCTACCCAATGGTTTAGCTTGCGATCTTGCTCCTGCTTTAATTGCCAAAGGCTGTAAAGTCTTAGATCTTTCGGCAGACTATCGTTTTAGTAATTTAGATACTTACACTGACTGGTATAAAAAAGAGCGCACAGACGAGGATACAGCAAAATCTGCGGTTTATGGCTTACCAGAACTCTTCCGTGAACAGATTAAACAAGCTCAATTAGTGGGCTGTCCTGGATGTTATCCCACTGCCAGTTTACTCGCTCTTTCGCCTTTACTTAAGAACGGCTTGGTCGATCCCTCGACGGTGATTATTGATGCCAAATCAGGTACTTCTGGTGGTGGTCGTCAAGGCAAGATTAATCTGCTCTTAGCAGAAGCTGATAACTCTCTAGGAGCTTATGGAGTCGCCAATCATCGCCATACTCCTGAAATAGAGCAAATTTGCAGTATTTTAGCCCGCCAGGAAGTTACTGTGCAGTTTACTCCTCATTTAATTCCCATGGTCAGAGGGATCTTATCTACCGTCTATGCCACTTTGAGAGATCCTGGACTAGTTAGAGAAGATTTAATCACCATCTACAATGCTTTTTATCGCTCCTCTCCTTTTGTAAAAATTCTCTCCAGCGGTATTTATCCTCAAACTAAGTGGGCATGTGGTACTAACTTGGCATATATTGGCATTCAGGTAGATTCTCGCACAGGTAGAGTAATTGTTTTGTCGGCGATCGATAATTTAATTAAAGGTCAGGCAGGTCAAGCAGTACAATGCTTAAATCTGATGATGGGTTGGTCAGAATCTTTGGGTTTACCCAAGCTGGGTTTCTATCCTTGATCTATTAGCTATTTTGCACAAATCGAAAATAATCATTGAAATGTAAGTACTCCAAGGGTACAACGTAAGGTCAAAAGTGGGGCGAACGGCTGTTCGTCCCCTCAAAAAGTTAAAAATTTATCGGTTAAATTAAAGATCTGAAATTTGGCTGCTAGTTACTAATTCCGATAATGATTGATCAACAATTATGCTTGCTTACTTATCAGCCTTTATGAGTGTTTTTAACGATGAATCGTAACTTAGTATTTTTATTTGCTAGTAGCCTGTATCTTCTAAGTTTTATATCTCCAGTCAAGGCAGAGGATACTTTAGCAAAAATCCAACGTACAGGAGTGTTAAACGTTGCTATTAGAGAAGATGCTCCTCCTTTTGGCTATCTTGACGCTAGGGAAAATTTGCAGGGATACTGTTTAGATTTTTTTGCTCTGTTGAAATCACAATTAATTACAGATCTAGAACGAAATACTCTGAGTGTAAAGCTGCTTAAGTCAACCGCGAGTAATCGTTTTGGCTTAGTGGCAGATAACCTCATCGATCTTGAATGTGGTCCCAACACAATTCGCCCCACTCCTCCAGAAAACACTAATTTTTCTGACAGCTTTTTTCTCACAGGGACGCAATTTTTGGTCAAACAGGATAATTCTCTCGATCCTGGAGGTGATTTAAATGGTGATATTTTAGGCGTGATTGCTAATACCACGACGGCTAAAGTTATTGCTCAACGCTATCCTCAGGCAACTCTCAAACAATACCAAGGAGTGACTGCCAGAATTCGAGGTATACAGGCGGTGGCACAAGGCAAGATAGACGCAATGATTAGCGATGGAATTTTATTGCGCGCCGAAGCTCAACAACAGAATTTATCATCGGCAGAATATCCTTTAGTTCCCGATGTTCCTCTAACTTGCGATCGCTATGGCATGATTATTCATAGCAATGATCCGCAATGGCAAGAGTTTGTTAATTCGGTAATTGATAGTCCAGAGGCAGAAGCTTTATCAAATCAATGGTTTGGTAGCTCATTTAGCTATAATCAAAAGGCTCAAGATGCTTGCTAGACTAAATCCGTTTTAGATAGGTTACTTGAAAAACTGAGTAACAAGTAACAAGTAACAAGTAACAAGTAACAAGTAACAAGTAACAAGTAACAAGTAACAAGTAACAAGTAACAAGTAACAAGT
>NZ_PVWF01000099.1 GCF_003003995.1 Pleurocapsa sp. CCALA 161 | reverse complement strand
AGTGACATTGTATTTCAAGCTCTTTAGTCTGGATTCTCTCAGCATATTACAGCTCAATTTTTCTTGCGCTTACCCTGGATAGGACAAGAATATAAACAAGCAGCATAAAAACAAAAACATGAATAAACCCCATAGCAATGTAACCATAAGTTTTTATCAATCGAAACAGTAATCATCAAGTAATTATCAATTTAGGTTTTATATTTAATGAAGTATTTTGATTGAATTCCTCAACATAGTTGAATATATATACTCACACTCTAAAAATAATAGATGTTGTGAGTTTTTTAATACTTTTTTTTTTATATTTTTACAAAATAAAAAAAGATGCCTTTTTAGACATCTTTAAGTAATAATAAGTTCTAGCAGTGTGATTTTTTAAATCAGAGCAACTTTAGGCTGCTTTTTTCTGATTTTGAGAGATAATTTTGAGTACATTATCTTTTTGAGCAATTTTAAAATTGGCTTGCTCTTGAGCCTGCTTAACTTGGAAAATTTTGAACTTTTTATCGACAATAGTTAATCTGTGGGTTCTATTGATGTTCATGAATTTCTAGGTTTACTTAGGTTGACTTAGGTTGACTTATTTCATGTGATTTTTTAAATCAGAGCAACTTTAGGCTGCTTCTTGCTGATTTTGAGAGATAATTTTGAGTACATTATCTTTTTGAGCAATTTTTAAATTGGCTTGCTCTTGAGCATGGTTAACTTGGAAAATTTTGAACTTTTTATCGACAATAGTTAATCTGTGGGTTCTATTGATGTTCATGAATTTCTAGGTTTACTTAGGTTGACTTAACTTATAAGCACTAATATAAATCATAAAAAGTGACATTCTAGGAACAAGAATAGACTTATCCAAAAATTAAATTTATGAGAAAAAAGACGGTAGATAATATCGAAAAATATCGGGATCGAGTAACTTCAATTTTAGGTATTAATTACTATTAGTGGCAAAAACCAGTAGAAAAAGCAATTACCTGTAAAAAAAAACAACAAGAAGAAAAACTAGAATCTCTGAAAATTAGAATGAATCTCCTGGAGGGCTTAAAAAAGGCAATTCTAAATCAAAGAACAAAAATGAAGTTATGTTTATTTTATTTAAGATAAATGCCGATATTGAAAGTTTTGGAAATTTAATGATGAAACAAGTTTTTATCTTCTTTCAGCAAGTAAGTTTTCATTATTTGTTTCCAATCTACTCATAAAGTAGATTATTTTTGGCGTTTGTACCTTTTTGTCCCTAGTTTGTTACCTTTGACAAACTAGGATGATTACAAATTAGATAAATAAAGATAGATATGTTCAGAAAAGCCTTAGAGTTTGGAACATCTGATCTAGATATACACTTTACTATCTGCAAAAAGCTTAATAATTTCAACAACACAAGAGAAGGTATTTCTGATGAAGAATTTCATTCCCTTTCAAAATGCTCAAACTAATAATGATGCTTCTTTCTACTCTCCAGGGAAAAGTCCAGTAATTCAACCAACTGCTAGCGTTCATCCTCTCGCTGTTGTCACTGGCAATGTTCACCTCGGTAAAAGAGTTACAGTTGCTCCTGCTGCATCTATTCGTGGTTATGAGGGTCAACCCGTTTGGGTAGGTAATGATGTTAAAATCCAAGACTGTGTAGTGCTTCATGCTCTAGATGCTTACTATCATCAGGAATTCGTCGAAGAAACATTAGTAGAAGTGGCAGGGGAGTTTTATGGTGCATATATTGACGATCGCGTATCTCTAACTCATCAATGCCAAGTACACGGCCCTGCTAGCATTGGTGCAGATACCTTTGTTGGTATGCAGTCATTAATTTTCAAAGCAATTGTCGGCAAAAACTGCATTATTGAACCCAAAGCATTAATTATGGGAGTAGAAATTGGAGATGGTAGATATGTACCTGCTGGAGCTTTAATTACTACTCAAGCAGCAGCCAATCAGTTACCGTTTGTCAATTACAGCGACCATTTTACAAGTCTAAGTAGATCAGTAGCAAAAGCTGACAATGAATCAGCAACTGTTTACCCCAAAGAAATACAGCAAAGACTAAGAATAGCCTAAACTTCAGGTCAAAATAGTCCTGGCACATGACTAACCTATAAGCATAAAGACTCCTAATTAACTATTCATTGCTCTAGGAGTCTGGGCTGATCTCCAATTGAGTTGCTAACGATTACAAATAAGAGCATTACAAATTAAATTATCTGCCAAGATTTTCATCTACGAAACATTCTTTTTAGAATTAGAAATTATTTAAAATTAGAGCGATGAATCAACAACTTTCGAGTTCCAATTCACTACCACCTGATAATAAGAACACTTTGAGCAAAGAATTTAGCGTATCAGTTCAAACTGAATTATTTACTAATCTCAAGCAGGTAAAATTTAGCGGTCAATTAATACTTACCAATCCTAGAGGGAATAAATGGACGGTATATCTTCATTCAGGTCAGGTTTTTTATGCTAATGGAGGACCTCATTCAGTTAAAAGATGGTATAGAAATCTAGCTGCTTTTCTTCCCGAACAAATTTCTAACGTAGCCAATTGGGAAACTGAAGCTAATGCAGCTGATGAAATTTCGCTGGAAGATGGCAACCGATGCTGGCAATATCAGCTACTGTGTTCTTGGGTACAGCAGCAAAAAATAACTCGTGAGCAAGCAACTAAAATTGTTTGGTCAACCCTGATAGAAACTTGGTTTGATGCTACCCAAAGCCAACAAACTAATTATGAATTAAAACAGCTTCCCTCTTCATCTAAAGGAATCATTTTACTCGATGGTAATCGAGTAATTACCGAAGTTGAACGACAACGAATTGCTTGGCAAAAAGCTCAAGTAGACAACTTAAATCTTAACCAAGCTCCAGTAATTAGCCAGGTAGAGCAAATGCAGCAAAGCACTTCTGCTACTGTTTTTCAAAATCTGAGTAATTTATTGGATGGTCAAAAAACCATAAGAGATTTGGGGATTCAGATGGAGCGCAAACCCTTAACTGTTACTTGCTTTTTACTGCCCTATATTCAATCAGGATTAGTTGAATTAATTAACGTTCCCGATTTGCCAGTTCCTGTGTTGCCTACAGTTACTGCTGCCATTGAACAGCCTTTAATAGCCTGTGTTGATGATAGTCCCTTAATTTGTAACTCTATGGAAAAGTTTCTAACGGATAAAGGCTATCGATTTACTGGGATTAACGATCCCTTAAGGGCTTTTAGTGTTTTGTTAGCTCTCAAACCAGATCTAATTTTTTTAGATTTAATGATGCCCAACACTAATGGTTACGAAGTGTGCGAAAAATTACGACGAATTTCTCACTTTCGCAATACTCCAATTGTGATTTTGACAGGAAACGATGGCGTGATCGATCGCTTGAAGGCAAAAGTGGTTGGCGCTTCGGGTTTTTTGAGCAAAAACAAAGTAGATGCAGCAGCAGTAACAGAAGTTCTCAATAAGCATCTGCGACATTGCACCCTTAGTCAGCTACAGCTTGGTGCATCGTCGGGTTTGGCTGGTAGCAAAAATGCAGCCTAAATAGCTAGTATCACCTAGTTTTCTAAATAAATAACTTTCTTGTAGAACTATGAACAATATATCGATTGTTTTTTCTGCCGTAAATTTTGTCCGTCATCAGTTTGAGTCAATAGAAATTACTAGTCCTTTATTAGCTCATTTGATTTGCCGAATAATACCTGCTCGTTGTCCTTTTGCCCGCAAAATTAAAGTTTTTAACCACACAGTTATTTCGATTCCACCTCTTTGTAAGCTTAATCCTTTTTACGAACAGCTAGTTGCTTTACGTTTTAAGTCCCTAACTTACTTAGCAGAAAAATGTGGAGAGGATGTGACGCTTTATTGCTGAATTCACGCTCTATCAATAGTAAGATGAACCACAAAATTTTGAATTTTAACTTCAGTTTTAGCTTTTTTAACCGGCATCTATTGGCTGCCGTCTATTTCAACAATTTACCCAAGAAAGAAAAAAATAATGAACAAGGTCTTAATAGTTGAAGATTCTTTGGTTGAACGCACGGCGATCGCTCTAATTTTAAACCGTGCTGGCTTTAAAGTTCAAACCATTGACAATGGAGAGGAAGTTCAAGCCAAAATTGCTAGTTGTCGACCTGATGTGATTATTCTCGATGTTATTCTTCCAGGACGAAGTGGGTTTGAAATTTGCCGTTATCTTAAAGCTAATCCAGAAATGAGTAAAATCCCAATTATTTTCTGCTCTAGTAAAACAACTGAACTCGATAAGTTCTGGGGACTTAGGCAGGGTGCTGCTGCTTATCTTACCAAACCATTGGCTGACAATGAATTACTGCAAACAATTGGGCAACTAGTTCCCGCTTAAATCTTCTTATAATTCAGAGAGAACACATTCAAATGGCATCTAATCTTTCCATCAAGTCAGGAGAAACAGCTTTATTTTACGGTAATGCGAAACCAGCACCCCCCGATCAACCGTCTTCTGACTCGACTTTAGCTCAACAACAACAGTTTTTGCGACTAAATATTAGTCCTGAGACAGTTGCCCTACTGCCAATCAAGGAGATTAGCGAAGTATTGAACATCTCCACAGAGCAAATTACACCCATGCCTTATATGTCACCCTGGATCATGGGTACTCATAATTGGCAAGGCAATATTCTTTGGCTAATAGATTTAGGATACTTAATCGGGCTTCAGCCTTTAGGTCAACAAGTCTCGGCTTCAAGCTATACAGCAGCAATTTTACAGTTTCGTTTTCCCAATAGTAACCAAGCAGTTGGAGTAGTTGTTAATCAAGTAGGAAACATTGAACGCTTAAATATAAATTCAATTCAACCTCCTTCTTTATCCCCTGACAATAAAGAATTGGCAAAGTTGTTACAGGGTTATTGGTTAAAGTCCGAACAAGAATTACTAGCAGTTTTAAAGCCAGATGCTCTTGTCCAAGCAATATCTCAACCTAAAAATTAATCAGTGCTGCGCTGATAAATATGGTTACTTTCAATTCTCTCATCTTCTCATCTCTAGTATATTTTTCATCCATAGCCAACTCAAATGTATATAGTTTATCTAAGTAAATCCCATGATTACTAATCTTTTAGACCCAGATTATGCTGATAAGAGCGATCGCGATAATTCAACTACCAAAAATTCTCCAGTCAGAAAGACTACAATTTCTAAAATTCCTAACTCTTCTAGTGATTCTGAAGCCAAGCCTGCAATCGTCAAAGATAGCTCTTTAATAAATCGTGTCACTAGTTACTGGAAACAAATGAGTTTACGACGCAAAGCAACTTTGTTTGCCGTAGCGATCAGTATAATACCGATGGCAGCAGTAGGGGGAATTGCTCATCAGTTGGCAAGTCGTTCCTTGAGCAAACAAATCATTAGCGATCAAGAAAGTCGAACTTTAGATGTTGCTCAAAAAGTCAGTCTTTTTACCAATCGCGTTGTTAGTGATGCCAATGCAGTTTCTAGTTCACCTTTATTAGCTGATCCACGAATCAAAGAGATAACCACAGAGGAACAAAAAACAGCATTTCTCAACAATTTTATTGCCAACCACACATTAGAAAATTACGATAGTGTTGCCGTTTTTGATGCTGATGGCAATCTAATGCTTCAGTCTCAATCTTCGGAGCCAATCGCTGCTCAAGAAAATTATAGTAATCATGATTACTTTCAACGAGCAATCTCTTTGAAAACACCTGTAGTCAACGATCCAGAGATCCATTCGTCTTCAAACAAAAGTAACTTGGTGGTAGCTGCTCCAATTTTAGATCCCCAGACAAATAAAGTACTTGGAGTTGTCCGTTTACAAATGCCTCTCAAGAATTGGCAGGAAATTTTTAAATATGTTCAAGCAGAAGGCTGGGAATACAAGTTAATTGATAGTGATAGATACATTTTTGATTCTGATGAATCAGAATTTATCAGCGGTCCAGTTGAAGAGGATCTAGACAATTTCGCCAAGCTACAAACAAAAATCGATACCAAAATAAACAGTCAAAACCGAGAGTCGGGTTTGATTGCTACTGATATTCTGCTAGATAAAAAAATTGAGACTGATGAGGCTGAGAATGGTAGGGAAGAAGTACTAGTAACTCTTGTGCCGATCACCAATATTGCAGGAGTAAAATCTCCAGGCTGGGAGATTGCCTTATCTCGTCCAACAAATGATGCGTTTGCCGCCTTGAGACAGTTACGCATGATTTTACTTTTGGGTAGCGGTGTAACTGCTCTAATTATCGGAGCGATCGCTGCTACCGTTACCCGTCGAGCTACCCTACCAATTATTCAAGCAGCAGGAGCAGTTGAAAAGATTGGTCAAGGAGCGTTAGGTACGAAGCTGGAGATCCAAGGAGCAGATGAGATAGCTGTTTTGGGAACTAATATTAATAAAATGGCGAAAAAGTTAAGGACATTTGTGCAATATCAAGCAGAAGAAACCGAGCGTTCTAAGCGGCTCAAAGAGTTAACCCTTAAACTTTCGCGAGTAAGTAATTCTCAAGAGTTATTTCAAATAGCTTTGAGAGAAATTATCTTAGCTTTAAAAGTAGACCGAGCTATTGTCTATCGTCTAGAAAAAAATGGTACAGGTGAAATTATCGCCGAATCTACAATGGGTAGATCTGCTAGCTTTTTAAAGGAAAGTAATCCTCATTTAGAGTATCTCGATCAGCTGTTTGCCGATAATAAATCAAATAAAGTACAGGTAATTTCTAGTATTGATGTTATCAATCTTGAGGAAAATCATCTTCAACAGTTGGAAAAATTCAATGTTAAAGCTGAATTAATCGCTCCTTTTTATGCAGGGAAAGATTGTCAAAGTCAGAAATTATTAATAGTTCAACAATGTAGTAAGTCGCGAACCTGGCAAAAAAAAGAAGTTGACTTTTTTGCTCAACTTACTTCTCACGTCGTACTTGCCTCAGAGCGAACCAAAGTATTACAGCAGCAAAAAGACGCCAAGGAAGAATTACAACGTCAAGCGTTAAGTTTGCTGATGGAGGTACATCCAATTAGTGAAGGAGACTTAACTATTCGCGCTACGGTAACGGAGGGAGAAATTGGTACTCTGGCTGATTCTTATAACTCCACTGTCGAAAGCTTGCGAGAAATCGTTCTACAGGTTAAAAAATCGACAACTCAAATGACTGTATCCACCAGCAACAGTGAAGGATTTGCCCAATCTCTTGCCGAGAGAGCGACTCAACAGTCCAAGGCGATCTCTGCTGCTTTAGAGCAAATTCAAGCCATGGCAAAGTCAGTCCAGGCTGTTGCTATCAATACTGAAGAGGTGGAAACGACTTTCCAGGAAGTATTAAAAACCGTCGCTACTGGAGATGTAGCAATGGATCGCACCGTCGCAGGAATTATGGACATTCGCCAAACAGTCGCCGAAACCGCTAAGAAGGTCAAACGATTAGGAGAATCCTCGCAGAAAATTTCTAAAGTCGTCAATTTAATCGGTGGTTTTGCTGCTCAGACTAACATCTTAGCTCTTAATGCCTCTTTGGAAGCATCTCGTGTAGGAGAAGAAGAACATAACTTTGCGACGGTAGCTGAAGAAATTAGAATTCTCGCACAGCAATCGGCTGAAGCTACAACTGAAATTGAAAAAATAGTAGCCAGCATTCAGCTAGACACAAAGGAAGTATTCAAAGCAATGGAAGAAGGTATTGAGCGAGTAGTTATTGGGACTAAATTGGTAGATGAAACCCGTCAGAGTCTTAATCAAGTTGCGATCTCCAGTCACAAGGTAAGTAGTAGAATTGCCGAAATTGCCCAAGAAACCGTTGAAGAGTCTGAAGCTAGTCAAAAAATTACTCAAACTATTGCCGAAGTTGCTTCCATGGCAAATACAACTTCAACAGATGCCGAACTAGTATCAGCTTCGACTAAAGAGCTATTAGCAGTAGCGGAAATTTTACAGGCAAGTGTAAGTCGGTTTAAAGCCTAGTAACCAAAGTTGGGAGTTGGATTAACCAACCATTAATTATTTATTACCAATTAAAACGAAAAAGATAGAGCTTAGAGCCTATAGCTAATTAAAGACCTATGATTGACTCAGAAATTCGCCAACGAACCTATCAATTTTTTCTAGAAGAAGCTCCAGAGCTTTTACAGATACTGGAAACAGGATTGCTAAATTTAAAACAAGAACTTAGCCCCGCCTTAGTTCACGATTTAATGCGCTCTGCCCACTCCCTTAAGGGTGGTGCAGCTACTGTGGGACTAGATGCCCTGGCAATGATTGCACATCGCTTAGAAAGTATTTTAAGAGGACTCTATAGCGAAAAAGTAGAATTGGATACAGAGTTAGAAACTTGGCTACTTGAAGCTTATGATTGTTTAAAAGAACCATTACAACAACAGATTAACCAAGGTAGTTTTGCAGAAGAGTCGGCTTTAGCTAGTGCCGATCTGGTTTTTAGTAAAATAGAAACCCGACTGGCAGACGTTTTAAAAGAGGCTGAAAACTACATTCCCAGCTCCTCTGATCTGGGAGTTGATATGGTATCTTCTATCTTTGAAATAGATGTAGCACAAGGAATAGAACGTCTAGCGATGGTGTTAGAAAATCCTCAAAATCATGAAGTTGAGGGAGAATTACGCGCTCAGGCAGAAGTTTTTGCCGGGTTTGCCGAAATTTTAGGTTTACCTGGATTTGGTGAGATTTCTTTAGCCATAAATGATGCTATTGATGCCCATCCCGATCGCATTTTGGAAATTATGTCTCTGGCATTAGATAATTTTCAGGTTGCTAGAGAATTAGTTTTGGCAGGCGATCGCCAATCTGGAGGTAGTCCTTCAGAGGCTTTAAAAGCACTGAAAGCCGATATTCCCCAAGAACAAAATCAGACTATTGCCACTACCTTTGGATCTCAATTATCAACAGTAACACCAACTATAGTTCATGAAAACAGTTTAGATCAGTCTTTAGATGATTTAGAAAGTTTCTTATCTCTATCAGAAGTTGAAAATGAATCTCTAGATAATTTATTAACAGAGGAAATCTTTGATTGTGAATCAGAAGTGTTTACCGAAACAAAAACTGTAACTAATCCAGAATTTTCTGCCACACCTTCTGCTCTAGTTCCTCAGCCATTATTATTTAAAAATCCCCATAGTACAAAATCTTCTAAATCTTCTCAACAAAAAACCCAGATTAAATCTAATACTAAATTTAATTCTACTACCAACTTAAAGGTAAAAGTCAATCTTGATCGATTGGAAAAAATGAATAATTTAGTAGGAGAATTAATAATAAATCGTAATAGTCTTGCATTACAGCAAGAGCATTTACAGGCAATTGTACTTAAAGTTCAGCAGGGATTAGAACAATTTCAAAATTTAACTACTGCCTTAGAAGGTTTATCAGATAACACCAGCACTAACTTGAACAGTACCAACTCTGATACTGATCTTTCTTCCTTAAGATCTTCTCCAATCAAAAATCAACTATTGAATAGCGATCGCTTATTTGATTCTTTAGAAATGGATAACTATGACGATCAACATTCTTCAATTCAGACTGCACTAGAAGAGATGATGCAGTTAGAAGAAGCGGTTGAAGATCTGGCTCTGTTTACTCGACAATCCGATCAAAACATCAGACAGCAAGAGCAAATCTTGACTAAATTAAGCAATGAATTAATGTGGGCGCGGATGCTCCCCTTGGAAAATGTGTTAAACCATTTTCCACGAGCTTTGCGGGATTTATCAACTCAGTATCAAAAGCCTGTCAACTTAGAGATGAAGGGAACAGATATTTTAGTTGACAAAGGCATCCTCGAAAAACTTCATGACCCCCTACTACATTTAATTCGCAACGCTTTCGATCACGGTGTAGAACTCCCCGAACTTCGACGCCAACAGGGTAAGTCTCCAACAGGAAATATTACTATTCATGCTGCTCATCAAGGTAATCGGACTCTAATTGAAATCAGTGATGATGGTCAGGGCTTAGATTTAATGAAAATTGCCCAACGAGCAGTAGATAAAGGTTGGTTATCCATGAATCAATTAAGCCAAATTGATCGAGAGCAGCTACTGAATTATATTTTTGAACCCGGCTTTTCTACCGCCGATCAAGTTAGCGAACTTTCTGGACGGGGAGTTGGTTTAGATGTAGTCCGTTCTCAACTAGAAGCGATTAAAGGAACTGTTTTGGTTGACTCTTCGCCAGGCAAAGGAACAACCTTTACTTTAAGTTTGCCACTGACTTTAACCATTGCCAAATTGTTAGTCTGTTCAGCCGAGACAAATTTACTTGCTTTACCAATTGCTAGCATTCAAGAAATTATTCCCACTACAAGTGTCCAAACCAAACAAGTAGGCACAGAAAGGATCATCTCTTGGCGAGACGAGTTGTTGCCAGTTTATCGACTGTCCGATTTACTAGAATATCGTTATCCTACCCTGAATAATCAAAACAAAACTCTAGCCAATGATTCGGCAATGTTGATAATTCCCACGGAAAAATCTAATTTTGCCCTAGAAGTTGAAGGTTTTGGTATAGAGCAAGAAATGGTAATCAAACCTCTAGCTAGAGATGTTTTTCATTTTGACTATGTTTATGGTTGTACTGTGATGGGGGATGGAAATCTAATTCCAGCGATCGATGCGGTTGCTTTGCTAGCTAATTTTAAACAGCAAAAGGAGAGTACATCTAACAATGCCCTTGAACCAGTCATCAATACTTACCAAAATTTAGCAACTACTAATGTTTCTGTTCCCACAGTGTTGGTAGTTGATGACTCGGCTATGATGCGCAAAACCTTAACTCTTACCCTGCAAAAAGTTGGTTATCGAGTTCTACAGGCGCGGGATGGCAAAGAAGCACTGGAATTACTATTACAAAATCCTGCTGTTGATTTAATTGTTAGTGATTTGGAAATGCCTAGACTTAATGGTTTTGAGTTTCTCAATGAACTACGCAAAAAACCTCTATCTTCAACAATTCCCGTGGTTATGCTGACTACTCGTATCAACGATAAACATCGTCAACTAGCTTTACATTTAGGAGCAAGTGCTTATATGAGCAAACCTTATATTGAACAAGAATTTCTGGACGTACTCAGAAATACTGTTAATCGGGAAACAAATATATCTGCCTTACCTTACGCGGCTTAAGCAATCACGTAAGTAATCACGTTTTCACTGACTAGTAATAATTAAATATTTTTTAAATCAAACAAAATTAATCATGATAATGGAAGACTTTCAACTTAGATGTTCTTTTTGCGATCGCTTACAAAATCAAGTTGGTGAACTTATTGCGGGAGGAAAGGTTAATATTTGTAATGAGTGTGTCGGCTTGTGCAATAATCTGCTGCTAGAAAAATCGCTAAATAATAGTGATAGCAATAATTATAGTAATATTAATAGCAATAGTATCGATCAACTTAATTCTGAAGTAAATCAATCCTTTTCTTTAGCTCAACTACCCAAACCAAAAGACTTAAAACAACATTTAGACGAATATATTATTGGTCAAGAAGAAGCTAAAAAAACTCTTTCTGTAGCAGTTTATAACCACTATAAACGTCTTAGTATCCTTGAAGCTCAACGCAATCAAGTAAATCAAAATTCCATCAAGTTACAAAAATCTAACATTCTTTTGATTGGGCCTACTGGTTCAGGAAAAACCCTAATCGCCCAAACTCTTGCTCAACAGCTTCATGTACCTTTTGCCATAGCCGATGCCACCACTCTTACTGAAGCAGGCTATGTTGGTGAAGACGTAGAAAATGTATTGTTACGATTACTACAAAATGCTGATTTTGATGTAGCCGAAGCAGAAAAAGGAATTATTTATCTTGACGAAATCGATAAGATTACGCGCAAAAGCGAAAATACCTCAATTAGCCGTGATGTATCGGGAGAAGGGGTACAGCAGGCACTGTTGAAAATAGTAGAAGGTACTATAGCTAACATAGCTCCCCAAGGAGGACGCAAGCATCCTAATCAAGAATGTATTCAAATTGACACTAGTAATATTTTATTTATCTGTGGTGGTGCTTTTGTTGGTCTAGAAAAAATTATCGGACAACGCAGTCATAAAAAATCGATTGGGTTTGTCAAGAGCGAAAAAGTTAAGTTACATCCAACTCAAGAAGATAATCTGATGCAACATTTTGAATCTGATGATTTGGTTAAATTTGGCTTGATTCCTGAACTTATCGGCAGATTACCGATAGTAACGACCTTAAATCCTCTTACAGAAGAAGCTTTACTGGATATCTTGACTAAGCCTCGCAATGCTTTAACCAAACAATATCAAGAACTTTTGCGGCTCGATAACGTTGAGCTAGAATTTGAAGCAAATGCTTTAAGAGCGATCGCTTCTGAAGCCTATCGACGCAAAACTGGCGCTAGAGCTTTACGCGGAATAATTGAGGAATTAATGTTAGATCTGATGTATGAATTACCTTCTCAGAAAAATGTTAGCCATTGCCTGATTACTGGAAAAATGGTTTCAGAAAAATATCCCCACGCTAAAGCATTACTTCATTCTACCTATATGTCTAAGCTGGCAGGATAATTTTATTGAGGTTCTTTTGATGAGGTCTGAAGCCATTTTTTTGATACTTCGTAGTTAAAAATCGATCTTATACCAATTCTCTAAATGTTGACTATAGATAATGCTTTCAGTACATGGGTTCGCCCTGTAATCGAAGCAATAACTTCTTTGGTCATTAGACCTCTTGCATGAATCATGCGATGATTTTGGCTAGCTTCGCAATCGTTAACTGAGTCCACAATTATCCCTCTTCTGTCACTATCCGAAATCAAGCAGTAGGGTAGTCCCTACAAAACAGTGGAGGTGGAGAATTCATGGGCATTTTCAGAGATAGGTGCAACAATCAAATCTCGCCATTCTAACTTAGTTGAAGTGAGACCCATCTTCATAAATACCGAAGATAAAGCTTGTGCTTCTCGACGCAGCAAGGCATGAATTCGCACCGTCAGCTCGTCAAAATTAAACGGTTTAACTAGATAATCATCAGCTCCCGCATTAAAACCTTCGATAATATCGGTGCTGCAATTGCGCGCGGTTAACATCAGAACGGGCATACTATAATCGCGAGCGCGAATTTTTTTACACAGGCTGATGCCATCAATTTGGGGCAGCATCACATCTAAAACCACCAAATCGTAGTTAAAAAGCGCAATATATTCCCATGCTTCTTCGCCATCTGTAGCAATATTCACCGCATATCTTTGAGAGATGAGATGGTTAGCCAGGGCATCTACTAACACTTCATCATCGTCTACCAATAAAAGTCTCATCTAAGTTTTAAGCATAATTTGAGGTCTTTCTTCACTCTAGCAAGCTTATTGTAAGTGAATAATGTGCGATCGCTATTTCTGAATGATGCCGATCTTAAAACAATCAGGACATTCTCGCAAGCATCCCTGCACCCAGATTACAGCCCGATATCCAGGACCATTAACTTCTGATTCATCGGCATAACCCATGATGTTGAGGCATCCAGAGGGAATTTCCATTAGTTCTAGATAAGGATTTTTCTTAATTGTCATTTTGCTTCTCCATAAGAAAGTTAATCTCGAACCTATAAATCTCTGTTCTTAATGTGACAAATTCCCTTGTTGCTTTCTATGAGCTAGCTCATAGACGTAATTCAAAAAGTTTGCCAAGATCGAAGTGGAACAGAGACAACGATCGCTCTGTCTCAGATGCAGACTAAGTTTAATGGTGAACTGGTATGAAGTAGAAATCTTTAATCCAGCCAAAAATTTCGTTTTTTAGAAGTGTTTTTGTAATATAGCTTCTCCCAAGCTTAAATGAGAAATCAAACCAGTAAAATTCAATTGGCTCACGAAAGAATTGGGTTTAATTGAACTCATCTTCTTTGAAATAGCGATCGTCATTTTCATAATGAGAATTGCTGGGGCGGAGTTCATTTTATTACCCGCATGAAAATTAATGCTGCCATTGAATATCAACAGGTTTTTACCGATAGTTATAGTTTACGCGATCGCTTGATTCAAATCGGCTCTGGAACAAAAAAGACTCCTAGTGTTACTCTTCGTTTAATTGAAATCAGAAAAGGTAAGATCTGGCATTCTTACGGCGCGTTTTGGGTAAGAAGATTCTTACCCATTTGCGAAGCTTATCCTTTAGGAAAAGCCGCCTTATCTAACTTCAGTTCTCGACCCAGAAATATTACCTCCCTATGTAGTCATTGATTTGTATCAAAAACGCTGGCGGGCGCGAATTAGATGAATATCTTTAACAATTAACAGTGATCGGGGTAGATTTGGAAAGTTTATTTTTTAAAATGAATTTAGCAATTATTTCTATCGAGAGCAACTAAATTCATGTACATTTTAGTCCTCAACGCTGGTTCAAGTAGTCAAAAAAGTTGCCTTTACAGATTGGAAACAGAATTACCTCAACAGCCACCAGAACCCTTATGGTCAGCGCATATAGATTGGATTGCTGCAGATTTTGGCAGCTTGATGGTTAAAAGTAATGGTGTTCAACAACAGATTGAGTTAGCTAATCGTAACCAGGCTTTAGAAATAATGCTGAAAACTCTTGTCCAAGGGTCAACTAAAGTTTTAGATAACCTAGAGCAAATAGATGTCGTTGGTCATCGGGTAGTTCATGGAGGTGCGGAATATTCCCAGCCGACGATAATTACATCTGAAGTTAAAAATGCGATCGCTGATTTAATTCCCCTCGCTCCTAATCATAATCCTGCTCATCTCGAAGGGATAAATGCGATCGCCAAAATCCTCCCTGAAGTTAATCAAATAGCCGTATTCGACACTGCTTTTCACCGTCAAATACCCAAACCTGCTAAAGTTTATCCTCTACCCTATGAATGGTTTCAACGGGGGATTCAACGTTATGGTTTTCATGGAATTAGTCATCAATATTGCGCGACCAAAACGGCTCAAATTCTTGATAAATCTCTAGACTCTTTAAAAATAGTTACCTGTCATTTAGGAAATGGTTGTTCATTAGCTGCCATTGCCAATGGTATTTGTATCGACACGACAATGGGCTTTTCTCCCCTGGAAGGCTTAATGATGGGGACGCGCTGCGGTTCAATTGACCCCCAAATTTTGCTGTATCTAATGCGAGAATATGGTTTAAATGGAGATGAATTAAATCAATTATTAAATAAAGAGTCTGGATTACTGGGAGTTTCAGGTATATCCGCCGATATGAGAGCAATTTTAGCAGCTAGTGCCGAAGGAGAAGAACAAGCACAATTAGCCTTTGATATTTATATCCATCGCCTCAGAAGTAGTATCGGGGCAATGATAGCATCGTTGGGAGGATTAGACGCTTTGGTATTTACCGCAGGTGTAGGGGAAAATGCAGCCAAGGTAAGAGCCAAAACCTGTGAGCAATTTGCTTTTTTGGGTTTACACCTAGATATAGATAAAAATAATGCTTGTCCGATGAATGAAGATATCGCCATCTCAGATTCTCAAGTTAGGGTATTAGTTATCCATACAGAAGAAGATTGGGAAATTGCAACTCAGTGCTGGCAATATATAGCCGTACAAGGTTGAACTAGGACAGTCAGAGTGATTGGCTTCATTAGTAGCAAGTAGCCCTTCGGGTTCGACAGTTTGCTCAAGTCGGGAAACCCACCTTCCGCACGTCAAAATGTAGTATTGAAAAATTCAGTAAAATTAAGCAGTTAATCGCGAAATAATCAAATCAAAATAATTATTTTCTATATAAAGGTTCTAGATTTTTGAAATGACAAAAGTTTTCGGAGTCTGACAAAAGAGGGTTATTTGAGCCGATTTCATCATAAATTACATAAATTTTTGCACCCTCTATAGCCTTAGCAATCAAAATATCTTTAAACTTATTGCCAATTTCGTCGTCATTAACAATGTAAGATTGCAGCAGAATGTAGTCTTGCGCTTTGTCAATCTCCTCTAACATCTGACTAAAAGTTTGCTTGCCATCAATCAAGAGTGCAATCGTATTATTATTGGTAAAAGTCAGGTCGCTAACGCTACTAATTAACTTTTCTACGCTAGATAAGCGATCGGGTAACTTTACTTTAAACTCTAATATTTCGTCGTAGGCACGACCCACTATATCCTCGTGTTGTTGGTAAACTTGACGTATAGCTTCGCTATAGCCCTGAAATCTGCTCCGACCAAAAATCCAATACAGGGGAATAGCCAGCCACGGAAAGGTAATCAAAGAAATTGCCCAGGCGATCGCGCCTCTAGAAGAGCGAACATTCATAACCGCATGAGCAGCATTAGCAATTCCCAAAATGTGAACTACTAAAGATACTGTACCGTAAATAAAAAACCAGTTGATTGTTATAGGCATCTCAAATCTAGGTTACTGGCATCAAGTATATAACTGTTACACCAAATCAAAACTCTATAGCTAGATAGGTGCAATCAAATAAAAAGATCGTAGATTTTCGCTATTGATTTTGCCGACTCAATTTCAACTATGTTTATTACTAAAGAGGGAGTAAATTTTGAACCCGTTTCCTTAAGCTAAAGGCGAATATACTCGATGCGATCGGCGAATTAGTAATGGCAAATACAGATAAGCAAAAAAAGGACTTAAATAAGTTTTTGTATCCAGTTCACAATTACCACGGTGAATTTACCCCGAACAATTTAGCCTTCAATGCTAATATTCAAGAATTCGCTCAGAAGATATCATACGTATGCAGCCTAGAAACTAACGGCAAAATTCCGCCAGAGGAAGCTAACAAAAAAATCAAATCACTTTGGAAAGCATTGAAACAGTTCAAACACAATCTTATCGATAATACTGACTTTTCGAGCGATTGAGAATAAAAGTATATTATGAAAAGTATTTATCAGACATAACATAAAAATAGCCAAAAAAGAGAAAGCATTTATGAAAACCCAAAAGCGCAGCATTACTTCGTTACTAATAGGTATTGCTAGCTTAGTACTAATCGTGGCAGGGCTTAAAGCGATGTCAGGCTTGTTAAGTCCTATATTGCTTTCTTTGTTCATCGTACTGGTGACATATCCTATAATGATGTGGCTTAAAAGGCGCGGTTTCCCTCACTGGCTGGCATATACTATCGTGCTGTTTATCGTTCTTAGTGTCGGGGCATTCTTTGTTTTCTTTTTTACTATCTCTTTTGAACAGCTTGCAGATGTATTACCTAGCTATGTTAACCAAATAGAAGCACAGCTTAATAATTTGTGGCAATGGCTCAACGAGCGAGGCGTAGAATCGGAAGATATTCAATCTTTGCAATGGTTTCAGCCCGAGCGAATTATTCAGTTGGTACTGTCTTTTATCTCATCACTAATAAGTATCTTCTCAAATATTGGGCTGACGCTACTGATTTTTATCTATATGCTGGCTACCGCACCGACTTTTGCCAGACAACTCCGCCGAGGACTAGGGGACAATTCACTCTTAATAGGGCAATTTCAGGATTTTGCTCAGAGTACAACCAGTTATCTAGCGATCAAGAGTTGGATAGGAGCTTTGACAGCTATCTGTCAGATTATTCTAATGTGGATTATGGGGGTGCAGTTTGCCGTACTGTGG
>NZ_PVWF01000098.1 GCF_003003995.1 Pleurocapsa sp. CCALA 161 | reverse complement strand
ATTTATAGTGTCATTTATTGTGGTCTCAAAAACGACATTATTGCGGGTCGGAGTGATTATGATTTCGGGTCGCTACACCTAGTCATAACTAGGGTTTATTCTTACTAATTCGCATTCTATATTGCACAAAAACAACAAAGTATCAAAAACTATGACCTCAACTAGACTCTGGGAATTATCTGAAGAAATTCAACAATTAGAAAATGCGATCGCTCTGATTGCAGATGATAAAACTCTAACTGAAGAAGATAGGGAAATCAAGCTACAAGAAACCTTTAATCAATGGCTCTCAAAAGGCGAATCTTTCAAGGTTAAAGCCGAACAGGTGGCAAGATACATTAGACATCAAGAAGCGATCGCCGAAGCTAGAAAAATCGAAGCTAGACGAATTAGAGAACTAGCGAGTCAAGCAGAGAATGGCGCAGCCAGACTGAGAAAATATTTAATCGATCAGATGATTCGCTCTAATGTTCAAAAAATTGATGGCGTATCTACAAAAATTGGTCTGAGGAAAAAGCAGCAGGAAGTGTTGTTAAACGTCTCTCCTGAAAAATTACCCGCCGAGTATGTCAAAGTTACTTATCAACCAGATCTAACTAAAATTAGAAAATTACTTAAAGCCGATGCTCAAGGTGCTATTGCTTGGGCATCTTTAAGTGAATCTCATCAGTACTCTGTAACTATTAGATGATTAGACTTGTTGGCGATCGCTTCAGTTAAATTCTGAATTGCTTCTGGGGAAAAGTTTTTTAATTGTTCTGCTACTTTCTCTGTGTCTCCATATAAATTGCCACAGAATTTAGCAATTACTGATAAAAGCTAATAAGTTAGGGCTAATTGGTCACTTTCAGACCGCACATCGCCAGCATTTTTAGACTTATTTCCCAACTTGGCAGCGATCGCAAACATTAGCTTAGATAGCTGCTCGTTACTCATGTTTTTAACCAAAATTGATGAGTCTATATTCGCCAATGTTGATGCTTTAGACTCTTTTTCTCTTATTTGATCTGTATAGTATTGCTTTGACTCTGGCTCTAGCTCTTCCATACCTAAAACAAGTTTATCAAAGACGCTAGTTGTTACATCTCTTTTGTAGTTGATGAATTCAGAGATGTGATTTTTGCTAACGCCTGTTACCTCGTGTAACCTCGATCCAGTTATTCCGAAGTAACGTTTTGTTTTAATAAAAGCTTCTCTATGATTCATTATAGCCTATAAGCGTATAATAACACTTGCGAGTTATTAGCGTTTGCGCTAATTTAATTGATTGTTGAATACTCAAAATTATGACATAGACGACCGCATTAAATCTATCAGGCAAATAAAAAAAATGCTCCTGTCAGGGAGCAAATGTTTACAAAAGTTCTTAGTGCATAAGAACTATCGTTCAAAAACTTAAGGATCATAATGCCAAAAATTGAATCTAAAAGCAACTATCTCAAGTTGGAGGGTATGAGTTAACCATGACTATACCAGTCCCCCAACGAATCAACAATAAGCTCACAGAGGAGTTTTACCCATTGCAGAGAGAAGAGTTAATCAAACTGCGGGAGGTCAAGCTAATTAATAATGCAGCGTATGTGCATCTAGCACTACGTTCTGAAAACCCTTTTTGCGATCGCCCCGTTCAGATAATCCCGAAAGAGTTTGCCCTGAGATGGCGGATACCAGAAGTAAGTGTTTATAAAGCGATCGCCAAGCTGAAAGAGTTGGGAATTCTTAATATCAAATCTGGAAAATTGGTCATCGACTGGGTTATCAAATCTGAAAATCAAGACACAGAGACAGATACAGAAGATGTTGCCGTTAACGATTTCTCAAATCCAACAGAAAATTATCAGATCGAAGAAAAAATTATCAGATCTGATAATTCATTATCAAATCCGAAAACCGATTATCAGATCCGAGAAAATTGCGGGCTGAAACCATTGGCAGATATAGGGTCTAGTATCCCTCAGACTCTTCAGACTTATTCAGACTTTAAAGACTCTCTCTCAGAAAGCGAGCGCGAAAATTTTTTAAATTTCGTTAAAGAAAAAATACAAAACCTAGAAAGACCAATTAACGATCTCGATGCGTGGTTAGCCAGTAAAAATGCAGCCAAACAAAATCGATGGGAGATCTATTACAGAAATTTTCAAGAAGCAAAGATTAATGGGACTTATAAAACTACGAGGCACAGTGAAAATGGAGCAGGTTCAGCCCTCGAAGCGAAAAAATTAACGATCGCCAAATTTAGACAAAAAATGCGAGTCGATGAATCGGTGAAAAAACCTGTAGATGAGCCTCAAAATCTAAATTCTAAGGAGGATCAGATTTCTCCTGAAGAATTTAACAAGCTGCTAGACAATCCACCCGAACGAGAAGAAAGGAAAAGCTTGGCTCAACAACGCCGTGAATATATTGCTGAAATTAAACAACAACAAGAAGAAATTAAACGTGCCAGAAAAGAAGCAGCAGAAGAACGGGTAAAACAACTAAATCAAGACCGTGAACAGCAGGAACAGGAAATATTTAAACAAGTCGAAGAACTGAAGCAATGGCAACAGAGCCAACAATCAAGCCAAAACTCCGATCTGAATGAGGAGGATGGGTCAAATGAATAATTCACCAATACCTGCAAATATCGAGGCAGAAGAGGCAATTTTAGGCGGAATTCTCTTCGATCCAATGGCGATGTCTAGGGTAGAACCAGATTTAAGGATTGAAGCTTTCTATCTCCAGAGCCATCAAGAGATTTATCGCGCTGCTATGAATCTTTACCGTCAACAGAAACCGACCGATTTTATGGCTGTCAGCACTTATCTCAGCGATCGCAATTTGTTAGAGAAGGTCGGCGGTTCTGCTAGATTAGCGCAGTTGCTCAATCAAACTGTTTCCGCAGTTAATATTGATCGCTATACTAAACTCGTCAATGAAAAGTACGTCCGACGGCAGTTAATCACTTCTGGTCATGAGATTGTGGAACTTGGCTATGATAACCTGTCAGAATTAGAAGATGTCATCAATGACAGTCAGAAGAAAGTCTTTCAAGTTGGCGATTTGAAAATGAATCACGAAACTGATAGCACTGCTGATATATCTGCTGCTTGCTTTAACGAACTGGAAAGCGATAACCCAATCTACGAAACTGGACTATATGATGTAGATGATTTAATGGTGGGCTTTGAACCTGGAACAATGACTATCCTGGCTGGTAGACCATCCATGGGCAAAAGCGCGATCGCTAATTTCTTCACTTTGCAGATGGCAGCTAAACACAAGCTACCTGCGGTTTATTTCTCCCTAGAAATGACCAAAAAGCAGTTACAGTACCGTCTGTGGAGTTTAATTTCTCAATCTCATTTGTTTTTTGAGCATGAGTTATACCCAGTCAGAGGCGATCGCCTGAGAAAGCAAAGAGCAGGGAAAATTAGCCTCAATCAACAAGAGATGGATTCTATTGCCCAAATCATTAGTATCTGTGCGGAACTACCCATTTTTATCAATGATAATCGCGGAATCTCTGTGGCTGGTATTGCCTCAGAATGTCGCCGAATTAAAGCAAGAGAAGGTAATTTAGGTCTGGTGGTAGTGGACTATCTGCAAATGATGGCAGGGGAAAATGCGAATGGTAATCGTAGTTATGACTTGGGTGATGTAGCGCGATCGCTTTATAAACTAGCAGGAGAAATTGATGCTCCTATTCTGGCTTTATCTCAAGTATCTAGAGGAGTTGAAGCCCGACAGGACAAACGCCCGATGATGTCGGATTTGTCTCAATCAGGAATTTTAGAGATGGTGGCGGATAACATTATCTTTGCCTATAGGGATGAGTATTATTATCCCGATACGGTTAACCAGAATATTCTGGAATTGATCTTAACCAAGGCGAGGCATGGGGATACTGGCAAGATTGAACTGTTGTTTGATAAGTCCTGCGGAATGATTGATAGTTTGAAAGCTTTTGAGTTTAATTGATTGGGTCGCCAAGCCGTTTTACCTCAAATAAAAAAACCCTAGATATATTGATGCGATAACTATGACTTTACAAGAATCAAATATATTTACTCTGAAAAAGACGCATCACGATTAAAAGCTTTCCATATTAATAGTAGCGCATTAAAAGTGGTTTTGTAAGTTTTGTAGGGTGGGTTGAGACGGTAAATACCCTAGCGGAAAAAACAGTAAAATAAAGTCTCGTCGTAACCCACCAAATCCTCTCAAATCAAACCCTTAAACCTATTAACGTCTAATACCTTGCTATGTTTTTATAACCTTTGTATCAAGAGGCTTAGAGAAATTATCAAAACCCAAAATTAAACCAAATGCAAATGGCAAGGAGTAGCCAAACGCTGCTGAATCTCACTCACATTTTCTACCCGATGCCACCTAACATTTGCGTTCTGTAGCTGTTCCACAGCGATCGCAATTAAATGTTGGGGATAGATGCGTTCATGAGGACAGGTAGGTGGCTGGTTACTATTTCTGATGGTTTTAGCAGTATCGGTTAACCATTGCTGCTGTTGACGGCTAATTTTGATATTAATCGTGGCTGGTGGTTCGTTTTGTTCGAGGCGGAGGCTGTGAGCAGCTTCGATATCAATGGAGGTGTTTTGTAGTAGTTGAATGGCGATGCTGACGAGATGTTGTGGATAAACTCTTTCCCCTGGGGCAACAGGTTTAGTATTATTCCGTCTAACCTGACGTGCCGTATCTGCCAGCCATTGTCTTTGGCTGCTGGGAATCTTGATATTGATATTGGTCAGTTGCTTAGTTTTGTCTGCTTCAGTCTCATCTGCTGCGGTCTTACTTGACTCAGTTATCTCTGCTTTGGTTTCTACCGTTCTAGTCTCTGTTGTCTGGGGTTTTTGCTCTTGAGTAGATCTAGGACTGCCAAAGAGGTAATTAATTGTCTGTTCTGGTGAAGCTGACTCGTAGTCGGTGTTCATCTCAGCAATACGCTTAAGCAGTTCTAGCTGTTGGATGGTGGCGTTGATGACTGATAGTTGGTTATGGCTTAGGGTGTGGAGTGATTTGAAGAGGGTCGGGTCTAGGGGTTGATGTGAACCTGTGTGGATGGTGCGACCGTGAGAGCGAATGCTGATAATCAGGTTTTCTAGTTCTTCGACGATCGCTGATAGGTCTTCGTTGGTTATAGTTGCTTGGGCTTTTTGCGCTATTTGTTTTAATTGATGCTCACATTCTAAAAAGTATCGTCTGATTTCTCTACCTTTTTCAGTGCCAGCCATCATTCCCATTGTTTTCAAGCAATCTGTTGATAACAAAATGTGTTCTGAAGGACGACCACCTTTTTCACTAGAGGTTTTTAACCCTATGGTTAAAAACTCCAAACCTTCAATATGGTGAGCTTTTAGCTTCTCTAAAGCTTTCTGCTTGGTTGAAAATCCCAGCCAACGCCACGCATCATCAAAATCAATAGGGAAGTCTTCTTGCGATTCGAGTAATACTAAGGCTGTCTTTTTGTTAAACTTTTTCATTGTGAACCTCTCATTTAGGTTTACTTCCCCTGGGCTTCAGTCAGTACCAATGACTAGCCACGAGGGGACTATTAAATGAATTCTACTATGAAAGGGGTTTTGAGGGCGATCGCTGGTAAAAGCTTCGAGTTATTTATTCATTTTGATTGAATATTGAGGATATTGAGGTTAAAACAAGATATTGATTTATCTAAAATAGTAATTGTTATGAATGAATGCAATATTAAGGAAAAGTTCAAACAATCTTTAGATACAGGCTTTAGAAAAGACAATCATCTTTCAATTGCAGATCTAGCAGAAAGCTATTTTGACTCAGATCAATTTTTTGATCATTGGTTTCGTCAAGAAGGTAACTCATACCATTTTGTATTTAGACATGACTTAGACGTTACAAATATGCAGTTTGCTGAATTAAAGTCATTAATTACGCAACACTTAATCGATGTAACAAACAAAACAAAAGTTACTGAAAAGCTACATTTGATTTCTGTAGAAGAATTTAAAAACCATATTAAAAGCTTAGTAAATACTTTTGCTGCTGATGAATTAAGTTCATTAAAGCAACAATACGTAGAAGCACATGATCAAGATAGTGATACAGAACAAATAATAGAACAAATAAAAGAATCTAAAAAAAATTTAACAAATGAAATTGATAAAAATTATAATGAAGTTATTAACAACTATGTTGTAATTGATTGTTTTTACGATTCTTGTGCTGTATTTTTAGCGCCATGTTATGAACTTCAGCTTAAAGAGATGTGTGCAAGTTCTGGATATATATTTACTTGCGGTAAAAATATCTATATACAAAATACAAAAAAAGCTAATTATAAAGATCTTAAAAGGAAACTAGAAAATTTTCTTAAAAAAGAGCATATTAATGGAAAAAAACTATTATTTAAAGTTTATTCAGAAGATCAAGATATTTCAAAAAATAATCAAGATGATCAAGATAGTTTAGATAAGCTCAAAATTTATATTCCAAAATTTTATATGGACAATAAAACTATTTTAGAAATCTTAAATGAACTACATAAAAATTTTGAGGAGAAACTAATAGTTGATCGGTATGACATACTAGATCCTGAAAAAAAATGGGATAGAAACGAACATATTTTAAAAGAAAAAGATAATAGTAAAAGTATATTTTTGTTTAAGGATAGCAAAATAGATTTTACTTCAAATAAAAGAGATATAAATCAATATTATATATGCTATGAGCAACTGTATAAAAATTGTAATCCATTTTATAAATTTGAGGAAAACAAACCAGCTTGGATTGCTCCAGTTACCATACCACATACCTTATTATCAGCTATGTTAAACCTTGCGGAAATAGAAAATATGGAAACTGGGGGGTCAAATAAAAAAATTAAAATTCTAGATCCTTTTGCTGGTAGTGGAACAACTTATTTTGAGGCATTAAAATACGGAGAAAAAGTAGAAGTTTGTTGTAGTGATATTTCACCAATTTCTAATATGCTATGTCAAGATAACTTAGAATTTTTTGGCGGTCTTGAAACAAAAGATATTCAGAAGTTAGAAGAAATTAATAATACTTTATCAGAATTAAAGACTGCTTTTGATAAAGGTGACGATAATATCAATATCAATATCAATCAATATAATGATATTGTTGATTTTTTATATGAAACTTATATAGAAAAAGATGAAAAAGATCCAGATGAAGAAAACTGTAAATTTTTGAAAAAAGATGAATATAAAAATAATTTAAGTTCTAGAATACTTTTTTATATTCTTTACAAAATCTTTTTTAAGCATTTGACGTTGAATAATCAAAATTCTAATACTAAAGATGAAACACTTAATATATGGAAGCAATTATATAGTAATAATATTATCAATTTTATTGAACTGACTAAAAATTTGATTGAACATAAAAAAACTATTAACAATAGTTCAGGTAAAAATAGCCAATGCCAATATATAGATTTTGAAGATCAGAAAAGTTATTCAAAATCCTGTACTATAAATTATAATAAATTTGACACAAGTGACAGAGATTTTATCACAGAGGAAAATATTAATAATAAAAATGAAGTTGAAGAACTTAAGAAACTTGAGGAAGAAAATAAATATGACGTTATAGTAACAGATCCTCCTTACGGTTTTAACACAACAGAAGATCTAAAAGAGTTGATAAAAATATACACAGTAGGAATAGAAAAATTAATTCTTCTTTTAAAAGATCCAGGTCAACTTATATTATCTCTTCCTGAATATTCATATAATGGTCAGGAATTAAAATACTTTACTCGAAAAGATTTCCTGATTAAACAAATTATATCTACTGCTCAAAAACATGGTAAAGAGATTGTAAATCCAGCTTCGTCTCTCACATATGATAGACAACTCTTTCTTCCTCCTTATTATTGGGAGTCAAAACGTTCATTACGCCGTTCTATTTTACATTTTAAAATTAGAAATATTAACAACGAAAAAAATTCAAGATAAAAGAGTACACATTGGAAATGTGATTTCGTTTTGAATTATTTTAGGAATTATAAATTCAACTGTTCCCTTAATTCCTCCACATTCCTAACCTCACCCCAATCAACCCCCGCAGCTTCCAAAAAATCGATCGCCACTCCAATCAAATGCTGCGGATAAACTCTCTCTGCTGGTAGCACTGGATCAGTATTGTTATTGCGTACCGTGCTAGCTGTATCTGTCAGCCATTCTTTTTGGTCTTTTCTGATTTTGATATTCACCGTGACCAACTGTTCCTTTTTCTGCTTAAGCTTGGTTTTCTTGACTAATTTAGCCTCAGATTTAGCAGATTTAACAGGTTGAGTTTCAGTTTCCTTGACTTCAGGCTCGGCTTTAACTTCTTGTGCTGATTCTGATGTTTTTGTTGGTTCTGGTTGCGTTTTTTTGATGCCAGAGAAGTTACCTAATTTCATTCCTCCCATTCTCTTATCGCTCATTTCCATAACCTCACACATTCGTTAGCCAGTGATTGATAGGCTTTTGCTCCAGGCGATCGCGGTGCGTAATCGATGACGGGTATCTGTTGGGCGATCGCTTCAGCGACGGCGATGTTTTCTGGTACGAGAGTTTTAAACAGGGTATAACCTGATTCCTCTGCTGCTTCGGTTAATAGGTTGTCAGCTTCTCTAGTGATGACCAGTTGAGAGCGGTATCTGACTCTAGCGACATCGATGGGAACATCGGGGCGTTCTCCTTTGATTAGCTGTAATGCCTCGGATAATCCTTTTAAGACCGCAGGTTCGCAGATAACGGGCATCAACACGCGATCGCTGGCTAAGATTGCCTGTACCGACGCGATACCCAAACCAGGGGAACAGTCCATCAAACAGATATCGAAATTTTTGAGCTTTTCCAAGGCTGGAGTAAATAAATCTGAGTCTGCATCTAGCTGAAACATTCCTATATCTCCAGGTATCAGCCAGAGATTTTTAGTCTTGGTTTCCAAAGGTTGAACTTCACCATCGCTCAACCAATTCATTGCTGTAGGCGCATCACCATCTAAACCCAAACCAAAACTTAGTGTCCTCTGCCCATCCAAATCGATTAACAATACCTTGCGCTTTGAGGTAGCCAGACTTGCACCTAAATTAAGGGTGGTGGTTGATTTCGCAGTACCTCCCTTGAAATTGAAAACGGCAATCTTCAACATAATAAAATCCTATTGCGGTGCAGCGCGGTCTTGGGGTTTCCATCAAACTAAGCGATGCAAGCCCTATGAGCGACTGCACCAAGAAAAGGTTTAATACCTTACTACGTTAATCATTTAAACCTAATAACTCATTAACATCTAAAAGCTTAATAGTTTATTCGGTTAATAATTTAATACCTTAAAAGGTTAAACAGTTAATAGTAATAAACTTTTAACCTATAAACGTCTAATACCTTTAAGGGTTAAAAAGTTATTAGAATAATAAACGATATAGGATACAGAGTAGTGCTAATAATCACTATGGCTGAAATAAAGTACCAACTAGACAAGTGGCAGCGTTCAAGCTGGCAAAAAGACACACGTTTTTACCTACTGGAATTGTGCCAAGATTTATTTGGCAACTGGATTATTAAGCGTACTTGGGGTAGTGCCGTCAAACAAGATTTCGGTCGCTCCAACTCAACAATCTGCCCAGACTATCAAACAGGTTTACTGTGGTATGAAAAACAAGCGAACCGTCGCAGTAAACGAGGATATGTATCAAAGGATAAAGTGAGTCAAAATTAAGCTCAAACTTCACGCTACTATAAAGGCGGAGCAATAAAGAAGTCGATTGATGAGTGTAACCAAACTCGAAAAAGCCGAAGCCGACCATGGTTTTATCGGTATATGGCATATCTACGAGATGTCAGAGTGGGACGAAGACTATTTCAACATGGAAACTCAAGCCTACATTGAAATTCAAGCAGATAATTCAGGTGATTTTCAATTTGGGCTAGTTAGTGGTTATATTGATGGCTACATTGAACAGACAGGAGATAAAGAGCGTCTGAGCTTCACTTGGGAAGGTCAAGATGAGATGGATGAAGCTAATGGTAGCGGTTGGTTAGAATTAAACGGTGATGATGATGTAGAAGGATTAATCGGGTTTCATATGGGCGATCGCTCTACGTTTCAAGCCAAAAGAGCTAGTTAATCGAGCAACATGACTCAACCAAAAATTAACCTGACCACTTTCAAAAAACACCTAAAAGCTCGTTCTCAGGAAGAATTAATCGCCGATATTTCCGAACTCTACAAAAGATTTCAACCAGTAAAAGACTATTACCAAATTCAACTCGCTCCCCAAGACGAAACTCAAGTTGCAGCCAAATACAAAAAGATTATCGAAGATGAGTTTTTCCCGACTCGTGGTTTCGACAGAGCTAAGTTATCAGTCGCCAAAAAAGCCATTACCGAATACAAAAAAGTCACCAAAACAGCTACAAGTTTGATAGATATCATGCTGTTTTATGTCGAGCAGGGAGTGAGATTTACCGATGCCTATGGCGATATCGACGAGCCATTCTATATCAGTATGGAAACGATGTATGAGAAGGCTGTTAACGAAATTATCAAACACGGACAGCAAGATATTTTTCAAAAACGCTGTTACAAGATTGTCTCAGACACCTCGGATATGGGCTGGGGATTTCACGATACCCTAAGCGAGATATACGAAGACGCTTTTCAGTAGTATTTGTAGTATTTTGTAGGGTGGGTTAGATGGGAATTACCTTGAATCAAAACCGTTAAATCAACAATCCATCGTAACCCACCAATTTTTACAATAGCGATCGCCAAACACCTCCTAATTCCCCTTCCTCCTACCAGAAATCAATATTTTACCTAGTTCCGTTTCGTACCAGTTCCGTTTCCCCTGCCCCTATAGAAGCGGAAAAAAAACTAATTTTTCAATTAATCAACGAAATATTACTGTTCTCAGATTGTCTTGCTGAAGCTTATAAAGGAGATAAACCTCTATTTAAAACTACAGCAGTAAATGAACCAAACTAACGAACCGAGTAAGCTGGAAACTAAATTATCTTCTAATGCTATTGATGCAGTAATAAAGGCTTTCGATTTAGGTATGTCGCCCCAGCAGCTTCAAGAGTTTAAAGAGCAAGCTGTCAAAGATGCTAAAGCATTAGCCAACGAGTGGGAACTTGAATCATGCCGATTAAGAGACATAGAAGAAAGCTAGCCAACGGCGAAGAGAAAATATATACCTATGTTGTGTCGGGGGATGGTTCACGCCGACAATCTCTGTCTGCCCATGAAAGTTCGGACTCGCTACAAATCTACAGAGGTAAAGAATTCTGTCGCATTGTCGCTGCACTCCAGGCAAACTCAAGTTTATTAGTTGTTGGCGAAGCTGGTTGTGGCAAAACCTTCTTATCCCAAGCCATTACTGCCGAGTTAACAGAAATGAACTTTCAGGTAGCTGTCACCAAACCAGGAACAGTCAAGCAAATCCTGAGTGAAATAGCAGCACAGTTGGGGGTGGATACAGAAAACCTCGACGGTAAAGCACTCTCGACAATGGGACTGATGAAAGAGATTGCTGACTGGCTATTAGTGAACACCGCTTTTCTCATCTGTGACAATGCTCATCGTTTTCCTGTTTCCCTACGCTGCTGGTTAGACCAACTCCACACTCAAGGACAACCAATTTTACTACTAGCTAACTATCCTCCAGCACGAGATATTTTCTTAAAACTGCCCAGGATTGAACTAGAACCAATGGCAGAAAAGGCGACTAGAGCCATCATGTTAGAAGCTGCTGCGGAGTTAAACTTAGAACTTACTCCTGCTCAATTAGCATCTCTACAACAGAGAGTCGGCGGTAATCCCATGTTAGCCAAAAGGGTAGTCAGAGAAGAATATTTAGGTTTAGATGGTCAGGCATTAGACCATACTCAATGGTTTGATATTACTCCCTATATCATTGCTGCTTTGATGTGTTTGGTGTTGATTCGCTTTATCGGACTTGGATTTAATAATAAATCGTTGTATCTACTGGGTGGCATTATCACCGTATCGGTAGCGGTAATTCGCCTCATTTTATACAGCTTGCCTCGCAGTAAAGGAAGATTGGGTCAATGATGTCGCGGACTCACATAGTCCTGGCTGTAGCTGCTACTTCTCTGGTTTTAGGTACGGCTGACCCAGTGGTGCTTAGTCTGAGCGCGATCGCGTCACAGTTTCCAGACGTGGATACGACTAAAAGTTATTCAGGACGAGTTTTATTTCCCCTCAGCAGCTATCTAGAAAAACGTTTTGCCCATCGCTCCATTACCCATAGTTTTTTAGCATTAGCCGTTTTTGCGATCGCCATAGTCCCCGTTACTTTCTTCGGCTATAAATACTATTTAGGTATGGTATCTGGTTTCTTCTGGGGCTTCTTTGGCGATGTCTTTACTAAGTCAGGAGTAGCACTATTTTATCCTTCTAAAGTTAGGGCAATTTGTCCTGCCAATCCCAGACTGAGATTGTCTACTGGCAGCAGTGCGGAATGGTTTGTCTTGTTTATTCTGATTGTATTTGCCATCCTGAGCATTCAGATTAATTCAGCAGGGGGCATAGTCAGAAACTTTAACCAAGCATTAGGCTTACCATCAGGAGCAATTGAAACCGTCAACCAAGACGCATCCCGTTATTTACTCAAGGCACAGATCAAAGGACGTAATGCTATTACTCAAGAACCAATAGAGAAAGACTATGAGATTATTCAACCCCTCAATCAGAATGATTTACTAGTTAAAGATGAACTGGGAACTGCTTATCGCGTGGGTAATTCTCAAGAGTGTCAGATTATTGCTAGTCAAATGAAGATTGAACGGGTAGCACCTATTACTACTACAGTTACTAATCTGTTCTTTGATGATGAGGAGTTGTATGAGAAGATTGCAGCTTTACCCCAGTCGCAAACTTATTTAAGTGGTACTCTGACTATTTTTGATACCGATGGTCTGATTATACCCAGCCACATTGACCGTTATGACACGATTACTTTGCAGCCAGGGAGTGATATTGCTTATGTACGGTTGATTGCTAGCTCGCCGATAGATGTGTTGAGGTTGTTGGGGGATTATTATGCGAGTGGAAATTTGGTAGTTAGAATTGTCGAGCCTAAAAAGTGAACTAGAAATGAGTTGTCTGTTCCTGTGTTGGTCTATTGGGTTTGGGTGTAATCTGAGTTCGGGGACGGGCGATTAGCCCGAAGGGCTACGCTTTGCGATCGCCTAATTGTCCTGGGTTGGAATCCCCATATTGCTATCTGCTACGACCTGCGATAGAGATCGTCAACAATTTCGTTACAAAACTTGACAAATAACTTTACATTAGTTAATGTACTTATATGGATAAAAAAACACATTATTTTTTTCCCGTTTCCTATCCTGTTCTGAAAACCGAACAAATATATAAACAACGCAATCATAAACACAATGACAACTACACTACAACAAAGCCAAACCCAGAATAACTGGGAAAGGTTCTGTCAGTGGGTAACAAGCACTAATAACCGCATCTACGTCGGTTGGTTTGGAGTCTTGATGATCCCTACACTCCTAGCAGCAACAACTTGTTTTCTCATCGCCTTCGTCGCAGCACCCCCAGTGGACATTGACGGTATCCGCGAACCCGTAGCAGGTTCATTGATCTACGGCAACAACATCATCTCTGGAGCAGTAGTACCTAGTTCCAACGCAATTGGACTACACTTCTATCCCATCTGGGAAGCAGCTTCACTTGATGAGTGGTTATATAACGGTGGTCCTTACCAATTGATTATTTTCCACTTCTTGATCGGAGTATTTTCCTACCTCGGTCGTCAGTGGGAACTATCATTCCGTCTAGGAATGCGTCCTTGGATCTGTGTAGCTTACTCAGCACCAGTATCGGCAGCCACAGCAGTATTCTTAATCTACCCATTAGGACAAGGTTCCTTCTCCGATGGTATGCCTTTAGGAATCTCTGGAACATTCAACTTCATGTTGGTCTTCCAAGCAGAACACAACATCTTGATGCACCCCTTCCACATGTTGGGAGTAGCAGGTGTATTCGGCGGAAGTTTGTTCTCTGCAATGCACGGTTCACTAGTAACTTCCTCCTTAGTACGTGAAACAACTGAGTCTGAGTCACAGAACTACGGCTACAAATTCGGACAAGAAGAAGAGACTTACAACATCGTGGCAGCACACGGCTACTTCGGTCGTCTAATCTTCCAATATGCATCCTTCAACAACAGCAGAAGTCTACACTTCTTCTTAGGTGCATGGCCAGTAATCGGCATCTGGTTCACAGCAATGGGTATTTCCACCATGGCTTTCAACCTCAACGGATTTAACTTCAACCAGTCGGTAATGGACTCTCAAGGACGTGTAGTCAACACTTGGGCAGACATCTTAAACAGAGCCAACCTTGGTTTTGAAGTAATGCACGAACGTAATGCACACAACTTCCCTCTTGACCTTGCTAGTGGCGACTCTGCTCCTGTAGCTTTAAGCGCTCCCGCAATCAACGGTTAATATCTTTTAATTAATTAAGAAAGCGTCCTCCAACAATGGGGGGCGTTTTTTATTTTCAAGGCTATTCAATTCCCCCAGTACTCTCCAGGAAGATCCTTTTTTTTAACAGTAACCCTGCCAACTTTCTTACCTGACATTCTCAATAATTCATCACCTGAAAATTCAAAACCAAGCTTTAATGCTATTTGTGAAACTTCATCTGCTGTTGAAGAAGCAAGCACCTCATTTTTAAGTGCAGGTTCAGACTGCATTTTCTTTAAAAATGCTTCGAGTTGATCTAAAGCCATATTTGAAACTCCTATTCTCGCTATGCATGTGTTGCGAACTTGTTGATCAGACTTATAATAGACCATCTTAAATGCTCTGAGACTGAATATTCATGACCGCAAAATCTTAACCTCCACACTCCCTATTGCATACTGTTCTCTCAAAAGCGCCCTAAAGGACGACGCGACGTAAGGAGCTAGTGCTTTAGGGCAACCGCGTCGCGATCGCATCCCCCAAATTACTATAATTAAATTTCAAATTATCCTCAACCAACTTAGCCGTAACCATTCCAACTGACATATCGCAGCCATTGGAGCATCAGGCAGTGGTAAAACTCAGACCTCAAAGCGATCGCTCTTTCCAACTCAGATTACGCTGCGCGTCCCAAACTAAGCGGGATAAATAGCCTTCGGATCACGGCAAAACCCTCAAAAATAATCGATAACAGGTATTAGAACCCATAACTAATATCAGCCGATGTTTGCCCGCAAAGAAAAACCCTTACCAATAGCCGTTCTCAAACCCGAACCCACCACTAACACCCAACAGACAGAAGGTGAAGGCATCCACTTGGGAGAAGGTTATTACTGGAATCCTGAAACCCTACCCAACGGGCATATCGTAGCCATTGGTGCATCTGGCAGTGGTAAAACTCAGACCTTGAAGGCGATCGCTTTTTCTCTCCATCAGACCTACCCCCAGATGCAGGTTATCCTACTGGATTTTCACGGCGACCAAGAGATTATCGGTGAGACTTGCTATCCGATACACATGGCATCCCCTCACGGTATTAATCCTTTAGTAGTCAATCTCGACCCAGAAGGGGGCGGATCAAATTTACAGGCGATTCAGATGGCGGGGATACTGAAAAAATCTTTACGCCTCGGCCCCAATCAAGAAGGGATGTTAATTGAGGTCATTAAAACCTGCTATCTCAAACGGGGTATAGTTCAGGAGCAACGGTCAACATGGAATTTAGAACCACCTAACTTTGATGATCTTGAAGAAGAACTTAACCGCCGAGTCGCTACTGCATTCCAAGACGATAGTAAAAAAGAACTAGCCGAAAGTATCTGTATTGAAAATCTACCAGTCGGCAAGCCTAATACCAGTGGTATTTATTTTATTTTCCATCAATCTGTAGGGGCGAATGGTGAGACAGTTGCGGTGGGCGGGTTCCCCGACATAAGCAAACTGTCGAACCCGAAGGGCAATTCGCCCTTGCTTTACATCGGTGCAGCCAGAGACATTCAAAAACGCATCGATGGACATCACCACATTCGTTACCTCCTCAAAGAACATTATCCAGGGGAAACCTTTCAAATCCGCTACTACGAACATCTTTCTGATTGGCAGGAACTAATCAAACTCGAAAACTACCTCATCCAGATCCACAGACCATCTCTCAACCAAACCACCCTCAGAACCGAATGCAAAGACAGCCAGAAATTAAAGCTGAAACTAGCTGCCACTTTTCAGTATGGAGTATTCAGCCGTCCCCAACCAAAGCTAACCGAAAAACTGATCCGCATCGACCTATCCAAACTTCCACCCGAACTAGCAGCCATTTCCGCCGAATCCCTAGCTTGGCAACTAATGAACCAACATCGTTTACTTGGTGAAATACAAGGCAGACTGCCCAGGACTTTCCTATTTATCGATGAAGCCAAAGAAATGCCCAAAAACGAAGGTAGTGCTTGCGATCGCATCATCGCTGATGGCAGAAAATTCGGACTATCTCTAGTCCTAGCCTCCCAATCCGAACGCCATCTCAGTCAGGATGTAATCGGCAACTCCGCTAGTAAAATTGTGCTTCCAGTTGACCAGACCGAAGTAAACAAAGTAGCCAAAAAATTCAGATTCGCCGAGAAAAAAGTAGCCGAACTTACTTCTCTCACAGCCCTCTGTCGCTTTGGTAAAGAAGCCGAACTTCTAGAAATTCTTCCTTATTACCAACGATTAAAAGATGTTGAATAAAGTTAGAAAATTCCTCAAAAACCATTCTCCCGATTGGCTCAACACCGAAGTCAATAAAGACCTGCTGCAAAATCTCTCTGCAAACATCACATCAACTTCCAAGACTAAAGATATCGACACTGCCCCCTTTAATAAGGGGGGTTGGGGGGATCTAAACCAACCTCAAGACCAAGTTAAACGAAGTTTAAACAAGTCTAATACCAATAATAATCTCCCATTAATGACTGTAAAAGGAACACCTCACTGGCGCAGAATCGAACGTGTATTCCAAACTCTCAACACCGCCCCAGAAAACTCTACCTACAACCAACTCATCGAATACGTCAAAGAAACTACAGGCAAAGGCTGCTCCCGTAAACTAATTTCTAAGTGGAAAAAACACCGTCAAAACTCATCACTATTACCACCTACTGAAGAGCGGAATCTTTTAGGCGATCGCCAAAGACGCAGCTTCGCTGAACGCGAAACAAATATTGTTAGCGTATCTCCTGTAATGGCTATTAGTGCAGCTTCATCAGTTCCCCATACCCAAACAATTCAACCAGAATTATCTACTGCTTGCCCTCGAATGGGGGTCAACGATTTTCAGTTGAACGAACCAGCAGATAATTTTAGTAATGATAATTCCTTAGACCGTCCTTCATTACTACCTTTTAAAGCTTGGTCGTATTTAACAGCAGCAGGAATAACGATCGCCTTAGTTGGATGCGAATTACTACCTCTTCAACTCTCCAATAATCGACTAACTGAAAACATTGCCTTTGCACAGACATCAATTGAGGCGGCGCGTTTTGGGTATGAATCTTCACACCCAAAAGCCGCCGCAAGTGAACTAAATTCTTCTCCCGTGTCCTCCTCTGTCACAGAACCCTTACCTCCTCTTCCAGAAATATCAGAAACCAGGAAAAATCGCCTCGAACCCAGCAATATCAAAATTGAACTCACTCTCTCCAATCCTCAAGACCTAAAGGTAAAACCAGGAGACAGAGTAAGTGCAGGTCAAACCCTTTCAAATCGCGCATCCGAACGTAACCGACTACAGGCGAAGAAGAAACAGCTACAGCTATCACTAGAAAAACTC
>NZ_PVWF01000244.1 GCF_003003995.1 Pleurocapsa sp. CCALA 161 | reverse complement strand
GGTAAGTAATTGGTCGATCGCCGCAGGACGATATACGTCTGTTCCTACCATTAAGCAGGAGCGCTTTTGTTTACGTAGATAAAGGGCTAGCTTCGCTGTGGCAGTCGTTTTACCTGTACCCTGCAAACCCGCCATCAAAATTACTGTCGGAGGCTTATCTGCCTGGGCAAGAGGAACATTGCTTTCCCCCATTACCTTCACCAGTTCATCATAGACAATCTTGATAAACTGCTGTCCTGGGTTGACACCAGAAATAACTCCTTCCCCTAAAGCTTTCTTTTCGACATCGGCAACAAAAGCTTTAACTACCTGAAGGTTGACATCGGCTGATAATAGCGCACGACGCACTTCATTTAAAGTATCTTGAATATTACTTTTAGATATTTTGTCCTGACCACGAATCTTTTTCCAGGCATCATCGAGGCGATCTGCTAAAGCATCAAACATAAAATATTAACCGTTAATTATTCCCTTCCCTAGTAATTTTATAATTTTGCGGTGTTGAGTGAGCTTTTTGTCATTACAATAGCAACTTTTGTTTTCTCCGATGAAACAAAAATCAATCTAAAAATCGCCTCAGTCATCTTGCTGATTAATCAAAATTAATATTCAGTCAAATGACTGATGATTATGATTACCATGCTATCTAATATATTTAAAGATACTTCTCGAACATATCCAGAGCCTGCATGGTGAGAATATATTGCTAGCTCTGGTTTTTTTTATCTATGATTTCTTCTCTGCTATTTTTCCTTGGTCTAAATAATCTGAGAAATTTCTTATAAGCCATAATCTATATACTTTTAGCTGGTCACAGAAACTGATAATATGATAATTCCAGCTTAAAGTTACAGTTGTACTTTTCATAATACCTTGGCAAAACAGCGGTTAGATAAATTATTAGTCAGCTTAGAACTCTGTGAATCTCGCTCATTGGCTCAGAGTTTAATTAGGGCGGGAAAAGTCAAGGTCAATCAAGAAATCGTGGATAAACCTGGAACAGAAATCAACACCACGGCGCAAATTGAAGTTAAAGAACAACCTCCCTATGTTTCTCGTGGTGGCAAGAAACTAGCCAAGGCTTTAGAAACTTTTCAGATTCAAGTACGCGATCGCATTTGCTTAGACGGAGGTATATCTACAGGGGGATTTACGGACTGTTTATTGCAGTCGGGAGCAAAACTAGTCTACGGCGTGGATGTGGGCTATGGACAAGTAGCCTGGAATATTCGTACTAGCGATCGCGTTATCCTCAAAGAGCGAACGAATATCCGTTATTTACCCCCCCACGAACTATATGGCGAGGCAACTATGGCAAACTTGGGAGTAATGGATTTATCTTTTATTTCCCTCACCAAAGTGCTAGAACCTTTTTGGAATCTATTGGCTGCACCCAAAGAAGTCGTGTTGCTGGTTAAACCCCAATTTGAAGTTGGACGAGAGCGAGTTGGTAAAAAAGGCGTGGTGCGAGATTTTAGCGATCGCGCTGGGGCAATTATGCAGGTATGGCAAGTAGCCCAAGCATTAGGCTGGCAATATCGGGGTCTAACCATTTCGCCCATTACAGGACCAGCGGGCAACGTTGAGTATCTACTTTGGCTATCCACAGCAGAATCTACATCTGCTCAACCATCTTTAGATCTGGCAAAAATCGAGGAAATAATTGCTTAGATAACTTAGACAACTTAGACAACAGTGAAGTCTAGTAACAGTAATTACCATTGGCGAGAATTGGCGATAAAAGCTTCAGCATTCTTTTTACTTAAAGGCTTAGAGAAAAAGAAACCCTGCCCATATTCACATTGAAGCAATTTTAATTGAGCTAGTTGAGAGGTCGTTTCAATTCCTTCGGCGATGACATCCATATCAAGCATGTGAGCAAGAGTAACGATCGCCTTAACAATGGCTGAATTATCGCCGTTTGACTGCATTTGACTAATAAATGAACGATCTATTTTGATAGTATCAACTGGAAAACGATGTAGATAACTTAAAGATGAATATCCTGTCCCAAAATCATCAATACTAAACTGGATTTCTTGCTTTCTTAACTTGAGAATAATTTCGGTAACTGTTTCTAAATTGTCAATTAAAATGCTTTCCGTAATTTCTAGCTTGAGGAATTTTCCTGATAGACCAGTTTCGGCTAGAATGCTTTCAATTTCATCGACCAGTTGTTCTTCCCGAAATTGCTGTCCTGAAAGATTAACACTCATTTTTATCGGTGGATGTTCAGGATATTTTAAGTGCCAGCTACGGGCGGTTTTACAGGCTTCTTTCAGCAACAATTTGCCTAGAGGAACTATCAAACCAGTTTCTTCACATACGGGAATAAAATCACCTGGACCAATTGCTCCTTTGGTGGGGTGATTCCAGCGAGCTAAAGCTTCAAAACCAGATAAAACACC
>NZ_PVWF01000097.1 GCF_003003995.1 Pleurocapsa sp. CCALA 161 | reverse complement strand
AAACCGAGGCGGTATTCGCTGCGCTCAATACACCCGCCTCGGTTTTAGCGGGGGTCTCCACGGGAGGAGTCAGATGAAACAGAGATCGCTATTTATGAGTTTTTCGGCAACTAAATTATTAACTTTAATTGGTTTAAGTCTAGGAGCGATCGCCGTATTGTATCCTTTATTGATAGTGGTACAAGCTTCCTTTACTACTGTCGATGGTCAGTTTACCTGGGCTAATTACCAACAGGCTTGGCATCGGGGAGGATTTTTATTAGCTTTTACTAATTCAACCATTGTGGCGTTAAGCGTTACTGCTCTACAAATTATCACTTCTGCTTTAGCAGGATATGCTTTAGCCCGACTAAAATTTAGGGGAAAACAGGCAATTCTGCTGTTAATTTTGGCTACTTTGGTCATTCCTTTCCAATTATTAGTGATTCCTATTTTTGTAATTTTAAAATGGGCGCATCTAATCAATAGCTATTGGTCGCTAATTTTACCTACCGCAGCTAGTGGTTTTGGCATTTTTCTGATGCGCCAATATTTTGCTAGCATTCCCCTCGAACTAGAAGAAGCTGCTGCACTAGATGGTGCTAATCGATTCGAGATCCTTACTCAGATTATGTTACCTCTAGCTCGTCCAGCGATCGTTACTCTATTTCTGTTTACTTTTATTGGTGAATGGAATGATTTATTCAAACCATTAGTGTTTACTACCCGACCAGAATTACGCACAGTGCAGCTAGCATTATCCGAGTTTCAAGAACAGTTCACCAGTGATTGGTCTTTGTTAATGGCTGCGGTAGTAATTGCTACTGTTCCTGTAATAGTTTTATTTTTAATTGGTCAAAGACAGTTTATTCAGGGGATTGGCTCAACAGGAATTAAAAACTAAGTCAAGTAATTTAAAAATAGATCACCTCTTCCTCATTTGTCTGATGTACTAATGAATAATTGAAGTTAATAAAAACATTTAAAATCAAGATTTAGATGACAGAGATTATTATTATTGATACCAGGAATCCCCAGGAAACTAAAACTATTCAAGTAGCTCCTGAAAATAAGATTAATCAAGAATGTTTGATTGGTAGAGACAGCCGCTGCTGTATCGTTTTAAACGATAAACTTGCCAGTCGTACCCACGGTAAGATTGCATTTCGTCACGGCAGTTATTTTTATTGCGATCTAGGCAGTCGAAATGGGTCGAAGATCAATAACAAAAATGTCCAGGTCAATCAAGAATATTTACTTGAGCCTTCAGATACAATCGCTTTAGGAAATCATTTGCTGTGGGTCAAGGCGATCGCCGAAGAAGAAACTGCCTTTGCGGTTCAGTTGACCACTCCTGCACAGTATATGCCTTTGGCGACAATAGACACGGCTAGTCTAGAAACTTGGACTCAAGGAACAAAACAGGTTAAGTGCGTCCAGATTGTTGATGAAACCTTTGATGTGAAGACTTTTACGTTTATCTGCGAACCTCCTGTTAAGTTCGACTATCACCCAGGACAGTTTTTGACTCTCAATTTAAACATTGACGGCAAGAACATCAAGCACTGCTATTCAGTTTCCTCCACTCCCTCGCGACCTCATACTATTGAGATTACCGTTAAGCGAGTCACTGCTCCTGACAATGAGCCGATTGCTCTAGAGGAGTTAGTCAGCAACTGGCTACACGACAACCTAAAAGTAGGTAGTCAGATTACAGTTAATGCGCCCATGGGCAAATTCACTAATTTTGCTAATCCATCGGCAAAACTATTCTTGCTCTGTGCGGGTAGCGGGATTACACCGATGATGTCAATGTCTCGCTGGATCTGCGACACCGTGTCCAATGTAGATATTGTGTTTTTTTATAGCGCCCGTAGTCCCCAAGACATTATTTTTCGTCAAGAATTAGAAATGATGAGTTCTCGCTATCCCAACTTTAAGCTAGCAATTAGCGTAACTCGTTCTGTTGCTGGTCAACCTTGGTATGGCTATCGAGGCAGAATCAACGAGCAGATCTTACTGGCGATCGCTCCTGATTATCAAGATCGAACCGTCTATGTTTGTGGTCCAAATCCATTTATGGAAGCAACCAAAAAACTCTTGCAAAAAATGAATTTTCCGCAGGAAAACTACTATGAAGAAAGCTTTAGAGAGGCAAACAAAAAGCAAAAACCAATACCAACCCTGCCCGCAGTAGATCCAACATTTATTATCCAAAAACCTGTTCCTGCCCCTGCCACAATTGCTGAAGCAAGGCTAGCTGTACCTGCCACCAGGATCGTTACAGCAAGAGCTTCTCACTCTACTTCTCCTAGTTCTCTAGTTGTCCTTTCAAAATCAGGTCAAGAAGTAGCTTGTGATGGAAAGCAATCTATTCTTGATGCAGCAGAAGCTGAAGGTGCAGCTTTGCCTTTTGGTTGTCGCAGGGGTGAGTGTGGCGCTTGTAAGGTTAAAAAAATTGCTGGAGAGGTAAGCTACGACGATAATGTTGCTTGTGAGGATGGTTTTATTTACACCTGTGTTGCTCGTCCAGTTGGCAGAGTGGTTATTGAGGCTTAAATTTAATTTGGGGTGAACGGCTGTTCAATTCTCAAGTACACATTCAAATACACATTATTTTGTATTCCAACTACTCAACTACTCAACTACTTTTTATAGGCTTTAGCGGAAGCAGTAGTCCAGATATAGGCAGCAAGACCAAAGGGTAGCAAAATGAAAATTGCTCCAGATGTTATGGGATGCAATCTAACAATACTGATAGAACTCATGGCTGCTATGCCTAAACCGCAGTAGACTAAACCGAGTAATGGAATTCCTAGAACTAGGAAAGCAAACTTTTTATCATCAGGATTCATATTGCTCTTATTCGGTCCAATTATTTTAATTTTTACCGTTGTCCTAACTCTTGAGATCTGGCAGTAGCTGTCTTCACCGCCTCAATCAATGCCGAGCGGAACCCCGCACTTTCTAGTTTAGCAACTCCTGCGATCGTTGTTCCACCTGGACTTGTTACTCGATCTTTGAGTACTCCTGGATGTATTCCTGTCTCTTTAACCAGAGTGGCTGTACCCAATACTGTCTGAGTGGCTAACTGTAAAGCGATCGCTCTTGGTAATCCCGAAGCAACACCACCATCGGCTAAGGCTTCAATTGCTAATGCCACAAAAGCTGGGCCCGATCCCGATAATCCTGTTACCGCATCCATTGAGGATTCACTTACTTCTACTACTTCACCAACGGCAGCAAAGATTGATTTAGCCTGTTCAACATGTTCTGTTTGAGCATATGTTCCAGTTGCGATCGCTGTCATTCCTGCACCTACTGTAGCGGGAGTATTGGGCATGACACGAATTACTGGTTGTTGGGCAAAGGTTTGCTCTAGTTTCTTGATAGTTACACCTGCCAGAATGGAAATCACCATACTGTTAGGATTAGGCGTAAGCTCGGCAACTACTGGATCTAAGATCTGAGGCTTAATTGCCAATAATAAAACTTGTGCTGCCGATACAGCAGCTTGATTTTGATCCGTTACTTGGACTTGATATTTCTGAGCTAAAAAATCTCTTCTTTCTATGCTAGGTTCACTGACTAATATGGTATTAGCCATAAAAACCTGTTTCACTAAAAGGCGGGATAATATAGCCTCTGCCATTACCCCGCCACCAATGATACTGAGGCAGATACTATTAGATTCCATAATCTAATCATACTATCTCAATTGAATTTACTGAGCCGCAACATGGGGCTGTTGTCCCCAAGCTTCAGGTGCAGGAGTTGTGCGACGCACATGAGCTTCTGGAGTGTGTACGTCTTTGAGAATTCCGTTCAAGCTGCTAACTTTAACCGAACTAGGAGTAAACAAGAAGATGCTTTCCCCAACTCGCTCTTGGTGTCCGTCCATCGCATAAGTACCGCCAGCAATAAAATCTACGGCTCTTTGTGCTTCTTCAGGATTCATAATGTTGAGGTTTAATACCACTGACTTGCGATCGCGCAATGCCAAAATAACTTGAGGCATTTCTTCAAAAGAATGAGGTTCAATAACTACTACTTCTGAATTACCGTTGGTTAATCCTGGCATGCCGATTACATTGTTAATCTTCATCTCTTGTTTGCGGTTATTTTTTTGGTTGTTAGAAGGTACTTTGGTTAATTCAGGCTGATTATTAGTTGTGTCAGAATTTACCAAAGTCTGATTGTCCATCTCTTGCTCGGGATAATACTCGGTGTATCCTGTTTCGTCATTTTCGTACTCGTTGTCAATGCCAAAAAACTCTTTTAAGGTGTTCAACATATTGCTAATTCCCATTAATTTACGACTTTAACTGGTTGGTTAAATATTTCTTTTAAATGACTGCTTAGTTACTTATTTACAAACTAGATTTTTTAATTGAAGTTTTTACTGTACAACTCATATTAGTAGGTTATACTTTGCTAACTTCAGTGTCTATGAATTTAGTAAACTGTCAGTTTCATTCTCAAAAGCTAATGAGAAAGTGGCTGTATTCAAAGAAATATTTTATTTGGCGACTCAATTCTACTCCACCTGATGACAAATGGCAGCTTTATTGCAGTCTATTTTTGATTTAATTCTATTTTTCTTGGGTTTTTGTTACATTTATTGATATTGAGCACCAAGAGTTTAAAATTAGCAATATTAACAATATATTGAATCACTAAACTTGGGGAACAGGTTGGGGTTCTGGATTTGGTACTGGCTGGGGAATAGGAGTTGGTACTGGTTGGGGGACAGGTGCAGGAACAGGTTGAGGTTCTGGTTGAGGAGTTGGATTAGGTCGAGTTGGAGGTGTTTCTATCATGATTGATATTTTTTTTGATATGTTTGATATGGTTGTTTAAAATCAGCAGGACTAGAGGTAATGCTTGGCAGTCAATAATTTGCGTTTGGCTGCGTTGTTACCAAAGCTTGGTACTGATCCCAAACTTAGCTTATTTAATATTAGAAATCAAAGACTTTTTCGGGATTTTTACATCTGAACGTCTAAGATGACTATTAAGTATCGATGCATCTATACTAGGCATTTCTTGATAGCAAGTAGGACAAAACCAATAAACTCGATGATGATTTATGTGTCTTAGTAAATGATCGTGGCAGCAAATACAATTATTCATTTTGTTACCTCTAGGTTTTTTAAATTTTGTTACATTAATTAAATATTGCAACCATGAAAAACTTAGATTTTAAAAGAATTGTGTCAATTTTAATAGTTTTCTGAGATTATAAATTAATTGTATAAATTATCTTGTTTACTCTGTCTCTGACCATCGATAGACTTACTCATTTTATTAACAAAACTTTATCTACTTGAGTTTATTTAAATAAATAAATAAATTAGACTACTTGCAAAATTAATTTCCTGCTCGTTTGCGAAAATTTAGTCACAATAAAAGCAAGCAAGAAAATTACACTTAGAAAAATTATGGTTGCTACTGAATTAGCCTCGCAAAATCTTTCGTCACTATTAGGGAAGGAAGCAGAAGATTTGCTCACTTATCAAGCCAAAGTACCCAAAGATGCTTTACATTTGCCAGGAAAAGACTTTATTGAACGTATTTTTATTAATAGCGATCGCAATCCAAGAGTACTTCGCTCTTTACAACAGCTATACTCTACAGGAAGACTAGCAAATACTGGCTATCTATCTATCCTGCCTGTAGACCAAGGCATTGAACATTCTGCCGCAGCTTCTTTTGCGCCCAACCCACTCTATTTTGATCCAGAAAATATTATTAGATTAGCCTTAGAGAGTGGTTGTAATGCGATCGCTACAACCTTGGGAGTCTTGGGAATGATGTCTCGTAAATATGCTCATCGTCTCCCTTTTATCGTTAAACTCAACCATAATGAGCTACTAACTTATCCTAATCCATCAGATCAAATTATGTTTGCTTCAGTACAGCAAGCTTGGGATTTAGGGGCTGTAGCCGTGGGTGCAACTATCTATTTTGGTTCACCAGAGTCATCAAGACAGATCCAAGAGGTAAGCAAAGCTTTTGCTCAAGCACACGAATTAGGCATGGCAACAATTCTCTGGTGTTATTTGCGCAACAATGCTTTTAAGCAAGATCAAGACTACCATTTAGCCGCCGATTTAACAGGACAAGCAAACCATTTAGGGGTAACCATTGAAGCAGATATTATTAAACAAAAGTTGCCTGAATGTAATGGCGGTTACCAAGCAGTTGCCAAAGCTACAGGAGAAAAATATGGTCGCACTGATTCTAGAGTTTACAGTGATTTAAGCAGCGATCATCCAATTGATTTAACCCGCTATCAGGTACTTAACTGCTATGCAGGGCGTAGTGGTTTGATTAATTCTGGGGGTTCGTCGGGCGATAGTGACTTTGTTGATGTGGTGCGTACTGCGGTAATTAATAAACGTGCTGGTGGCTGTGGTCTAATTTCGGGCAGAAAAACTTTCCAGCGTCCAATGTCTGAAGGTATTAAGCTCTTTCATGCTATTCAAGATATTTATTTAGACGATGAAGTGACTATTGCTTAAGCTGATACTGAAAGTATGAGACTGAGAGAAATAGGAATACTATCTGCCTCTCAGTTCTCAGCTCTTAAATTTGTATGGACTTCAACAGTGAACAATCAACAGTGAGCAATTACTTCTTCTTAAAATTACCTGCTCAAAATACTTGGCTGTAGCTATAGCAATACGCGAATACGTTAGGACATTTTTTTGACTGCTACTAGCCGATCACCCTAATTATCTTAAGCTAATTTTGTACGGCTATATATAGCGATATGCACTCGGATTACGACAATCATGACTTGTTTGTTACTTGTTACTCGTTACTTACGAGTAAATATTTAATATGCCCTAACCTAATCTTATACGGCTCTAGATTATTTGACTTAAATAGCTATTTCATCAGCTAATTCATAAATACCGATGAGATTACCATCAGGATCGCGCAGATAAATAGTTTTAATTCCCCACTGAGGGCGATAAGTAGGTTGAGTAATGAAAGTAACATTCATTTTTTTAAGAGCGTCATAGGTTTGATCGAGATTTTGAGTAGTAAAAATTAATGCCACATTATCTGGATCATTTTCTGAAGGGAGCTTTTTAGGAGAGCCGATAATCGCTGCCATCGATTGTCTTTTAATCAAATTTAATCTAGTATCTCCCATTTTTAAATCTGCTTCTTCTCCATTACTATCTTGATAAATTAATTCAAATCCCAACATTTTTTGATAAAACTCAAGACAGGCTTCATAATTACAAACTAAAAGTCTTGTTCCTTTAAAATTTAAGTTCATACGATCTTTCTCACCTTATTTTTTTTGACTGTATCTAAAATTTTCCGTTTTTTCTGCGCAGATTTAGTATTTAGTTTTTAAGCTAAATCAGGCAAAAAAAAGAACACAGCAATTACATGAAGCGTCCTTAAATCGCTCAACAGCGCGCTTGGATAAGCAGATTCAGGCTCGGCATTCCCCACGCTCAAATCGCTATGTCCCACCAAATTGACTGACAAATCAAGTTAATAAAGTTAGTCTGTAGTACCCGTTTGCAGAGATTGTTTAGCAACTTTTGTCCACTCAGTATGAGTAAATTCACCTCTTGGGCGATCGACTCGTTCATAGGTATGTGCGCCAAAGTAATCTCTTTGAGCCTGAGTTAGATTTTGCGGTAGGTTAGCGCGACGATAGCTATCAAAATAGTCTAAGGAAGAGCTAAATGCAGGAACAGCAATGCCTAGTTGGTTTGCTGTGATCAATACCTCCCGCCAAGCAGACTGACGATCTATGATCGATTGCTTAAATTCTGGTGCTAACAGCAAATTTAGCAGTGCTGGATTTTCATTGAATGCGTGTTTAATTTTATCAAGGAAGCGTGCCTGGATAATACAGCCACCTTTCCAAATACGCGCTATTTCGGCTAAATTGAGATTAAAGTTCAATTCACTTGATGCTTTGCTCAATAACGCCATTCCTTGTGCATAAGAACACATTTTAGAGCAATATAAAGCATCTCTAACTTTGTCAATAAATTGCTGCTTATCCCCTTGATATTTGCCAGTAGGAGCCTCAATTACTTTAGAAGCTGCTATCCGTTCATCTTTGTAGGCAGACATGACGCGAGCGTTAACCGCAGCATAGATAGTAGGAATTGGCACACCTAATTCCAGAGAGCTTACAACTGTCCAACGACCTGTTCCTTTTTGTCCCGCAGAATCCAAAATTGAATCTACTAAAGGTTTATCAGTCTCGGGATCTATATTGCTAAAAATATCAGCAGTGATTTCAATTAAAAAGGAATTTAGCTCATCAGTATGATTCCACTGGGTAAATATTGATTCTAATTCCTCTCCACCAAGGTCAAGGGTATTTTTCATTAAGTCATAGGCTTCAGCGATTAGCTGCATATCCCCGTACTCAATGCCATTATGCACCATTTTTACAAAGTGACCCGCACCACCTGGTCCAATATAGGTAACACAAGGACCATCATCAACTTGAGCAGCAATTTTAGTCAAGATTGGCTCTAAATCTCGGTAACCAGACTCAGTACCGCCAGGCATTAAGCTGGGACCTTTGAGCGCACCTTCTTCTCCGCCACTAACACCCATACCGACAAAACCAAGTCCCGATGATTCGAGGTCTTTAGTACGTCTTTCAGTATCACCATACAGAGAATTACCACCATCAATGATAGTATCTCCTTGTTCTAATAATGGTTTGAGCTGCTCAATTACAGCATCAACAGGTTGTCCCGCCTTAACCATAACTAAAATATTGCGGGGGCGTTCCAAGATTTGCACAAATTCTTCTAAAGAATAAGCTGCTTTAATATCTTTGTCTACCGCTCTTACTGCCATAAATTTTTCGGTTTTATCGGCGCTGCGGTTATATACAGCGATTGGAAAACCACGACTTTCGACGTTAAGGGCGAGATTTTCACCCATGACGGCTAAACCAATTACTCCAAAAGTTCTTTTTGCCATAGTATTATTCAACTTGCCCTAATTCTTGCTAGTTTGACTGGAAAATAACAATCTAAAGAAAGGCTAGCGCAATTTACTAAGTTCAGAATAGTTCCTTAATCAACTCTTCGATTTTTTGGTCAAGAAATGGTGTTTAAAAAACTATTTGGCTGGACAAGAGTATTGGATTATACAATTAGTCTGGTTTGAAAATTTGTCGCTATGATAAATCTTGATAATTTTAAATAAAATTTTAAATAAATTTAAGCGAACAGCGATCGCCATCCCGATAAGAATTAAACAGTTTTTGGGAAAATCACTCTCAAAATCAATACCACGATCTCAGTATTTTCACTGAAGACGAAATTAGCCAGTAGATCTATGGTATAGGCGCGTTAAATTTCTTGCTAAGATATCGCACCACTGATCGTAGGACTGTGATTTTAGCAATATTAGCAATATCGGTTAAGTCGTAAATTACAGCGTGTGTTAGCAGCCACTAATACACGTTTTTTTCTCTATCTAGGTATAAAGTGACTACGAAGCAGGTTAAGTTTTAAAAACCCATCTCTTGAGCCACTCTACTTAGATCGTTAGGAATACCTTGTTTCAGCTCGTTAAAGCTATGTTCTACTGCAGTACTAGGATCTTTAAGCCCATTCCCCGTCAATACGCAGACTACAGTAGCATCACTAGGTACACGGTCTTTGACTTTTAGTAACCCAGCTACTGAAGCAGCACTAGCAGGTTCACAAAAAACCCCTTCTTCTGATGCCAAAATACGATAGGCGGCTAAAATTTCTGCGTCGGTTACAAGATTAAACTCTCCATCGCTGGCTTCTTTGACAGCGATCGCTTTTGACCAGTTAGCAGGATTACCGATTCTAATCGCAGTGGCTAGGGTTTCAGGATTAGCAACTTTTTCGCCTAAAACTAAAGGAGCAGAGCCAGCAGCCTGAAAGCCCATCATCTTGGGCAAGCGAGAACATTTTCCCGCGGTACGATATTCACAAAATCCCATCCAGTATGCGCTGATATTGCCAGCATTACCTACAGGAATGCAAAGCCAGTCTGGGGCATTACCTAACACGTCCACCACCTCAAAAGCTGCGGTTTTTTGCCCCTGAAGACGATAAGGATTGACGGAATTGACCAGGGTAACGGGATATTTTTCGGCAAGTTCGCGTACAATTTGGAGGGCATCATCAAAATTGCCGTCGATGGCAATTACCTCTGCCCCATACAGTAGTGCCTGAGCTAGTTTTCCCAAAGCTACGTAACCATCGGGAATAATCACAAAAGCCTTCATGCCTGCACGACGAGCATAGGCAGCAGCAGCAGCAGAAGTGTTACCTGTGCTGGCACAAATAACCGCTTTGGCTCCTTCTTCTTTAGCTTTAGAAATCGCCATGGTCATTCCCCGATCTTTAAAGCTTCCCGTCGGATTTAGACCATCATACTTGACATACACTTTGACCCCGCGACCAATCTGAGAGGCGATCGCTGGTGCGGAAATTAAAGGCGTATTACCCTCTAATAAGCTAATCACGGGAGTAGCTGCGCTAACGGGCAAATAGGAACGATAGGTTTCGATTAAACCTTGCCAGTTATTCGCCGTCTTGGCGATAGTGGGGTAAGACAAGTTGGTCGGGGGAATACTCAGAGTCACGGGGGCTATGCTGGTTAAGGTTTAAATTCTGGGTTTTGGCTTATTTAACCATTATTGCAGAAGATGCTTGCAGTCTTAAAGTACCCTAATTTTTGTTCTTTAACACACTTTAAAACTGCCGAGAACTTCAAGATCTACTGTTCGATAATTACACCCGATCTTAATTTACCTTGAGGCTTGGTTCTGGGTACAGATTTTGACTTGCTGTAATTATTTTTGGGGGTAGAACGACCCATTTTCTTGCCCTTGATTAATGGCTTATTGAAGCTGTCTTCAGGAATATCCCACTCTCCCTTCATCCAGTTAGGACAATCGCGATCATAGACCATCTGAAGAGCAGCAGCAGCGATCGCCTGCGCGTCATATTCACTACCTAGTTCTCTAACCAACGGTAGAAATGATGCCATTCTTTCTCCTGCTAAAGTTTCTTTAATTTTGCTATTGAGCTTCCCAATCCTTTTGGCTTCAACTTGAGCCCGATTAGGAATCTGGGAGGTTTCTAATGTAGCTCGCATACGACGCTCAATCTGTTTGATTGCGCGACGATCCCCAGACTGAGCCAGAGCCAAAGCAGTTCCTGTTTTACCCGCACGACCAGTACGACCAATACGGTGAATGTAAGTTTCTGTGTTATCAGGCAAATCGTAGTTGATGACGTGGCTGAGATCCTGAACATCCAGACCTCTAGCAGCGATGTCTGTTGCTACTACCATTCTTACTTTGCCATCGCGGAACCGTTTGACCAATCTTTCCCGCTGAATTTGGCTTAAATTACCGTGGTATTCATCAACGCTGTGACCAGCTTCCTGTAATTTACTAGTTAGCTCGCTGGCAGTACGTTTGGTACGCACAAAAATAATTGCCGACTCTGGTTCTTCGATTTCTAAAATAGGCTGTAATGCCTTAATTTTCTGCCAGCCACGGGGTACGAGATATACGCGCTGATCGATGCGAGTGGGAGCAGCTTCTTTTTGCTTAACCGTAATATAAATTGGATCGGTTAAAAAGTTATTGATTAAGTCTTTAATTTCGCGGGGCATGGTTGCCGATAGACAGGCAGTTTGTCTGGAACTAGGAGTTTGACGCAGAATTTTTTTGATATCGTCAATAAAGCCCATGCTTAACATTTCATCTGCTTCATCCAGAATTGCCAGCTTAAGCTGATCCAAAACTAGTTCTCGGCGCTCTAACAAGTCAATGACTCGCCCTGGAGTGCCAACAACTATCTGGACTCCGCGACGCAATCTGCTAATTTGTCGTTCGATCGATTGCCCACCATATACAGTTAAAGAAAAAACTCTTCTTTCTTTAGAGGAAAAGTCGTTGATGGCTTCCCCAACCTGCTGCGCTAATTCTCTGGTGGGAGTTAAAATTAGTGCCTGTACTGCCTTGTTATCAGCATCGACAAGTTCTAGGGCAGGCAGAGCAAAGGCTGCGGTTTTACCTGTTCCTGTTTGAGATTGACCGACAATATCTTTACCTTGAAGTAAAGCAGGTACTGCATCTTGTTGAATTTGTGTAGGATCGCTAAAGCCTAACTGTTCTAGTTGTAATACAGTATCAGCGGACAATCCTAAATCTTTAAAAGTCGTCGTCATAATTGATCTTTCTACTTTAATGGTTATTTAATGGTGAATAATTAAGTCGAGGGACACTCAGGTTTTGCGACCATGTGCAGTCGACTTGCTATTTCTTGCTCTGCTGGAAAATAATTTAACTCAATGCAGTTGAAAGCATTGGAGCGTAATCTCTGATTGATTTACAGCAATTAAGAGGTTACATAAGCTGCTGTAACTGCTATTTCTCCATAGAGGTCATAGACATCAGCAGCGGTAATATCTACTGAAACTATAGAACCGAGAGAAGCTGAACCACGCACATACACCAAACCATCAACTTCTGGCGCAAAGCGTGCGGAGCGACCTACTAGCTGCCCTGTTTCAGGGTGTTCTTGCTCTAGCAAAACATCTACTCGCTGACCAATACAGGCGTTATTTTTGGCGGCCGCGATGGGTTGCTGTGTCTCCATCAGAACATCTCGGCGATGGGCTGCTACTTCTGCTGCTATTTGGTCTGCCATATTGTAAGCGGGGGTTTCCTCTTCAGGAGAGAAAGTAAACACTCCAACATGGTCGAACTGATGACGTTCGACAAAATCGACTAGATGTTGAAAATGAGCCTCTGATTCTCCAGGAAAACCAACAATAAAGGTGGTACGCAGCACTGCCCCTGGAAGTTCTACCTTAATTCTCTCAATAATGCCATCGTTTACTCGTCCCTGCCAAGGTCGGTTCATTCCTCGTAAAATTTCAGGATGAGAATGCTGTAGAGGAAGATCGAGATAGGGCAGAACATTAGGCGTGTCTCTAATGGCAGCTAATACTTCAGGGGTGAGTCCCGTAGGATAAGCGTAGTGAATTCTAACCCAAGCTACATCAACCTTGCCTAGCTCGGTCAATAACTTGGCTAGCATCGGCTTGCCATAGAGATCTACACCGTAGTTAGTAGTGATTTGAGAAATTAAGACAATTTCCTGCACTCCTTGACTTGCCAAAGATTTTGCTTCGGCGACGATGGATTCGATGGAGCGCGATCGCTGATTGCCTCGCAAATGAGGAATAATACAAAAGGCACAGCGGTAGTCACAGCCTTCAGCTACCCTTAAATAAGCCACTCCCTCGGTGGTAGTACGGTAGCGCGGAACGGTTTCGTCGGCAATATACACAGGCTCAGGGGTCACTTCTTCAACCCGCTCGCCTGTTTCGGTGCGTTCAATTACATCTACAATTTTATGGTAATCTGCGCTACCCACTACGGCTACAGCTTCTGGTAACTCAGCTAAAAGCTCTCCCTGAAAATGCTGCGCCATACAGCCTGTGATCACAATCTTTTTTTCGGCTTCAGCTAGTTCGACTAAAGTACGCACTGATTCTTCCCGCGCAGCCTGGATGAAGCTACAGGTGTTAACAATTACATAATCGGCTAGTTCTTCATTGGAATCTATTTGGTAGCCTGCTTGAGCTAGCAAGCCCAGCATATGCTCGGAATCTATACGGTTCTTTTCACATCCCAAATGGGATATAGCTATGGTTGGCTTGTTTGCCATTCTTTATCCTAAATTTTAGAGACCTGTCTCAAAGTTAGTATGAGTTTACATTTGGGTTCAATGGCTTTGCCATACATTGACAAGGCTTTCGACCACTGGTCAGACTGAATATCTTGGTTGAAGCGTTAACCCGATGACTCTTAAGAGCTATATATAGATAGATTGGGCTAGTTAGACCAAACTGTTGGCTTTTGCTTCCTAGTTTCGCGGTGGAGCATTAGCTAACCAGATTAATCTGCCGCAAAACTATTTTAGATTCAAGACACCGCCTCTGACGGGTTTTGAACTTGAGATTATACATATCTGTAAGAATACGTAAATAACCTTTTCGTTAAAATATCTTAACAGATAAATTCAACTCTGGGAATAAAAACCTGGGAAAATTGATGATTTAAATCTTCAAAAAGTTTTGAGTTGAATGTCAATTTAATGTCAATTTTAGTATATACAGTACTTATCTTTGTCTGAGATAATAGTTAATTTTGAACAGGAGCAAGCAGGCGTGACGGAATTAAAGTGGAATTAAAACATATTTTTCAAGTAGATAATCCAGTAATTGGTGTGGTTCATTTATCTCCTCTACCTACATCCCCTCGTTGGCAAGGCAAACTTCACGAGGTAATTGCTAGGGCCGAACAAGAAGCTACTGCTCTAGCAGCAGGAGGAGTAGACGGGATTATCATCGAAAACTTTTTTGATGCTCCTTTTGCCAAGGATTGTGTCGATCCCGCTGTAGTTAGCGCCATGACCTTGATTGTCGATCGCCTACAGGGAATGGTCATGCTGCCGATTGGGATCAATGTTTTGCGTAATGATGCTCGTAGCGCCATGGCGATCGCCACCTGTACTCAAACTCAGTTTATTCGAGTTAATGTGCTAACAGGAGTTATGGCAACCGATCAAGGACTAATTGAAGGTAAAGCTCATGAATTACTGCGATATCGCCGAGAATTAGGTTCAAAAGTGGCAATTTTGGCAGATGTTCTGGTTAAACATGCCCGCCCCCTGGGAACACCAAATCTAACTACTGCCGTCAAAGATACGATTGAACGAGGTTTAGCCGATGGAGTAATTTTATCAGGATGGGCAACGGGTAGTCCACCAACTCAAGAGGATTTAGAATTGGCTTCCGCAGCAGCAGGAGACACTCCCGTATTTATTGGCAGCGGTGCAGACTGGACAAATATTTCTCAGTTAATGCAAGCAGCAGATGGGGTGATTGTCTCTAGCTCCTTAAAACGTCAAGGTAAAATTAGCGAGACTATCGATCCGATTCGAGTATCTCAGTTTGTGGAAGCAGCTAGATCGACTCCTCCCCAGAACAAATCACATTCAGCATCAAACGCAGCTGTTAGGCAGTGGCAGTAGTAGAAATCTGAGGCAAAATTAACTCAAGCTATAATCAATCTGAACAATAAATAGATTAATTTTTAAACTATGCGCCGTCGTCGTTCTTTACCTTGGATCTATCGTTGGTCAAGACCAATAATTGGTGCGATCGCGATCGCTGGAGCGGTCTTAACTGCTTATCTCACGATTACTAAACTTACTGGAACAGGGCCAGTTTGTGCTGCTGAATCTGCTGGGGCTGGCTGTGGAGGGGTTTTAGACAGTGACTATGCCACGGTCTTTGGTCTACCCTTGAGCCTATTTGGCTGTCTAGCTTATCTCAGTATGGCTGCTTTTGCCTTAATACCTCTAGCCATTAGTTCAGATAATCAGAAGAAGCTTAAACAACAGATTGAAAATGTAACTTGGTGGCTATTGTTGGCAGGGAGTATCGCGATGGCGGTATTTAGTGCCTACTTAATGTATATTTTGGCGACGGAATTAAAAACTGTTTGTTTTTACTGTATTGGGTCGGCGACATTTTCTCTCAGTCTTTTGATTTTGACTATTACTGGTCGCGATTGGGAAGATTTAGGTCAAATTCTTTTTACAGGCACAATTGTCGGCTTATTAACTATCGTCGTGACTTTGGGCATCTACTCAGGGGTTAATAATAATGCGATCGCTGATGAAGTTGTCGATCCCAGAGATGGCAAAATTGCCATTATTGAGCCGACAGGACCCTACACTGCACCCTATGGTTGGAAAGTTACTTCAGTTTCTGGTGAATCAGAAATTGCCTTGGCTAAACATTTAACGGCTATAGGAGCTAAAAAGTATGGTGCTTATTGGTGTCCCCACTGCTATGAACAAAAGCAATTATTGGGCGAGGAAGCATTTAACGAGATTGATTATATCGAGTGCGCTCCTGAAGGTAAAAATCCGCAACCAGATGTTTGTCAAGCAGCAAAAATTCAGTCATTTCCTACTTGGGAAATTGACGGTAAATTTTATCCAGGGATCAAAACGCCAGAAGAGTTAGCCAAAATGTCTAATTATCAGGGCGACACAGACTTTAAGTACAAGCTTTAATAAAAGCTATAAGCCATTAGCTATTAGCTATTAGCTAGGGCAAAGCCTTTTACCTCTAGCTGATAGAATACAAACTTTGGTGTAATTCTCAGTCAAGACTAATCAATTTTGATTGAGGTAGGGAGTAAAAGGCGATCGCATGAATAAACTGTTGGTGAGGCTATTTGGTTCGATTATTTTGCTGCTTTGGGGAAAAACGCCGATTTTAGCTTCACCAGAGGTAAAAATAACTCAGTCGGAGTTAGAACAAGCAGAAGTTACCTTGACTCCGATAACTCCTTTAGCTGAACTCTTGTTGTCTCAACCAACGGCAAATCATTTAAGCAAGGGCGAAGTAATTATTAATCTTGATACTCGCAGCTTCTTTTTTCCCGATCTAGTTAGGGGAGCAGTTGATGATAGTGATAGCGCCGTCAATTTTAATACAGGCTTTACCTGGGGCATTAGCGACGAACTACAGTTAAGCCTCCAGTTTCAACATGTAGACAGTAGCTCGCCCATTAAGCAGGGTGAATTTACCTCTGAGCGTACTGAAGACAATGAGGCGGCATTAGAGCTTAAACAGCGTATTTGGCAAAATCAATCAGGAGATCGCTCATTGAGCGGTGTAGTGTCAGCTTCATGGGGTACAAGAGGGTTTATGTTTACCCAAGCTGGCACGATGACAGAAATTAATAACCGCAATGTGTTTGTCTCTGTGGCTGCTCCCTTCACTGCGGCAGTAGGCGATCGCTGGCAATTTAGTTTTACCCCTACTGTGGCATTCTTTAAAGATGAAAATGCCGGTTTTTTTCAGCGTTTGCCTAACGATCGAGAGAGTAACTTTAGTACGGTTCTGGGTTTAGGTGGGGGTATTGCTTATCGCCTTAATGATCGACTATCTCTAGTCACCGATGTCTTTTTGCCCCTGACGGGAAATAACAGTATCAGTCGTGATTCGGGAAAACCCGACCAAGCGATCGCCTATAACGCAGGTATACGCTATCTTAAGAATCCTCAACTAGCTGTGGATCTCTACGCCACTAATACCTTTGCTAGTTTTGCACCTTTATCCTTAACAGCCGACCGTAGTTTTGTCGGGTTAGGCGCTAATATCAGGTTTATGCCCGATGCACTCCCCGCTAACCGTAAGTATGCCCTAGCTAGTTCAGCAAATCAACCAGAATCTCTGACCACTGATGGGGTCGCTTTTTTTGATGGAGGAACTTTGCCCAGCGGTAAATTAGCTTTGAACTTACAAGGAGGTAGTCAGGGAATTTTAACCGCAGTGCGCTATGGCTTGCTGAGGGACTTAGAAGGGATGATTTTTCTGGATTATGTATCTGGAGAAGTAGATGAGTCGGAACAGGGGATCGGCGCTAAACTTAGGTTGCTCAATCAGCAGGAAAATGCTCCTATAACTCTTAGTGCTGCGGCTACTGTAGGTTTAACCAACGAACCCTTTATTAATTTTGTCAATAATGATGCTGATACTTTTGACAATCGAGATTTAGAAAAGAGCGTGCCAATCTTTACTCCTGGGGGAGATGATGGCAGAAACGGAAAACTCTTGATTATCACTGCTTCTTTGCCAATCCAGTATGAAATTAATTCCCAGACAGCAGTATGGTTTACCCCGATCTTGGGTTATGCCCAAAGACAAGGATTAGAGATTGGTGGGTTTAATCTGGGGGGAGCGATCGCTGTAACCAAAGAAGTAAGCTTGACAGCAGAAGTTGGAGCTAATTTTCTGGGCGAAGGAAATAGTTTTAGTGAGGCAAAATTAGCCGATAAAATTCCTTGGACAACAGGAGTGCGTTGGCAGCCATCATTTTTATTAGGTAAACAAGCTACACAAGACAACAGCGATCCTTATCTAGAACTATATCTAACTAATCGGGTTGGTTCTTCTCCTTGGCATCAGTTGCGAGTTCGAGAAGATAATAGCCTTGCCGTTGGTGTCGGGTTGTTTTTACCCTTTAATAAGTAATGAGTAATGAGTAACGAGTAACGAGTAACAAGTAACGAGTAACGAGTAACAAGTAACGAGTAACGAGTAACGAGTAACAAGTAAC
>NZ_PVWF01000243.1 GCF_003003995.1 Pleurocapsa sp. CCALA 161 | reverse complement strand
GATACTGTTGGCGAAAGTAATCAATTAAAGTTTCAAGTGCGTTACAAAACTGATTGATTAGTACAAAGTTTTTAAAAAATATAGCAAAAGAATTATCTCTCACTTCCAAGTAATACAAGGAGCGAAAATAAGTGTTAAACTTTATCCATGTATTGCATGGATAAACGCCATGAAACGTAAACGAGATATTCAGGGAAAATTCACCCTGAAGAATCAGGATTATCGTCAAGTACGCTCTCTCAGATTAACTGACAGCACATGGCAAGAATTGGGAATTGTTTCGGAATGTCTGGGTATAACTAGGGCTGACTTATTGGAAAATTTAGTTCAACACAAGAAGTCGATTTTTTCGGATTCAGAAGAAATTGAGCAGTTAAATCCTGAAAAATCAGGCTCAAAAGCCAAAAAATTTCTTAATAAAGATGAATTAAATTCTTTAGCCGAAAAAGTTTTAAAAGAATTGAGATTAGGTAAGCAAGCGTCATCTTATAAGCTTGTGCAGAAGAGCTTAAAACGATTGATTGAACTGATCTTATTTTCCTCCAAGTAATACATGGGTTAAGGCAGTATATTTAAACGGGAGCGAAAATTTAGCTAGTTTTCGGTTTCAAAGTGCAAAATCGAGAATAGCGAGTAGCTGCGAAGGGAACATTATTCAACCAAGCATCAAGACGACACAAGTTCAATCCAACAGCCATAAATACATGTTGTAGATGAGTTTTAGCCAAACCAACATAGCGAGATTGACGCAAAGCTGAACGCCTAACTCCTTGAGATATAGTTCCTTCAATTCCCGCTCTCTGGTTATAAGTTTTGAGAAATTCAGGAGTATGTTGAACTTTACGGCGAGAGTGAAGAGCAATATATTCTTGTTTTGGATGAATAGTCAGCCCTCTAGGTTCAGTTTTAGCACGAGTGCATCGGCTACGAGAAGGACAAGTACCACAGTCATGTTGAGAAAATCTAATATTAATTATTGGTTGTCCCTTCTTATCAGTTTTTTTAGTCCAAGTTTTACTTTGATGACCTCTAGGACAAATAGCTACTTGATTCGACCAATCAATCTGAAAATTAGAATTGGCGAATTTGGGATGATGTTTAGCAAGCCCTAGTAGGATCATTGCGAACTGGACCAATTAATTCAACTCCATAGTTTTCTTGAGAAGAAACCAAATGACCTGCGGTCACATAACCCAAATCCATCAAGTGTTCCTCTGGTTTTAATGATTTCTCGGACAAGGAGGAATGAATTGGTTCAACTACTGCTTCATCAGTAACAGTAGATAAAGTTGTCTGAACGTGAGTAATAAAGTGAGGAGAGTCTTCATCACAAATTTCAGTTATATGAGCCTTATAGCCTACCCAATTAACGCTTCTTTTAGAACTGTAGTGAGCTTCTACATCATAAGGTGAATGAATCGCTATGGTCGAAGGAGGCATATCTTTTGGCGTTCGCCATTGAACTTTTCCGTCAACAGGCGCATAAAATTGTTGAACCCAGACTTGTCTGAGGTTTTCTACGGCAGGAATCAAGTGTAACCACTCTGGAGTATTAGGGGCATAAATTTTTTTAAGTAAATTAAAACCATCTTCTCCCATTTTATTACCTAAATTTTCTCGTTCAGAATCGAGTTTGGGCAGACGATAGTTTTCAACTCTCCTTCCATAACAGTCAAACCAATCTTTCTTAAGGCGTTTGACTAACCAATCAGGAGAAGCCACCGCCAAACTATTGAGGGCTGCCCGAAAAGTCTCCCCCAAAGTTTCTAGTCGATTGAGGGGACGAATTGCTGCCAAGATATGCGTAGAATCGGTGCGTTGTCGTTTATGCCCTTTGAGTAATCCTTTTTCTCGTAATTGTTCTAAAATTCGGTTGAGTAACAGTTCTTCCGCTTCCCCTTCAACTAAGCGTTTACGAAATTCGCTTAAAGCGGAGAAATCCAATCCAGAGTCTTCTAAAGGCAGAGAAAGTGCATATTTCCAATCTATCCTTCCCCTGACCGAATCTGCTGCTTGGCGGTCTGACAAGTTTTCCATATACTGCATCACGCAAATTAAAGCTAATCGCCAAGGCGACTGGGCGGGTTGACCTTTTACTGAAAATAAATTGGTAAAGTCTTCATCAACGTAGATACTGCCCAAGGTATCTCGAATCTGTAGGTGAATATTACCTTTAGGGAAAGCAGCACGGGCGACTCGTGCTGTTTCTTCAGGCACTGGCGGAATTGCTTTTGGATGTAACGACATTGATTTAATTTCTCCCCAAATTACTACAATAAGGATATCGGTTCTTTCCATGTAATACTTGGAAATCTGTTTCATCCGCCTCTGCTATGTAATACTTGAGAACTTGTCTGTCGTCTTACAGAGTACTTGTACTAACTATCTTCCCGAAGATTACGTCTGAAACTTCAATTGATTACTTTCGCCAACAGTATCA
>NZ_PVWF01000242.1 GCF_003003995.1 Pleurocapsa sp. CCALA 161 | reverse complement strand
TATCCGTTAAGAAAAAAAGTGCGATCTTATTTAAGTTAAGAGATTTATAAAAGACTCGTTTTAGGCGATCACAAAATATCCCAATCTATTCAACCTAAATAATATAAAATTTGCTCCCGTAGAATCAAAACGCGATCGCTCTTAATTAAAAGCGATCGCCTGATATTTTCAAACAGTTACATGATGCGATAACTATTGTCTAAACAACTAAGATCTAAGAACATGCCAACAAAGCTATAATTTAACCAAATCGAAGATTTTGAAACTAATATGTCAACCCTAGAGTAAATTGACAGCAGTTATATTCGTGATCGTCTGAGATTTTTCCAGTAAATGCCAAGCGTGATCGCATTAACTATCAAAACCAAAAATTAATCTATTCAATTATTTAGCTGTAAATTAGGAACTTGAGAAAAATCTTTATAATTTCGCGTGACTACTATAAATTGCGTAAGATTTGTAAATGGAGATACACAGAGCGATCGCCTGATTTTTATAAAGTAGTTCACAAGAGCGATCGCGAATGAGTTTAATGTTGTATCTCGTGAGGCATTGTCAGGCAACTGGGCAGGAACCTGATGCACCGTTGACTGAAATAGGACAACAGCAAGCGATCACATTAGCTGGTTGGCTCAGTGGTGTGTCGATTGGACGCATTATTTCCAGTCCATTTGTCAGAGCTTATCAATCAATGCGAATGATCAAGTAGTTTACACGAGCCTTATCACAATTGCGGTGCAGCGGATTGAAGGAAGCCAATCTTGCTGAGTTCGACTTTTTAGCGATCGCCATACTAAACTATAAAACCTAATGAAGTTGCTCGACGTATCAGTATTTGGCGTTGGTAAATTAATACCAATTCTCGAAAATAAGGAAAAAAAGTTGAGAAAAGAACCAGGGCTATAATTTTCATCTGTTTTTCCACCAAAAAAAAGCCCCTACAATCAATGTAGTAGGGACTTTTTGAAACCTAAATTAATAAGCGAACAATTACAATTGATTAGTCCAAATCAGGCATAAACAGCGTTGGTTCAGTTTCCCGTTCAATGCCTTTTTCAAATCCACCAGCAGCAGCTCTAGCACGCCCAGCATGCCATAAGTGACCAATGAGGAAAAAGAAAGCCATAATGAACTGGAATGAAGCCAACCACTGGCGAATATTGACAAAGTTAAAGGAGTTTGACTCAGTGATAATACCACCAACAGAGTTGATTGAGGCATTAGGAGCGTGAGTCATATACTCAGCAGCACGACGTAGTTGCCAAGGCTGAATGTCATTTCTGACTTTATCAAGGTCGATACCGTTAGGCCCACGCATAGGTTCTAACCAAGGACCTCGAAAATCCCAAAAACGCATGGTTTCTCCACCAAGAATAATCTCACCAGTAGGAGAACGCATTAGGTATTTACCAAGACCAGTAGGACCTTGAGATGAACCAATATTCGCCCCCATCTGTTGGTCACGAGCTAAGAATGTAAAGGCTTGTGCTTGAGAAGCTTCAGCGTTAGTAGGACCATAGAATTCACTGGGGTAAGCAGTGTTGTTGAACCAAATATAGCAAGCAGCGATGAAGGACATTAAAGACACAGCACCGATACTGTAGGAAAGGTAAGCTTCACCATTCCAAATCAAAGCGCGTCTGGCCCAACCAAAAGGCTTAGTTAAGATATGGAAGATACCGCCAGAAATACAGATCAAACCGATCCAAATATGACCACCGATAATATCTTCCATGTTATCCACCCCAATAATCCAGCCTTCGCCACCAAAAGGAGCAGCAGTTAAATAACCAAAGATCGTGGCAGGATTAAGTGTTGGGTTAGTGATTAAACGAACATCACCACCACCTGGAGCCCAGGTATCGTATACGCCACCAAAGAACATGGCTTTGAAAACTAATAGGAAAGCTCCAAGTCCCAACAGGATAAGGTGGTAACCAATGATGTTAGTCATTTGGTTTTTGTCTTTCCAGTCTTGACTAAAGAAATTGGAATATTCTTCTAGCTTCTCTGGTCCACGGAGTGCGTGATAGATACCACCCAAACCAAGAACAGCAGATGAAATTAGGTGCAAAACACCAACTACGAAGTAGGGGTAAGTATTGATTACTTCACCACCAGGACCTACACCCCAACCTAAAGTTGCCAGGTGAGGAATCAAGATCATGCCCTGCTCGTACATGGGCTTTTCGGGGACATAGTGAGCGACTTCAAAAATAGTCATTGCACCAGTCCAGAATACAATCAGTCCAGCGTGGGCAACGTGTGCGCCCAGTAGCTTACCTGAAAGATTGATTAAACGAGCGTTACCAGCCCACCAGGCAAATCCTGTGGACTCAATATCGCGACCTGCGCCTATGCCAGGATTAGAGAGCGTTACCACGTGGTAGAACCTCCTCTGGGAATTCAAAGTTTTGATGTGGTTGGTCTTGAGTTGCCATCCATGCCCTCAGACCTTCATTGAGCAAGATGTT
>NZ_PVWF01000096.1 GCF_003003995.1 Pleurocapsa sp. CCALA 161 | reverse complement strand
TGTGACCTGCCCTATTAGGCTAAACTTGTACCCATCAGTATTAGTTTAGCTCTAATAGAAGCCTCGCCCAAAACATAGTGACGGGCGGGGAGAGTCACAATTGTGTGACAAATACAGTAAAACTAAGTATAAGTTACTATAAAAAATTACTATGACTAAAATTTTAGTGACGGGTGGTGCAGGCTATATAGGTTCTCATACGGTCAAAAAATTAGGAGAAGCTGGCTACGAGATTGTTATCTATGACAACTTGTCCACAGGCTCGGCAGCAGCAATTCTGTATGGCAAATTATATGAAGGAGAACTTAACGACAAACAATGCTTGTCAAAGGTGTTCGAACAGCATAGTTTTGATGCAGTAATACATTTTGCTGCCAGTATTTCTGTTCCCGAATCTTTAGAGCAGCCCCTCAATTATTACTCCAACAACACCAGCAACGTGATTAACATATTACAGTGTTGTAAAAAGTTTAATGTTAATCAGTTTGTCTTTTCTAGTACCGCAGCAGTATATGGCGAAGTTCAAGACTTTCCTGTGGAAGAATCGTCTCCAACTTTGCCAATTAATCCTTACGGTAAGTCTAAATTGATGAGCGAAAGCATCATCCGCGACTATGCTCAAGCTTCCGAGCTTCAATATGTCATTCTGCGCTACTTTAACGTGGCAGGAGCCGATAGTTCTGGCAAAATCGGTCAAATGGGTCAAAAAGCTGCTCATTTAATTAAAGTGGGGTGTGACGCTGCTTTGGGTATTCGCGCCTCTGCTAGTATTTATGGCACTGACTATCCCACTAAAGATGGAACAGGCATTAGAGACTATATTCATGTCGAAGACTTAGCGACTGCTCATGTAGACGCTCTTAAATATTTAGAACAAGAACCAACGAGTCAAATCCTTAACTGTGGCTATGGCACTGGCTACAGCGTTAAAGAAGTGTTCTCAAAAATCAAAGAAATTTCGGGAGTAGATTTTCCTGTGGTAGAGACTTCTCGCCGAGAGGGAGATCCTGCCTGCGTCATTGCTTCAGGTAAGAAAATCCGCGAGGTAATCGGCTGGAATCCTCAACACAATTCTCTTGATGAAATTGTGCGGTCAGCACTGGCTTGGGAACAGAAAAAGTTGAAGCAGCTTAATCCAGTTTAGTTGGCTGTTTTCTTTGCTTTTGAGCTACTAATCTGCCTTATTAATGTCATGTCGCTTGCTTGGCTCATATAAGTAGCTGGGTGAAATTAGATATAAAATAACGGATTCTTATTTTTCTTTCCTATCTCCCCTATCTCCACTACTCCACTACCTCACATAAGTCTTTAAATTAATTATGCCTAGCTACTTATTTACACTTTAACTACAGAAGATTTGCGCTGCTCGACTAAAGGGATACGGACTAAAAAGCAAGTACCGATGTTAGGTTCACTAGTTACCGAAATCTTACCGCCATGACGTTTGGCGATCGCTGCTGAAATAGCTAAACCCAACCCTGTACCACCTTCACGACGATTACGCGCTTTACTCGCCCGCCAAAAGCGATCAAATACTTTATTGATTTGATCTGAGGCAATACCAATACCTGTATCCCTCACGCTAATTACCGCAAAGCGATTCTGTCGATATAAGTCTAAGCTCACTCGACCTTCATCAGGGGTATACTGGAGAGCATTTTCTAATAAATTAGAAAATAAGCGAGAAAGCTGTGGTATGTCTCCTAATACCTTTAATTCTTCTCTAAATTTAGACTGAAAGACAATCTTTTTTTCATTCGCCAAAGGTTCTAACAAAACAAAGCAATTTTGCAGAATTTGATTGAGCAATACAGGGGTAAGTTTCCGTTCATTAGTAGATAAATCAGCATCCGCATCAGCGCGAGCGAGAAACAGCAAATCTCCTAGCATTTCGTTCATTTGCAGGGTAGCACCAGCGATCGCCTCTAATTTTTTGACATCTTTGGGATGAACCCTCTCAGGATGGGTACGCATGATATCAATCGAAGCTTTGATCGCCGTCAGTGGACTTCTCAACTCGTGAGATGCATCAGCAGTAAACTGTTTAAGCTGTAAAAAACTAGCTTCAATTGGCTCAATTGCTTTTTGTGTCAGCCAAAATCCACCCAAGCCAATTAAAATTAGGGTTAACATCCCGCCAATCACCAGAATCCAAAAGAGTTCCGACTGGGCTGTTTCTATTTCTTCGTTAGACTGGGTAGCTCTAATCATACCAACTGAAGTAGCAGCTCCAGTGTCACCATTTTTACCCACAAACATCGATATAGTTAAAGTTCGAAACACTTCCCTCGTGTCTGGATTTTGAATAAAAGAAGTTCCTAACTCTGGAGGCGCATTGATCTCAATTATTCCCTTGCGACCAAGTAATTTACCTTTGGCATCAAACCATTCTAGACTTTGTTGATCTCGATTAAAAATGTCACGCCAAGGAACTTCTTCTACCTCATTAAGATATTTATTACCGAGATCGCGTACTGGGGCAAAAGAAGGGGTAGCCGATTGCGCCAAGGTCAATAACTTCTTATCTAGCTGATTGTACAAACTACGGCGAAAAACAACGTAAACCCCTGAGCCAAAAATACCCAAGATAGTTGCCATAACTATGAGATAGTACAGCAGTAACCGCGATCGCAAGCTTTGATGCATAATGATTTCAGTCTAGTTTTTGACCTGCTGGGGCTCTTCTTTGAGACGATATCCTAAACCATAGACCGTCTCAATCAGATCGTGAGGCGCTCCAGCAGCTTCTAATTTTTGTCTTAAACCTCTGATATGAGCTTTAACCGTGGCTTCTTCAGGCACCTGTTCAAAAGACCAAAGATGTTCGAGGATTTGAGCGCGACTAAATACACGACGACCATTACGCAAGAAAAATTCCAGCAGCTTGTATTCTTTAGGACTAAGAGGTAAGAGTTCTTCTTGATAAAACACTTCGCAGCTACTGGGATCTAAACGTAGGTTTTCCCAACTTAATACAGGTGGTAGACTGCCTATGCCACGACGCAGCAAGGCGCGAATTCGTGCTGACAGCTCATCTAGTTCAAAAGGCTTGACCAAATAGTCATCAGCCCCTGCATCTAGCCCTTCAATTTTATTTTCTAAAGTATCTTTAGCAGTCAACATCAGGATCGGAATATTAAAACCTCTGCTTCGTAGTTTGTTGCAGAGGGTAATTCCATCCATTTCTGGTAGCATAACGTCAAGCAACACTAAATCGTAGGTGAATACGTCTAGTAAATCCCAGGCACTCTGACCGTCATATACTGCCTCTACCGCATAGTGGAGGTCGCTTAAATACTCGACGATCGCATCACTAATCCGCTCATCGTCTTCTACTACTAAAATTTTCATAAATTTTTCCTAATTAAACTTGATTAAACTTGACTAAAATGACTCAATAACCATTTAGCGATCAATTTAGCTTGGTTGATAGTTGCGTTCCCTGGCTATAGTATCGTAAGTAAATAAGGAATAACAATCAAGCTTCAATAATGTTCTTCATCTTAAGTTTAAAACATAGCCTATGTTTACATTTAATTATTAATTAAATGTAGGGTTAGCCGAATTCTAAATTTTAACGATTCTCTTACAATATAAATATCGTAAAAAAAATTAACAAAAATAAAAATCAAATATTAATTCTTATGGGACTATTCGGCTTAGGCAAACCAGCATCCATTCCATCTGCTCAAGAAGCATTACCAGGGCGTACACAAAAAATGCCCGTACCAGCTAAACATCACGTTAATGGGAATCCGCTTGTGCCTCCTTTTCCTGAAAACATGGAACAGGCATTATTCGGCTTGGGTTGCTTCTGGGGTGCAGAAAGAAAATTCTGGCAGCAACAAGGAGTTTACACCACAGCAGTTGGTTATGCAGCAGGACATACTCCTAATCCTACTTATCAAGAAGTTTGTTCGGGTATGACAGGACATAACGAAGTGGTGTTAGTGGTATATGACCCTAAGCAGGTTAGCTACCAAGAGCTACTTAAAATATTTTGGGAAAGCCATAATCCTACTCAAGGAATGCGCCAGGGTAATGATCGCGGGACTCAATATCGTTCTGGAATCTACACTTATACTCCAGAACAAAAGAAACTAGCAGAAGAATCGCTAGCAGCCTACCAGCAAGAATTGAGCAAAGCTGGTTATGATCCCATCACTACCGAAATCATTGCAGCGCCTGAATTCTACTACGCTGAAGATTATCATCAACAGTATCTTAGTAAAGTACCTAACGGATATTGTGGTTTAGGTGGTGTCGGGGTTTGCTATCCTGCAACTGCTCAGACTAAATAAAAACGGTTCTGTAGCAACAAGTTTAAATGGTTAGCAAAATCCTGTTACCAAGTAATTTTCAAGAGTGGCAATCCTCAAGAGAGAATGAATAAAGTTTCTTTGCCCTAAGATGTCATTTTGAGTTATGTTTTCTAACGAGATTTGCGCTGGTCGAGGTTTCCCCTAGAGAAGCGGGCAAGCCTCGATGGGCTTCCTCGTTCAATCTGATCTTTACGAATGGCATTCATACGGACGGATGAAATTAAAACAAAGAGTTTATGCTGATTGTGATTTGTGGGGCAACGGCTAGCGGGAAATCAGGGTTGGCGCTAGAAATTGCCCAGCGTTTGGATTCAGTTATTATTAGCGCCGATTCGCGCCAAATATATCGAGAGTTTGATATTGGTACGGCAAAGCCAACCGAGGCAGAACAAAAGTTAGTCTCTCACTATCAAATAGATATTTGTGACCCAACCGAGGTGTTAACTCTGGCAGAATATCAGCAGCAGACACAGAAATTAATTGCTCTTCATCAATCCAGAATTCCCTTATTAGTTGGCGGGACAGGACTATATTTAGACTCGATCGCTAAAGGCTTAAAAATTCCGCGAGTATCTCCTCAACCCGAATTGCGATCGCAACTAGCTTCTTTAGGACAGGCACAAATTCACGCCTGGTTGACTCAAGTTGACCCCATAGCAGCCCTTAAAATCCATCCTCATGACCAATTTAGAACTCTAAGAGCGTTAGAAGTTTATTACGTCACAGGAATACCTATTTCAGCTCAACAGGGTGAAAATCACCCTAATTATCCAATTTTGCAGATTGGTTTGGATTGTGCAGTAGATGTTTTAGATCGCCGTATCGCCTCTCGTGTCCAGCAAATGATTGAAATGGGATTAGTTACAGAAGTTGAGTATCTCTGTAATAAGTATGGTCAGGATTTATCCCTCCTCAGTACTTTAGGTTATGCCGAGATTAAACAATATCTGGCTGGGGAGTTCAATTTAGCAGCAGCGATCGCTTTAACCGTCACCCACACTCGTCAGTTTGCTAAACGTCAACGTACTTGGTTTAACAAGAATCAACAGATTATTTGGTTTGATAATACTAGTCCCGATCTCATTGATCAAGTTTGGTGTAAGGTTCAAGAATTTATTGCTCAGTATTCGTAAAAAATAAATTGCTGGGTTGAAACAGGGAGATATAGCGATACGCACTTATATTAGGACAATCATTACTCGTTACTTGTTACTTGTTACTTGTTACTTATGAGCAAATAACTTTAATATGTCCTAACCTAATCTTGCACCACTATAATTAATCGGCGATCGCTTTGGCACAATTTTTTCGAGTAATTTTATATTACATTTTGAAGTTTAATATCACACTCAGTCTCTGATTATTGTCACTGCCTCTGGTTGATTGTAAAGAGATGATGAAGCGAGACATCAATCATCAAGAGAAAAGAGAGATAAGTATATGCAATCTTTAACTAACCAGCCGATCCGAACGAGCTTTACTGTTCAAACAGAGTGGGATCTAGGATTTACAGGCAGACTAGATCTGACTAATATGGGAGAACTTTTAGCAGATTGGACAATCGAATTTGAGTCTCAGTTTGAAATTACCCCAGAAGAGATTTGGGGAGCAGAAATTGTTAGTCGTTCAGGCAACATCTATACTCTCAAGCCAGTAGATTACAATCAAACCATTGATTCCCAACAAAGCACTTCGATTATTTTCAATGCTAATAAAATTAACGGGAAAATTTTTGAACCCCAAGAAATTAGATTAGGTGATTTTGAATCGAATAAGCTTGAAGTAATACCAATAGAGGATTCCAGTAACAGCAACCCAGTAGTTGAAAATATCCCAGCAAATCCTGAACTAACTACGGAAGCAACGAATGACCTTCCTGCTGATGTCAGCTTTTCGCTCATCAACGATTGGGGTAGTGGTTTTCAGGGTTCAATCTCAATTACCAATACGAGTAATAGCAATATTGACACCTGGAGTTTAGAGTTTGATTTCCCCAACCAAATTACCAATATTTGGGATGCGGCGATTAAGCAGAATCAAAACGGTAGCTATGTAATTTCTCATAATGCTTGGAATCGAGAAATTGCAGCAGGTGAAACTCTAACTTTCGGGTTTACGGGCAATGATTCAGTCACTACGGACCCACAAAACTACGAATTAGATGGTTTTACTTTTGCTAGTCCTAGTATTGATGAAAGTATCTATACTTATGAAAATCCCGATTTAACTCCAGAACTTGAGCTTAATCAACCCTATCAAGGACGAGCTACATTTTTTGATGCAGCAAACCCTGCTGGGGGTTTAGGCAATTCTGGATTTGATGTTCCAACTCAAGACCAACTACACAAAGTAGTAGCCATCAATAATATTCAGTGGAATGGTTCTGAAGCAAGTGGTGCTTTTCTGGAAGTATCTGGGCCTAAACAAAGAGATGGTGCAGCACCAATTATCGTTCAGGTAACAGATCAGTTGGCAGAAAGAGCAGACGGTATGGATATGAGTGCCGAAGCATTTACTAAGGTAGCAGATTCCGCTGATGGGATAGTTAATATTAACTATCAGTTAGTTGGACCTGCTGATGATTATGTAACAGCTTATGGTTACAGAATTGGTGACGGTATTGTCGTCGAAACTATTGATGGTACTAGTCCCTACTATGCAGCTACCAGATTGAACAATCATCGTTATCCAATTGAAAGCGTTGAGCTAATTGAAGCTGATGGTGATTTGGTCGAACTCCAGCGGGAGTCTGATAATCGCTTTGTCATTGAAGGTAACTACCCACTCAATGGTGTGCAAGATCTATTAGTCACCGATATTTTTGGTCAGCAGGTAAGATTAGATGACATCGATATTACCAATAGCTCTGTTCCTGATACGGTTACTGGAGAGCAGTTTGCGCTGATCTAGGAACGTAGACCAATTATCATAATGACCAAGACATTTTTGTTTATCAGGAGTTAATATTTTTTTAAGTCCATCGACGAAAGAATGCGCCGTCTTCGCCAGCGTTGATAGTTAGTTGTTCTATTTGGGTCATTTGTGCTGTGTTTAAAAGAGTGTAATTGCGCGCTACAGTAACATTGGCTTCTAGTTGTTCGGGGTTCTCGGCAGCTATGATGCAGCAATGCACTCCAGGTAAAGAAAGGCTATACCCCATAGCCTGTTCCATACTAGATAAAATACCAGGTTGTAATAATTTACCGTATGCAGGAACTTTCATAGCGATTACACCGACATTTTTTGCTTGTGCTACTGGCAATACGGTACGGGAAAATGGACGGGGATGATGAACATCGGCAGCGTTGAGAGAGATCAAAGTTGTATCAAAATCGTAGCGACGCAACCCCTCGGCAATAACTTCTGGTTCATGATGTCCTGTAATTCCCGAAAATTTAATTAATCCTTGCTCTTTGGCTTCTTCAACAGCTTTGATTGCGCCTTGGTTACTAAAAATAATGTCTAATTCATCAGTAAAAGAAACGTGATGTAATTGCCAAGAATCGAGATAATCCGTCTGAAGACGTTTTAAGGATAGCTCTAATTCTCGCCAAGCACCATCGTAATCTCTGGATGCGGTTTTACTATTGAGATAAATGCGATCGCGGTAGGTTGGTAAAATTTTACCAAAGCGTTCCTCTGAAGGACCATAGCTGGCTGCGGTATCATAATATTTAATGCCTAATTCTAAAGCTTTTTCAATTAAAGCAATGGCTTCTTTTTCTTTCCCTTCATAGGAAATAGGAGTTTGCCCTGCTCCACCCAAGCCTAAAACTGGTAGACTAATTTGAGTCTTACCTAATATTCTTGCTGGCATTGATTTAATTGTCGACGAAGACGCGAAGGTTGTTTTTTTGCTTAAAGCTTGGCTACCAATAGCTGTTGCTGCTGCTACGCTACCGATCAGGAAGTTACGTCGATTGGTTTTTCGGGTCATAATTTTTGATTTTAGCTTTAAAAAATATTTTAGCGAGAATATTTTTTTAGCAAGCGATCACCCTTATGGAGAAGATAAGTAGCTAGGCATAATTAATTTAAAGACTGATGTGAGGTAGTGGAGTACTGGAGATAGGGGATAAAAATAAAAATCCGTTATTTTATTTTTATATTTAATTCCACCTACCTACTTAATCTTGTTGTAAAGTCCGAAGGAATTTGACTTGTGAACCTAGCTCAATTGCGATCGCTTTTATGACGGTAAAGGGCTAAGGCTTGGGAAACTGTACGCCAACGTAGCCCATGATACTATCTCTGCCAGGGTTTGCTCCAAATAAATCGGCATGGGAGATATGATGCCAGCGTAAGCCTAACATCAGTCGTCTTTGATTTTTGAGCTTAATATTAATCCCTGCACCAGCTTGAGGGGTGAAGTTAAAGCTTGCTCCTTTACTGGGAACATCGCTACTAGTACCCATGATCCCCGCACCACCATCAATAAATAGCGCCCAGTTGGTCTTACGGAGGAAATGCCAGCGCATTAAAAGGGCGAGGTTTAAGCCTAAAGCATCGTTGTTAGGCTGGCTAAAATAGATGGTGTTCAACTCTAAATTTATGCTGTGACCATCAAACAGAAATTTAGATAATCCTGCCCCTGCTAACCCAAAACGTTGCGGAAAAGCTTCTTTTCGATCTAGGGTAGTTGCTGCTGCACCCTGAACATACCATTGTTTTTGCCCTTTTGTGCCGAAAGCTGGCTCAGATTTCCTAGGCAGATTGGGGGAATCGGTTTGCTCTTGCTGAAGAGAAGGGGGTTGAACTTCATCAGCGACTGCATCAAGAGGCGATCGCAAAATTGTTAACATTACCGCCAATATAAATATTATACTCCGACAAATGTTATGTTTGTTTGCTGTAGCTTGCTGCCCAGGAATTATTGATGACATTATTTGGCTTTAAAATTACGCTTGATCGTGTTCTTCGTTTACTTAATTACATTTCATGCCTATTCTATGCCTGTGAATTAAAGACTCAAAATAGATTTATCTTTTTATTCTGATGGGAGAACCGCTATATCTTAGCCTTAGTAATCTTAAATGTCTCACAAAAATTACCAGTTAGCATTTAAAGCTACTCCAGTTTTACTCTTAATATGTGTGGTCTTGCTCGGCTTTTTTTTTCGCGTTACAAGTTTAGCAGATAAGGTGTTTTGGGTAGATGAGGTGGCAACTGCGGTTAGAGTTTCAGGTTATACAATTGCAGAAGTTACCAGTAATTTATTACAGCAAAATATAGTTGAACGCGATGTTTTACTGTCTTATCAAATTGTCAATCTAAGTCGAACTTTTAGTGATAGTCTTCATGCTCTAACTAAAAGTCCTGAACATGCTCCTCTTTATTTTTTATTTACTAGATTATGGCTACAGTGGTGGGGTAACTCTATTGCCACAATGAGAAGTCTCTCAGTCGTCTTTAGTTTGCTAACTTTGCCTTGTTTATATTGGTTATGCCAAGAATTATTTAATCGCTCGCAGATTAGCTGGTTAGCTATCGGCATAATGAGTATTTCCCCTTTTCATGTAGCATACGCTCAAGAAGCTCGTCCTTATAGTTTATGGACAGTGACTATTTTATTAATAGGAGCTAGTTTTTTCAGAGCCATCAAATTAAATACTAAATCAGCTTGGTTATTATATAGCTTATGTTTAATAATTAGCTTTTATACTTCATTATTTTCTATTTACTTAGCTTTGTTTCAAGGATTATATTTAATCTTTAAAATAAATAAACATCAGCTAAGTGTAGTCAGAAATTATCTGATATCATGCTTGATTACTTTAATAGCTTTTTTACCTTGGATTTTAGTAATTATTAATCATTTAGATTTACTTCGAGAAAATACTAGCTGGATGAGAGGTAATTTTAATCTTGCTGATATTATTGCAGTTTATCTTGGCACTAATTTATTAATTTTTGGTGATTTACCGCTATCGCCAAATTCTAACCCAGTTCAGATTGTTCTAGCCTTGGTAGTAATTGTCATTGTTTTACTGACTGCTATTAAACTATATCCTCTTTGGCAGAATAGGTCATTGAAGCTTGCTTTAATATTAGTAGTTTCTATTTTTACTGTTATCATAAGCAAATATATTAATCTAGACTGGACAACTATTATTGGAGCTTTAGTTGCCATTGGTATTTTAACTTTGTCAGCTTATTCCCTTTACTATTTAATTGTTAATACAAAAAGCGATCGCTGGCTTTATATTATTTGTTTAATACTTTCTCTACCGCTACCTTTACTAGTTGCGGACATTATCAACCAGGGTCAAAGTTCCACTGCACCTAGATATTTAATTCCCCTACAATTAGGTATATTAATTGCTGTTGCCTATACTTTAGGCAATAAATTAAATTCTCAACCATCAAAATTTTGGCAGTTAATTACAATTGCTTTGTTAGTATTAGGCACTTTTTCTAATATTCGCAATCTAAGCTTATCGCCCTTTTATCAAAAGGGAAGAAACATTAATAATCCAGCGATCGCTCAAATAATTAATCAAAGTAATTCTGCTTTAGTAATTGTCGAATCTACTGAAGCAATGGATGCAATATCTTTAGCTTATTCTTTGAAACCTGAAGTTAAATATAAGATAATTACTCCTCAAGAAAATTTATCTTTCTACCTAAATCAATTTGCTCATGTTTTTCTATTAAAGCCTACTACACAATTAAAACAAAGATTAAATCAAGATTCGCAAATTAAATCTCAACAGATATATAAATCTCATGTGTTTAGTGTTAATGAATTTCCTCTAGACTTATGGAGTATTGAGCAAGTAAAAAATTACAAATAAGTTTGTTTTATGAAAATTGCCATTATCTGTTCTAGTTTTTTTCCTGTAATTGATGGTGTAACGATCGCTATTTTTAAAAGATTAGAACAGCTTAGTCTTTTAAAACATCAGGTGATTGTGTTTTGTCCAGACTACAGTCCGATTAAACATATATATCCTAATTATGAGCAACATACAGGTAAAATATTTCCTGGCATAGAAATAATTAGTTTACCAAGCAGTAAAGCGATCGCCTTGGATTTTGAACGAGATTTAACAATTAAATCTTATCAAATTGTGCTAAAAAAGCTCGAACAGTTTAAACCCGATCTGATTCATGTTGATGAGGCAGAAAGACTAGGAATTTGTTTGCTTAAGTTACCTGGAGTTAAATACGCTCAACAGCATCAAATACCTTGTATAGCCTGGTTTCATACCAACTATATTGATTACCTTGATGATTATTTTACTTTACCTCTAGGGATTAATAAATTTATTAAAAAAGTTTTAGCTTTAATCTTCACTAAAATTTATAATTCTTATGACTGTACTTTAGTATCAAGTTCTATAACTGCTCATAAACTAGAGCGAATGGGTATTAAAAATATAACTTTCGCCGAACTATTAGGCTGCGATTTAAGCCAGTTTGCTCAGAGTAATAAAGCTATCGATTTTTTTACTGTAAAATATAATCTATCTAATCTAGAAAATAAAATCAAGTTAATTTTTATCGGGCGCTTAACTCCCGATAAGGGATGGAATTTTGTGTTAACAGCCCTCTCTAAACTACCTACTCAAATTTCCGTCCAAATAGCCATAATAATTGTTGGAGATGGTCCGCTAAAAACAGAAATAAAACAAACTTTAAAACAGCTAAGAATTGAAGCTTATTTATTAGGTAGAATTAAACCTAAATCTATACCTGAACTATTAGTTAATGGCGATATATTTATTACCAACTCCGAAAAAGAAACTAAAGGTTTAACAGTAATTGAAGCTGCTGCTGCGGGAATTCCAGCGATCGCTCCTCGGGCAGGAGGGGTTATTGATACGATTATAGATGGTGAAACAGGCTGGTTATATGAGCCTCAAAATCAAGCAGATTTTTTGGATAAGTTAACTAGATTAATTACTGATACTCAGCTTCGCCAGTCAATGGGGATAAAAGCTCAAGAACTCGCTCAACAATACAGTTGGCAGCAAACTGTTAACAATTTGGTAGAAATTTGGCAGCAAAAAGCCCATTAGTTAACTGATGTTACGCACTACTTAATCTGTGAAAATTAGATAGTAGGTAGTCCTAAAGGATAAGCTTCGCAAATAGGTAGTAGGTAGTCCTAAAGGATAAGCTTCGCAAATAGGTAGTAGGTAGTCCTAAAGGATAAGCTTCGCAAATAGGTAGTAGGTAGTCCTAAAGGATAAGCTTCGCAAATAGGTAGTAGGTAGTCCTAAAGGATAAGCTTCGCAAATAGGTAGTAGGTAGTAGGTGTTCTCCGCGTCACCGCTTTGCATATGCTTTAAATCGCTTGTTGAAAGTATAGATTTTTCGTGATTCTGCGTAACGTCAGTTAGTTAATAGCCATTAGTGACAAGTTCAGAAAAATGGTATTAGTCAACTACTACAGACAGTGTTATTAACTAATTATCAGCTAAATAATAGCTACGGCGAAGCCGTTTATGAATGCCTTAAAACTAAGAACTAGAAACTAGAAACTAAAAACTAAAAACTAGTTGACAAACAACACACAGCCTTATGCGAAGCGGGACGCGACGTAAGGAGCTAATCCTTATGCGAAGCGGCTTGCACTTATCGCATTGAGTGTACCCTTTAGGGTTAGGGCTTGCACTTATCGCATTGAGTGTATCCTTTAGGGTAGATTGTTATGAATGGTTAATCGCTGTCAAGGCATATTCCCCTCCTCCCAATAACTTCCTGGGTAAAAAATTGTCGTCTAGACTACCGATTTGTTTTTACAATAGAGTATGTGGAGAGATATTTTAAAATATATTGATCTTGATACATTGATCTGATCGCATCTTGACAATTTTAGGCAAAGCTACCAAAAAAAAACTATGGATTTAATTGCGCTTGAAAGTTTCTTAGACAATACTTCTTTTGCGGTGTTGCTAGTTACCATGCTGATCTACTGGGTTGGCGCTGCTTTTCCTAATTTGCCCTTCATGGCTACCTTGGGTACAACGGGAATGGCGATCGCTAACTTATGTATGGCTACCCTGTTGGGTTCTCGCTGGATTGAAGCAGGTTATTTCCCCTTAAGCAATTTATACGAATCTTTATTCTTTTTAGCCTGGGGGATAACAACCATTCACTTTATAGCAGAAAAAATGAGCCGTAGCCGTTTGGTGGGGGCAGTTACTAGCCCTGTAGCGATGTGTATTACCGCCTTTGCTGCCCTTAGTTTACCTGTGGAAATGCAGGCATCAGCCCCCTTAGTTCCCGCCTTGAAATCAAACTGGTTAATGATGCACGTTAGCGTAATGATGTTGAGCTATTCGACTCTAATGGTGGGAAGCGCGATCGCCATTGCCTTTTTAATTATTACCCGTGGTCAAAAAGTAGAGTTAAAAGGCAGTTCAGTAGGGACTGGTAGTTTTCGCGATCGCGTTAAGCAAAAAACTACTAAAAATACTGCGACGGAAAGTGTTTATACCAGCACTGGCAATACCGCAGTGTTGGATTTACCCCAAACAGAAACCGTCACCTTATCCCCTGAGCGTTTGAGTCTGGCAGATACCCTGGATAATATTAGCTATCGCGTCATTGGGCTAGGTTTTCCCCTCTTAACTATTGGCATCATTGCTGGTGGAGTTTGGGCAAACGAAGCTTGGGGTTCATACTGGAGTTGGGATCCCAAAGAAACTTGGGCATTTATTACTTGGCTAGTATTTGCTGCCTATCTGCATTCCCGAATTACTCGCGGTTGGCAGGGCAGGAAACCAGCTATTCTAGCAGCAGTAGGCTTTGTAGTAGTTTGGGTATGTTATTTAGGAGTTAACTTACTGGGACAGGGGTTACATTCCTATGGTTGGTTTTTATAAGCCATAAGAAGAAATGAATTCGACTCTTTCTGCCCGTTGTGGATCAGTATTCTATTTTTATTTAAAAATTAGTTCTTAATGCGATCGCGACTTCATTTGGCTCATTGTTGACGACCTTGATCGGATCCAACATACCATTGCTCTAGCATGGTTCAGCATCAATTTAAAGTACAACTAGAGAAAGATGTATGCAACTGCTGATCTTAATAAATTAAACAATAGGAGTTTTATTAAACTGACTTTTCGCTAGGGGTAGGTAATAGGAATAATTATGAATTATCTAGTAACAGTCTTAGCCAACAAACAGCAAGCAGAAGAAGCATATTCTATTTTACAGAAAGATGGTATTCCACCAGAACAAGTAACCATTCTCGGTCAAGGCTATCAAAGCGCCGATGAATTTGGTTTGATTAATCCTAATCAACAGGCGACTAAAAGAGTTAGCTTGCTAGCGTACATGTTAATTCCTTTTGGCTTTGTTGCTGGTTATGCATTTAATCTACTTACGGGTATTCATCTTTTTTCCTTTACTAACTCAATTACCGAGCATGTTATTGGCGGTATTTTAGGCGCTGCTTCAGGGTTTTTAGGCGCAATTGTTGTGGGTGGTGGCGTTGGCTTAACCACAGGTAGCGGCGATGCTTTAACCTATCGTAATCGTCTCAATGCGGGTAAATATATCATTGTGACTAAAGGTACAGATAGTTTGATAAGACAGGCTACAAAACTCTTGCGCCAGTTCGAACCTGAATATATTCAAGGTTACGAAGAACCTGTTTAAGCTATTGAACTTCATAGTTATAGTTTCGCGATCATCTTCGCTCCGCTTCTTCTACCACTCCGCCCTGTTGAGCAATAATTTCTCGACCCAGAGCAACTTCTTCCCCCGTTCCCTGAACCACCACTAAATATCTTAGTGATTCAAAGCCACTATCTCTATTATCTTTGGTAACGCTTGCACCACTCAGTCCCAAAATTAAGCTTATTCCAGCAGCCCCAACGATTGCTCCCATTATAGGAGCAAAATAATGAATAGTTTGGAAGTTTTTTAAAGCTGCTAGTCCTAAACCAACGAAATCAACGGCGATCAGACTAATAGATAAACCAATTAAAGCTCCTAAAACTGCTCCAGCGATCGCACCAGTTTTCAAATTGGCGATCGCCTTTGTATCTTCTAACTTTACTGGATTTGTAAAATTTTCTGTTTCTAAAGTGATATTTTGGGGATCTATTCCAGCTTCGCTTAATTTGCTTTGTGCTGTTTGTGCCTTTTCTCTTAGAGAAAATTTTCCCCAAGTAGTTTCTAATTCTGTAGATGGTGATTGTTGAGACATAATTACAGTTAATCTAAGATTGTCTGACTGTGTAGAAGTATTATTTTTGAATATGAGTTGTGTACAACGCTGATAATTTGTAACTAAATAAAAAGCTTAATATTTATTAGATGGTAAATATGCTTATTTTTCATCTTTCAAAGGATAGGTATAAGGTCTGAAAATAAAAGGCTAAGAGCTTAAAATCGATAACTTAGAGTTTCGAAATTAAAGGCAAAATAGTTTAGTCATGGTGAAAATATTAACTAATTAAAGTTCAATGAAAAAAGCTATTTACCGCATCTTAGATGCCAACCTCGATCGCGCCCGTGAAGGTTTAAGGATAATTGAAGAGTGGTGTCGTTTAGGGCTAAATAACCAAACGCTAGCAGAGGAATGTAAACAGCTACGTCAAGAACTTGCTCAATGGCATAGTTGGGAACTACGTCAGGCTAGAGATACTCCTGGGGATGTGGGAACAGATATATCACATCCTCAAGAAGAAATACGAGACAGCATTGAACAGTTACTTCAAGCAAACTTATGTCGCGCCCAAGAAGCTTTAAGAGTACTAGAAGAATACAGCAAACTCTATAACCCAGAAATGGCATCAGCCTGTAAACAGCTACGTTACCGCGTCTACACGATTGAGAGTAAGCTCTTTAATAGCTATCGACATCAGCGACTACAAAGCGCAGCACTATACTTAGTAACATCTCCTGAACCAGATATCCTCAAGACGGTAGAAGCAGCCCTTAAGGGTGGTTTAAACTTGGTACAGTATCGGCATAAAGACGGCAATGATAGCGATCGCCTAGAAAAAGCCGATCAATTGTGTCAGCTGTGCCATCAATATAATGCCCTATTCATTGTCAACGATCGCGTTGATATCGCTCTAGCAGTAGATGCAGATGGTGTACATTTAGGTCAGAATGATGCACCAGTATCCTTTGCCCGTGAACTCTTAGGTAATCAGAAAATTATTGGTCGTTCCACTACCAACAAGCAAGAACTAAATAGGGCGATCGCCGAGCGAGCAGATTACGTTGGAGTTGGCCCATTTTACGAGACTCCGACCAAGCCTGGAAAGTCACCCCTGACGAAAGAATATATCGACTACGTAAAAGCTAAATGCCCTGTTCCTTGGTTTGCCATTGGTGGTATTGACTTAAGCAATCTGGATGCAATTCTAACTATAGGCGCACAAAGAGTAGCAGTAGTTCGCGCTATCATGCAGGCAGAGCAACCAAGCCAAGTGACGCGCCAGTTTTTAGCTCAGTTGATTAGACGGTAATTACCCCAGTTTATAGCTAGATTTATGTTGAATGCGACTAATACAATAAATATACAGGTCAACGGAGAAAGCCAGACCTGTGCAGCAGCAACTGCTCTGCCAGAGCTACTAACCCAGCTTAAGTTAAATCCTCGCCTGATCGCTGTGGAATACAACGGAGAACTCTTACACCGTCAATATTGGGCAGAAACTCAGATGCGCTCAGGCGATCGCTTAGAAATTGTCACTATTGTCGGTGGGGGTTAAGTAATTACTAATTGCTACTGACTGCAAGTTAAAAATAAAATTTTTAAACATGATGGTTGATAAAAAAATGAACATAATTTTTAAACGAAATTGGTCTAAATTGTGGTTAAAGTCCATCGTCGCCCTAGTATTAGTTAGCGTTCTCGTGTTAGGTAACGCTGGTGATGCGATGGCTGCTCGTACTGGAGGCAGAATTGGCGGTGGTTCTTTCAGCGCCCCTTCTCGCGGCTATTCTAGTCCTAGTGGTGGCGGTTATGGCGGTGGTTATAGATCTCCTGGTTATGGCTATGGCGGTGGTGGCTTTGGCTTTCCCTTCCTATTGCCCTTCGTTGGTTATGGTGGTGGTGGTTTATTTTCCATTCTGATCTTCTTTGCGATCGCCAGTTTTATCGTGCGTAGTTTTCAAAGCGCAGGAGTTGGCAGCCAAGAGGGTTATGGTAGTACTTCTACCGTCTCTGTCGCAGAAGTACAGGTGGGCTTACTTGCCAATGCTCGTGAACTACAGCCTGAGTTAAATCGTTTAGCGCTTACAGCCGATACTAGCACTGCTTCAGGACGAGCTACTGTCTTGCAGGAAGCAACTCTTGCTTTACTACGTCACCCTGAATATTGGGTTTACGGTGCAACCAACTCGCAAAAAGCTAGCTTAGAAGCAGCTGAAGCTAAGTTTAATCAGTTCTCCCTCACTGAACGTAGCAAATTCGCTGACGAAACCCTAACCAATGTCGATAACGTGATTAGCGACGAATCACAAAAAGCCCTAGGAGGAGAAACCAAAGATGGCGCACTCCAACTAAAAGAAGGAGACACAGGAGAATATATCGTCGCTACAGTCATTGTCGGAGCAACTGGCAACCTAGATCTACCCACAATCAACGGTACTGATGATATGCGCAATAGTCTACAGCAGATTGGTAGTTTGGGTAGCGATCGCCTATTGGCGGTAGAAATTCTTTGGACACCCCAAGCCGAGGGCGACACTTTGTCGGCTGATGATATTTTGGCCTACTATCCTAACCTCAAGTTAGTGTAATTCTGCCAAGAATTCAAATTAAATAAAAATATTGTCTTGATCGCTGGGGGATTTTTCATCCCCCTTTTTAGTGACTATCAATTACTTGCAAACGCCTACAGGTCAGAAAAAATCTGCAAAAAAGTTAAGAAAGCTGGTACATTTGAGTATAGATAAATCTGGTTTTACATAAATAAACCTTTTAAATAAATTAATAGCTGTCAAGGAGAAATAGAGTTATGGATTGGCGTGTACTAATAGTAGTAGCACCTCTAGCGATCGCTGCTAGCTGGGCTGTATTTAATATTGGTAGTGCTGCTTTGGCACAAATACAAAAATACTTCAATAAAGACTAACAAACAGCAATTCAATCAATGAAATCATTTCACCGACTAGAGGGCATTTTCTTTGCACTAGTCGGTTTTTTGATCGCCAATTTGCAAGTAGAAGACAAAAGTGATTTAAGTGCTTTTTTGTGCAAATTTAATGATCTGTTTACCAGGTGAATTTCAGATCAGACCTCGACCCAGCAACGCCGATTTTTAAAAGGCGTTTAATTTAAGCGTTTTGCGCAATTTCAGGGCAAATACTATGATATAACTTGAGTTCAATTGTTGATTAAATCCGTGCTGCATACTGCGAGTACAGCGTTAGCTTACTCGACAGTTAAGCACGGCGATAACTTATCG
>NZ_PVWF01000009.1 GCF_003003995.1 Pleurocapsa sp. CCALA 161 | reverse complement strand
AATGAGTAAAGTGTTACTTAAAAACACTGTAGGAGTCTAATCAGTCTAATCAATAGGGTGGGCGATGCTCACCTTATTTTGTATTTAATACAAATATACTAAATTTTCTGACTATTGAGACAAAAAAAGGGATATTCTGGTTTTGAACATCCCTAAACACTCGAATTGAAAATTACTGCTTAAATTATTTAACAGTAACTTTAGCTCCAGCTTCTTCTAGCTTGGCTTTAGTTTCTTCTGCGTCTTCTTTGGCAACGCCTTCTTTAATAGCTTTGGGTGTAGATTCCACCATTTCTTTAGCTTCTTTTAGACCTAAGCCAGTGATAGTACGTACTACTTTAAGAATTGCGATTTTGCTTTCTTTGGGTACTTCTTCAAGAATCACGTCAAATTCAGTTTTCTCTTCAACAGCTTCTCCAGCAGCAGCACCTGGGGCTGCCATAACCACACCAGCAGAAGCAGCAGCACTTACGCCAAAAGTTTCTTCAATTTGAGAAACAAGTTCTGAAGCCTCTAAAAGACTTAAGGACTTAAGCTTTTCGAGAATTTCATCAGTTGCAGCAGACATATTTTACTCCGTGTTATAGATAAATAATTAGTTGTGTAGATAGTTCCAAGCGGTTTACTGTTCTTGCTCAGAAACAGCCTTGATCCCTCTGGCAAGTCCACTGGGAACTTCTTTGATACCCACAGCAAGTTTGGTCGCCAGGGCATTAATTGAGCCTGCAATTTGTGCGTATAGCTCATCTTTGGTAGGCAAGTCACCTAAAGCCTCAACCTGATCTTTGGTTAAAGCTCGACCTTCCATGACGCCACCGCGCACCTCGGTCTTTTTGGTGTCCTTCTGGAAACTTTTATAGGCCTTGACTGCTGCGCCAATCTCTTCTCCTGTGAGCAGAAAAGCGGTCGCACTGCCTAAGAATTCTTCCATGGGCTGCCAACTTTCATCGCCACTAATGGCAATGTTCATCAGGGTATTTTTCGTAATTTTGCAGCTAGCACCGATGGGTCGCAAGCGATTACGAAGTTCAGTAATTTCTGCTACTGATAAACCCTCATAGTTAATCACGAAAGCTAACTGAGCATCACTAAGGCTTTCCTTGAGATCCGCTACTATTTCTTTTTTATTGGCGAGGGTTCTCCCCATTCTGTATCACCTCCGATTGAATTTGGATCTTTTTGGGTCTAACACGACAAAACCTCCAGCTTCTTGCCAGAGGTTGCCTAGGTTCATGACCGTTACCAGCCAAATCGGCTGGAGATCTCAAACTGATAGACATTGACCTCGGCAGGAAATTAAGTGAATTAACACACCCACTGTCTTCGGTATTAGTCGTTTATGTTCGATTATTTGTAGTGTTTTGTCACGAATTTTCGTTTAGGCTAGGTTAGTCAAACTTAAATCTTGTAAAGCACTGATATCAATCTGAATTGATGGACCCATCGAAGCGGAAACATACATAGTACGCCAGTAACGACCTTTCGCACCCGAAGGACGATTTCGTTCGATGGTTTCCTGTAATGCTTTAAGATTTGCTAACAAATCTTCCGCCGAAAAAGATGCCTTACCAAACATAACATGAACGATGCCTGCTTTGTCAGCTCTAAATTCTAATTTACCAGCTTTAAAGGCTTCTACTGCTGATTGTAGGTCGGCTGTAACAGTCCCTCCTTTTGGTGAAGGCATTAAACCTTTAGGACCTAAAACACGACCTAGTTTTGCTACTTTGGGCATCATGTCAGGAGTGGCAATCAGGATATCAAAATCCATCATGCCTTTTTGAATGTCTTCAATTAGTTCTTCTGAACCATAAATTTCTGCTCCAGCCTGTTCTGCTTCTTTAACCTGTTCCCCACGGGCAATAACAGCAACCCTAACGCTTTGCCCTGTCCCTTTGGGAAGGCTAACGGTAGTTCTTAGCTGTTGATCGGTATATTTGGGATCGATACCGAGTTTGATGTGAGCTTCAGCGGTTTCATCAAATTTTGCCGTGGCTGTTTCTTTGAGTAAGCTTAGCGCTTCTAAAGGTTGATAAACCTGGTCGGAATCTACTTTTTTGACTAGCTCGCGCATACGACGAGACATTGTTTTTGCCATGATGTTCTCCTTGGGTAATTAGCGAAGCGATTTGCTTCTCCCCGTTAAAGTGTTGAGTAATTTCGTAATGTTTGATAATTAATTTTGAACCAAAAAGCTGTTTATTCAGCGATGCCTAAGGCTAAGCTTCGCTAATCGCCACACCCATGTTTTTAGCTGTCCCTGCTACAATTTTCATCGCTGCCTCTAGGTCATTGGCGTTGAGATCGGGCAATTTAGTTTGAGCAATTTCTTTGAGCTGATCTTGAGTGATGGTCGCAACTTTTTGTTTGTTGGGTTCACTCGCTCCTTTTTCGATCCCTACTGCCTTTTTAATCAAGACTGATGCAGGAGGAGTTTTCAGAATAAAGGTAAAGCTTCTGTCTTCAAATACAGAAATTTCGACAGGAATTACCAACCCGACTTTATCTGCTGTTTTGGCATTATATTCTTTACAGAACGCCATGATGTTCACACCGTGTTGACCCAAGGCTGGGCCAACAGGAGGTGCTGGGTTAGCTTTACCCGCAGGTAGAGCTAGTTTTATTAACGCTACAACTTTTCTAGGCATGTTTTAGTTTTGTTTTTCGACTTGATTGAACTCCAATTCTACAGGAGTATCTCGCCCAAAAATAGATAATAAAGCCTTAAGCTTACTTCTTTCTGGACTAACTTCAATTACTTCCCCTTCAAACTCTTTAAATGGGCCAGAGAGTACAGCAATTTTATCACCAATTTCCATGTCAATTTTAATGACTGGCTCTTGTTCTTCAGCTTGCTTGAAGATTCTTTCTACCTCGGTACGAGATAAAGGCAATGGCTTGACGTGACCTCGACCTCGACCGTAGCGACGCTTCTGCTCTGAGCCGACAAAGTTGATCACGTTGGGAGTGTTTTTAACCACCTGCCAAGCATCATCGTCCATTAGCATCTTGACTAGAACATAGCCAGGAAAAACTTTTTCGTCACTGGTATAGCGAGAGCCATCTTTACGAATTTTGACGCTAGGGGTTTGAGGGATTCGTACCTGAATAATGCGATCGCCCAGATCGAGAGTTTGAATCCGCATATCAATATCGGTCTTGACGCGCTTTTCGCAACCAGAGGCGACTTGTACCGCGTACCAACGAGGATTCCCTTTGGTTTTGACGTTTACCTGTACTTGTCCTGGCTGCTCTTCTTCAAATTGCCTATCGTCATCTTCAAACTGATCTTCTTCTGGTATATCTGCGGTATTAGTCATAGTTCATAGTTTAAAATACTTTTCCTGCTCCCCAGGCAAAAAATTGATCGATTAAATAAATAATTGTCGACACTAAGATCACCATTAAAATTACGGCGGCTGATTCACTAACCAACTGCTGGCGAGAGGGCCAGACAACCTTACCTAATTCTTCTTTGGTTTCCAGCGCAAAATTAGCAGCACTATTGCTTTTTTCTGCTTCTTTGGTTACGGGTTGTTCTTTATTTACTATATCTTTTTTAGCCAAAACTGTTGCCTCGCGCGAATATTTCGCTATTTATAATTTAGATGTTACCGTCGTCGAAAAATGCCAACTTAACTCTTAATTAGCTTAACTCTTTAGTAATTATTAAGTAAATACCAACAGGTTAGATGATCTATAGCTGTACAAAGTTAGGGTTAGGCTAGGACATACTTAAGTTATCGGCTCCATTAGTAGCAAGCAGCAATTTCAAATCTGTCCTGACTTGATCCCTGATTGGTATATTGGCTGATTGAAAGATGGCAAAATTAACTCGGAATAAAGAAGCCAACCTACCATAGACTAAACTGCTCTAGATAAATATTGCGCCTAGAGAAGGAAACTTGGCAACGCGCCTTGAAGGACTTGAACCCTCGACATCCGGTTTTGGAGACCGACGTTCTACCAACTGAACTAAAGACGCACGCTGGCTCTGATTAAATTATAAATCAATTAAGTCAAAGCCATACAATGATATCGCATCGTGGCATTTTTTCCCAAGCTAATTTTTCGGGAGGGAGCTATTTGATCGGGCGATCAAAACGTTGTTTGATTCTAGTTGCTTTACCAACGCGATCGCGAAGATAATAAAGTTTGGCACGACGTACCTTGCCACGACGCTCTACTTTGATTTGATCGATCATTGGTGAATGTAGCAAAAATACTCTTTCTACTCCCACACCTTGAAAAACTTTACGGACAGTAATAGTTTCGTTGATCCCACCATTTTGTTTGGCGATTACAGTACCTTTGTAGGGCTGGACACGCTCTTTATTTCCTTCTGTGATTCTGACCCCTACTTCTATTGTGTCCCCTACATAGATCCTGGGCAGATTGGACTTAAGCTGTTCCGATTCGATCGAACGTATAATTGCTTCGGCATTCATGGCTAGTATAAAAACTCACGATTTACCATAATAGCTTTTTTCCAGGCAATATTAAAGAGTAACTTTGAGTATTTGCTAGTAATGGCTAATTTAGCTTGCTGGCAAATCAATCCAGCAGCATCACTTTTACTTGGTCACCTGCTGCAATTAATTTTTGACCAACAGGGACGATCGCTAAGGCATTGGTTTGTGCCAAATTGATTAAATTACCTGAACTATAACTACCAACCGCTAAAGCAAATTCATACTCGCCGTCTGCTAAATGTAATTTTCCCCATAAGTAAGTTTCTCTGCTGCCTCCTGCTCGTAAATCGTGGCGAGTCGTGGCGTTAACAAAGCGAGGTTGATAGTTCACTCCTGCAAGTTTCTTGAGGGCAGGCTGTACGAAACGCCAGCAGCTAACTAGTGCCGATACGGGATTGCCTGGAATGCCGAAATACAGACAATTGTTGTCTTGAAACGTAGCTATGGTTAATGGTTTACCTGGCTTGACGGCTACGCTACGAATGTGCAGCGTACCGCCTAATTCTGTCAGAATCCTCTCGACATAGTCATAGTCGCCTACAGACACCCCTCCAGTAGATAGAACCAAATCCGCTGAGGTGAGCGCTTGGGCGATCGCTTGTTTTAATTCTGCGGGGCGATCGGCAATTATTCCCAATTTAATTGGTATGCCCCCGTTATTTGCCACAAAGCTAGCCAAGGCATACTGATTAGAATCGACAATTTGCCCAGGCTGCAAAGTTTGTTCAGGGGTGACTAGTTCATCTCCTGTGGAGAGGATCGCCACTTGAGGGCGACGATAAACAGATAGTTGAGTGCATTGGGCGGTAGCCAACACAGCAATTTCGGCTGCGCCGATTTTAATCCCTGCTGCTAGCAAAGGTGTTCCCGCTTGATAAAAAGCGCCTTGATGGCGCACAAATTCTTGTAATTCTGGTGGTTGCAGAATCAAGACGCGATCGCCTTGTCTTTGGGTATTTTCCTGCATGACAATGGTGTCTGTTCCCAAAGGTAACATAGCCCCAGTAAAGATACGAGCTGCTTGTCCTGGTTGGATCTCAGCTTGTGGACGAGCCCCTGCTGTAATCTCGCTAACGATTTCTAAGGTTACAGGTTTTTCGGCACTACAGTTTTGTACGTCTTGGTAACGCACGGCATAACCATCCATCGCCGAATTATCCCAGTGAGGAATATCTAGTTTTCCCGTAACAGGTTGGGCTAAAATTCGTCCGTTCGCCTCTTCTAGAGCAACTATTTCTACTTGGTTAGAAGCTCGGCTGTTAACTAAATTAAGAATGATTGCTTCGGCTGCTTGAACTGACAACATAAATTCAACAATGAGCGATGAGCAATAAGCAATGAACAGTGAGCAATGAGCAATGAGCAATGAATCATACTGATACTTCTATCGCTCAAAAGTTAGAATACGAGAATAATAGTATGCTAATAGCCTCAAGCTGGAAGCCGAAAACTCGCAATATACTTAGTTTATATTCTTATGAGAATCAAACGTACATATCATGTATGACGATTACAAACCTGAGCCTAATTTAAGAAGATATCCTAAAGTTCCGATGGATAGAAGAGTTGGTGCATTTGCGATCGACTTTTTGACTACTTGGTTTATTAGTGCTTTTTTTGCTGCTAACTTATTTGTTCAATGGCTAGTATTTTTATTAGTCTGGATCATTGCTCGGGTAGTAGTTGCCGAGAAAAATCAGGGTCAGAGTTTGGGACGTTGGGCATTAGATACTCAAGTGATCGATTCTCGCTTTTCTCGGTTACCCGATCTGATGACTTTAGGCAAGAGAGAACTGATTCTAGGTTGTGGTGCAGCTTTGGCGATCGCCGGCTTACAAATCAATGTTCGCAATGGTTTATCGATGTTGTTACTACTTGCGCCCTTAGCGATCAATTGTTCTCTGGCTCTTTTAGATGAAGAAAATAATTTGGCATTTCACGACCGTGTCGCCCAAACTTTAATGATTCAGACTCAAAGAGGTTTTTCACTCGATTTAAGACTCAAAAAAATATTTGGTCAAATCCAGCGGAATATGCGAAGATAGTAAGCTGCGTGTCAATATAGGCACATGCATAAGTAATTCTGAGCAAAAGTTATGGCAAGCAAGAAAGGCGTTCGTATCGTGATTACATTGGAATGTACCGAGTGTCGTACAAACACTAATAAGCGTTCTCCTGGGGTATCTCGTTATACCACTATGAAAAACCGTCGCAATACTACAGGCAGAATGGAATTGAAAAAGTTCTGTACTCATTGCAATACCCACACTGTCCACAAAGAAATTAAATAATCAAGTATCCCAATTAGATTTAGAGCGAGTAAAATCATGGCATATTATCGTAAGCGTCTTTCTCCCATTAAACCTAGCGATCCGATCGACTACAAAGATATCGAATTGCTACGCAAATTTATTACCGAAAGAGGCAAAATTCTACCTCGTCGCATCACTGGCTTAACTGCTCAACAGCAACGAGATTTAACTGTAGCTGTTAAAAGAGCAAGAGCGATCGCCTTATTACCGTTTGTAAATGCAGAAGGTTAACCAAAAAATAGCAAAATATTTTAATGGTTCGGTGGAGAGAATTAGCCAGCGAAAAGTAAACTGTAAGATAATGTTGTAAGCAGTCGAGTACTAAAGCTGGTGGAACAAGGAAAGCTGATTGAATTCAGAGTTCAAGGAGAACGTCGTCTTGCAGTTGCCGAAAGACCAGAAGGAAAAAAGGATTGGATTGTAATTGATGCAGGGGGACAATCCCATAAGATACGTCCCCAAAGAGTTGATTACGCCGTAGAAGGTACTTATGAGTCTGGCGACATTAAAGGCTTTCTAGCAGAAGTCGAGTCTTATTTAGACCCCAGCAGCCTAGAAATCGCCTGGGAAATGCTCATCGAAGATAACGATACTGTCACCCCCCAACAAATGGCGGAATTATTATTTTCAGAGCAAAGTCCTGTGGCTTGTTATGCTGCTCACTTTCTTCTGAGTCAGGACAAAGTTTATTTCAAACAAAAATCTGAGCATTACGAACCCCGTCCCGCTGCTCAAGTAGAAGAGATCAAGCATCAGCTAGAGGTCCAAGCAGAGAAAGAGGAGGAAAAAAACCAGTTTATAGCTCATCTCCAACAGGCGTTAGCAGGAGAAAAAATTCACTGGAGTGAAAGCGATCGCTTAAGATTAGAAGCGATCGAAAAATTAGCTCTTGATAGCAATCATACTTCCAAACTAGCCCAAGAAATATTACAGTCGGCAGGCAGACATTTTGATGCTCAAGGAGCTTGGCAACTACTAGTAGATCTAGGATGGTGGAGTAGGCACGAAAATCTATTTTTGCGCCGTAGTTCTTATCCAACAACGTTCTCTAAAAAGGTGCTTGATGTGGTGCAACCTCGTCTTCAATCTGATCCTGCTGAAACTAATGACAACCGTTTAGATCTGACTCATCTTAAGGTTTGTACAATTGATGATGAAAGCACTACTGAGATTGATGATGGCTTAAGCGTTGAATATTTAGAAAATGGTACGGCTAAAATCTGGGTTCATATTGCCGATCCTACTCGCCTCGTCAATCCTGGAGACGAATTGGATTTAGAGGCTCGCCGTCGCAGTACCAGCCTTTATTTGCCCACAGGAATGGTGTCTATGTTCCCTCCAGAGTTAGCTACAGGGCCGATGAGCTTAGTTGAAGGTAAAACATGTTCTGCCCTGAGCTTTGGGGTGATTTTGGATGAGTCTGGAGGTATTCAAGAGTACGAAATACACCCTAGTTTAATTAAGCCTACTTACCGTCTTACCTATGATGATGTCGACGAGATGTTGCAGTTGGGAGTGCAGAACGAACCTGAAATTGCCGATCTAGCCAAAATTTCTTATTTGCGGAGAAGCTGGCGCAAAGATCAAGGAGCAATTCAAATCAAGATGCCTGAGTCAGTAATCAAGGTTCAAGATGAAGAAGTAACCATTGAACTGATTGATAGTTCTCCTTCTCGTCAGTTAGTGGCGGAAATGATGATCTTAGCTGGTCAAATTGGCGGAAAATATGGCACAGAGAACAATTTACCTCTGCCCTACAGAGGTCAACCTCAACCAGAATTACCCCCAGAAGAAGAATTACTCCAATTACCCGCAGGGCCTACCCGTTTTTGCGCTATTCGTAGCTGTATGCCTCGTAGCGAAATGAGCATGTCCCCAATTCGTCATGCTAGTTTGGGTTTAGACAGTTATGTCCAGGTAACATCTCCCATCCGCCGTTATACAGACTTACTTTCCCATTTTCAAATCAAGGCTCACCTCAAAGGAGAAGAACTACCCTTTTCTCGCGAAGAACTCCAAGAAATTGTCTACAGCGTTAGTAGCTCATCTTATGAAGCAACCTTAGTCGAGCGTCAAACTAACCGTTATTGGGGATTAGAATACCTCAGACGCAATTCTAAGTGTGTGTGGGATGTGGTTGTTCTGCGCTGGCTCAGACAAGACGAAGATTTAGGCTTGATTCTAATTGAAGATCTAGGCATGGAATTACCCCACCGCTTTGATCGTCCCGTAGCTTTAGGAGAACGCCTGGAAATGCAAGTAACTCACGCCGATCCTCAGCGGGATGAAGTGCGATTGAGAGAAATAACTGAGGCAGAAATTCAGGCAGCTTCTTCTTAGTCTAAGTGATTAAGATTAGTGTCAGAAAGTTTTGATGGTAGGCTCTGGGTCGATCCTTGCTCAATCAAGATTTCTCATGGGTTCTATACTGAAACAATAGGATCGACATACTTATTTAGTCTAAAAGTAAATGATTTAGGTTTGAGGAGCAATAAAAATTCGGGTTTTTTTAGTAAAAATCGGAGATAAAAAGATGAATCTGACCACACAGACAGTCTTACTTGTTGATGACTGTCTGGAAGACCGAATAACTTACCGTCGCTACTTATCTCAAGATCGGCATCATTCTTACAGAATTTTAGAAGCTGAGACTGGACAAGAGGCTTTTTTGTTGTGCAGACAGGAGTTTCCTGATGTAATTTTGCTAGATTACTTGCTGCCAGATATGGATGGACTAGAGTTTTTGGGCAAATTTAAAAAAAATCAGTTTGAGCAAGCCAATCTTTCAGTTGTAATCTTAACAGGTCAGAGGGATGAAAAGATAGCAGTAGAGGCGATGAAAAATGGTGCTGCTGAATATTTGGTTAAAAAGAACCTGACACCAGAAAGTCTCCGTGTGGTTCTGAAAAATGTACGGGAAAAACAAGCTGCGCTAAACGCTCAAAAGCAAGCAGAAGAGACTCTACAATTCTATGCAGCCGAGCTAGAAATAAAAGTGCAAGAACGCACGGCAGAGTTAGTTCAAGCAAATTTACAATTGCAACAGGAAATCAAAGAACGCCAACAAGCAGAAGCAGCAGTCCAGGAGAGTGAGCGTAGACTGTCTACGTTGATCAATAGCCTACCTGGTTATGTGTATAGAGCCACTAACGATCGCAATTACACCCCAGAATTTATTAGTCAAGGTGTTTTTGCCATCACTGAATATAAACAGGAAGATTTGGTTGAGCGCACTATTTCTTGTAGACAGGATATCCACCCAGATGACGCTAATTGGGTTTGGGATAAAATTCAGCAAGCGATCGCAAATCGCCAACCCTATGAATGTGAATATCGCATTATCACTAAATCGGGAACTCAAAAATGGGTTTGGGAACGTGGACAAGGAATTTATACAGAAGACGGCGAACTTGAGTTTTTAGAAGGGTTCGTGACAGATATTAGCGAACAGCAAGCTGCCCTGCGGGAACGCAAAAGTGCAGAAATTGGACTGCGAGAAATGAGTGCTGTTTTAAGCAATGCTGTGGAGGGAATTTCGCAGTTAGACTCTCAGGGACGTTATCTGATGGTCAATCAAGCTTATGCTAGTGCAGTCGGTTATCAACCTGAAGAAATGCTCGGTATGGAATGGCAGCGAACTGTCCATCCCGAAGATATTGAAATGGTGACGGCTGCCTATCAACAAATGCTGAGGGCAGGCAAAGTGGAAGTTGAGGCGAGGGGAATTCGTCAAGATGGCTCAATTTTTTACAAGCAACTTAACATGATTGCTGTATATAACGAGCAAAGGCAATTGACTGGACACTATTGCTTTATGAAAGATATCAGCGAACGGCAAGCTGCACTGCGTGAACGCAAAAGCGCAGAACAGAAAATCCGCGAACAGGCTGCTTTACTCGATATTGCCTCTGATGCTATCTATGTCCGCGATCTAGAACATCGTATTTTATTTTGGAACTCTGGAGCAGAACGTTTATATGGTTGGACAGTAGCAGAAACCGTTGGGAGGAAAACTAGCGAACTCATGTGCCACCGAAGTTCCTTTGAGATCCAAGAAGCTATCAAAACTGTCCTTGAGGTTGGTTCGTGGCAAGGAGAATTACAAAAATTAACCAAGTCTGGTAACGAAGCGATTGTCAGTAGCAGAATGACCTTAGTGCGAGATGAAGCTGGACAAGCAAAATCGATCCTCACCGTTGATACTGACATTACTGAGAAAAAACAAATTGAAGCACAGTTTTATCGGGCGCAACGCTTAGAAAGCCTTGGTACTCTAGCCAGCGGTATTGCTCATGACATCAATAATATCTTGACACCAATTATCGGATTCGCTCAACTGCTTCCTCTTCAACTGCCAAATCTAGATGCACGAAATAGGCAGATGTTAGAAATCATCACAGATAATGCTAAACGCGGTGCAGAATTAGTCAAGCAAATTCTCTTATTTGCCCAGGGAAAGCCTGAACAGCGAGTTGTTATACAGCTAAAAAACTTACTTAAAGAAATCGAGCATATTGTCAAGGAAACATTTCCCAATTCGATTGAAATTTTCAGCGATCAAGGGACTTCGGAGCTTTGGACAATTTCAGCAGATCCCACCCAAATATATCAGGTATTAATCAACCTGTGTGTTAATGCTCGTGATGCCATGCCTGATGGAGGAACTTTAACTATTGCTGCTGAGAATCAATTTTTTGATCGAAACTACGTCAGGATGAATTTGGAGGCAAAAATTGGTAACTATGTAGTTATCACTGTATCGGATACGGGTTGCGGTGTACCGAAAGAAATTAAAGAGCGCATTTTTGAACCCTTTTTTACGACCAAAGGATCGGGCAAAGGTACTGGTTTAGGACTTTCTACAGCGCTCGGCATCGTCAAAAACCACGATGGCTTTGTCAATCTTAAGAGTGAGATCGGCAAAGGGAGTCAATTTCAAGTGTGTTTGCCAGCTATTGACACAAAAACCACCCAGGAAAATTCTGTTTCTAAATAGTTAGCCAAATAAATCCTTATCTCCAAATTGCTGTTGAAAGATCTTGGTATTGATGTACAAGCATTTTTATCAAAGCCTTATAGAACCCATTTGAGATTTTTGTAGATCCTTGCTCAAAACAGATCCTAAATGAGTTCTATATCATTACCAAGCCTGACAGAATCTGCTTTAGCAGACTCTCCAAAAGCATAAAAGATAAATGTGATCGCGATTTTTAGCTAGCGAAAAAGCCAAACAAACTTTGATCGCTTTCTGGGCATAGGAGCGGCGATCGATAAAATTAGTTCTAGCAGCCAAGGTGCAAAACGCTGACACAACAAAGCTAGATAACTCTGCCAGCCGACATAAATTTCTTCTTTACCTCGTTTTAACCCTGCAACCAAAGCCAAGGCAACTTTTTGGGCGGTCATCGGTTTTACTAGACGAAATAGTTTGAGTCCCCGCACCATATCGGTATCGGTTAAAGAGGGCAGCAAAGAAACTACCTGCACATTTTCAGGAGCTAACTCGGCTCTTAAAGCCTGGGTAAATCCGACTAAAGCAAATTTGGTAGCCGAATAAGTAGCCATTGTGGGGGCAGCAATTTTTCCCATCAGGCTAGAAACGTTGACTATAGTTCCTTCTTGTTGATGAACCATGCGTTTAGCAATTAAACGAGTGATAGTATAAGTTCCCATTAAGTTAAGAGAAACCTCTGCCTCCATTTGTGCAGGGTTGGTTTGCAAAAAGCTACTTTGATGTGCCACTCCTGCACAGTTAATTAGCAACTGAATTGGGCCATGTTGTCGCCAAGCTTTGATTACTGTCATATTTACTGCCTTAATTTGAGTTAAATCTAAAGGCAGAACAATAACTTCGATGCTAGATAAAGATTGAATTTCTGTAGCTAATTCTGCTAATTTAGCGCGATCGCGAGCGACTAAGATTAGTGTTTTAAGTTCTTGTTGGGCTAAAGCTAGGGCGATCGCTCGTCCAATTCCGCGAGAAGCTCCAGTGATTAGAGCCGTTTTGTGTGATAACTTCATAGCAAAAATCTCTAATTAATAATGGTTGCAGTAATGTTTGAAAAGATAATGTGCAGTAGGTGAATCAGCGTAAAGACGTGAGCAAAAGAATTAAATTTTATGAAGAATAGTTGACAAAAAACTTTCGCTTCGGTCGTAGCTTAACAAATATAATTTACGATTGACAATGTTTTTTTTGATTGAAAACTTCTCAAAACGGGGATCGCGCCTAATTGATTCAGTTTGCTGAATCAAAATAAAAATGGCAGTCATTTAACTTTCATCTGAACGACACACCAAAGTCATACGATCTAATTATCTTAAAAGAATATTCTATAGTTTCTTTTAATTGAATTTAGGGTGCAATTTTATGTCAACTTCTCCCAAATATGACCGCGATCGCAGTGTCGTCATTGATAGTTCTTCCCCTCAACGTCGCCGAATACTGCCAAAATCATTCACAGCTTTAGCTTTAGTTCTATTAGGTGCTGGGCTTGGTGTAGGGGGAGACTATCTGTTAGCCAATCATAGTGTGCTTTCTGGAACTTCCGCCGTGGCTGAATCTAATTCAGCTACAGAATCAGCTACACAAGCCAATAACCAAGTTCCTGACCAATCAATGTCAGTTGCGGTAGCTAATAATCCGATCGCGGCGATCGTCCAACAGGTAGGGCCTGCGGTAGTGCGCATTGATTCTTCTCGCACGGTAAAAAATCCCCAGGCTGAGATGTTCAACGATCCTTTTTTCCGTAACTTTTTTGGTTCTCAAGGGCCTCAAATTCCAGATACGCGGGTTCAGCAGGGAATGGGTTCTGGATTTATCATCAATAAAAATGGCACTATTTTAACTAATGCTCATGTTGTCGATGGTGCAGAAAAAGTTACGGTTACCCTTAAAGATGGACGTACTTTTGAAGGTAGAGTAATGGGTAGAGATTCTGTTACCGATGTGGCAGTGGTCAAGGTAAATGCCCAAAATTTGCCTGTAGTAAAAGTTGGTGATAGCAAAGCTCTTCAGCCAGGAGAAATGGCGATCGCCATTGGTAATCCTTTGGGATTAGACAATACAGTCACCGAAGGTATTATCAGTGCGACTGGTCGTTCTTCAGGACAGGTAGGCATTCCCGACAAACGAGTCAATTTTATTCAGACTGATGCAGCCATCAATCCTGGTAATTCTGGCGGTCCTTTGCTCAATCAGCGAGGGGAAGTTGTGGGGATCAATACCGCAATTATTCAAGGGGCGCAGGGGCTTGGGTTTGCGATTCCCATCGATACCGCTCAAGGAATTTCTGACCAGCTAATTGCTTCGGGTAAAGTAGAACATCCTTTTTTGGGTATTCAAATGGTTACTCTAACTCCAGAGGTTAAACAGCAAATCAACTCTAATCCCAATAGTGGTTTAAGTGTATCTGACAACCAAGGAGTATTAGTGATTCAAGTAGTACCAGGTTCTCCTGCGGACAAAGCTGGTTTAAGGGCTGGAGACGTGATCTGGCAAATTGACGGTCAAGCCGTTAAAGATGCCGATGCCTTACAGCAAGTAGTAGAAAGCAGCCAAGTGGGCAAAAATCTTCAGCTTGAATTAAAACGAAATGGACAAGCGATGAATTTGGCAGTCAAGGCGGGAGCATATCCCACAGCTCAAGCTGACACACAAAATCAAATGCCTTAAGATTTATGAGGGATTAAGTTTGATCCCTCAGTCAAGATAGCGATCGCCCGATTACTAATAACAGTTTAATTAGAGAACTGGAAAATTGGGAATTGGGGAATTAAGGGACTGGTGATTAATTATCTCCCTATCTCCCTAAGTGAGAAGTATTGCCCATTTGCCCCTACTACTCTTTAAATAACTTTTAAATAACTTTTTCACTCTTTTGGGACTTATTTTTAACATTCTCATACCAAGCCATCAGAGGATACGCACTGATACCATAAATAATGATCGACAACACTACAACTGTATAGGTAATCCAAGCAATTTGCTCGGCAGTTTCACCAGTAACTCCTTCGCCTAAAGCATAAGTTAAATAGTAAATTGAGCCTAAACCTTTGATCCCAAACCAACCCATGAGGTTGCGAGTATTTTTTGGTAAACCGCCTCCTAGCGTACTCAACCAGACTCCCAAGGGACGAATAACTAAAAATAATAATGCGGCAACCAGTAAAGATTGTCCTACGTACTTGAACATCGGCTCAAATAGCAAAACAGTACCTAAGATTACAATCGCCGTAATTTCTAATAGCTTTTCTATCTGCTCGGTAAACTCCATCTGGGCGATGTGCTTTTCACGCTGAACCAAATGACTACGATGCACTACTATTCCAGCCACAAACACAGCCAAAAAACCATAGCCGTTAACTAATTCAGTTAGCGAGTAGGTAAGTAGGATAATGCTGAGGGCGACAAAATCTTCCATCAAATCAGTGACTGAGCGACGTTTTTGTAAATGATGGTCGATCCAGATTACGGCTTTGGCCACCACAATCCCCATCACAATCCCCGAAGCGATCGCCCAGAGTAAATCTATCCCGATCCAGCTTTTCAACCAATTATCCCAGTTAGAATCTTTGACAGCATAAATGCCAAAATAGACAAAAGGAAAGGCTAGCGCATCATTTAAACCTCCTTCAGAAGTCAGGGAAAAGCGCAACTCATCTCGATCTTCGAGATCGCCCATCTGCACTTCAGAAGCCAACACAGGATCTGTGGGAGCCAGGATCGCTCCTAACAGGATCGCAGCACCCCAACCCATACCTAAAATATAATGGGCGACCGCAGCTAAGGCGAAGATCGAAATCGGCATTAATAACCCAATTAATCTAATCGTAGATTGCCATGCCCAAAGCTTAAGTGGACGATTCATTTTTAGTCCACAGCCAAATACCGAAACAATGACCACAAATTCGCTGAGTCTTTGCAAAAACTCAGCATCTGGTCTGATTTCGATCAAGCCAAAGCCATATGAACCCAATAAAACACCAACTACTAGATAAATTAAGGAAAAGGAAAGAGGCAAACGTTCAATCCAACCCGAACCTAAAGTTACCCCCAGCAACAGTGTTCCAATAACTAAAAGGCTGAGAATATAACTATCCATTATTTTTTTAAATTAAAGCTGCTTCAATTTACCGCAACTACGCTGAAGGTAAAATCTATTAATAGTTGGATCGTGCTATTTAAACGAGTAGTCAGCAAGTGTATCTTGAGTAGGATGTTAGAAAAAGCTAAATACTGAGTTAATAATAGGTTGAAATGCTAGTAAATCATGTGTAATCATGTTGTTTTTATCAAATCAGCTTCGTAGAATTGTGACTATTGGCTTGATTTCTCTAATCGTATTTTTTGGTTCTGCTGTGGGGATCGGTCATAGCGATCGCGTTTTGGCAGAGGTACTAAAAAGAGATGCCGTGGGGATCGCCGAAGAAAGCCCTCTTAATGATGCTGAATATCAATCAGCCAAGGCAAATCGTAATGCAATACAGGCAGAAAGATCTAAACAAGCTGAGGAAGATGTAGAAGACAAAAGTATAGCTGAAAAACTTAACCTAGAGGAAATTGCGCCTCCAGCAATTGAAGATGCTCTAAATTTAGATAATAAAAATTAAGTGTTTCAAGAGCTACAACTTCATTAAACTACCAATTATTCCAGCTTGCAAATGATTACAGATAACATAGGAAGGCTGGAATTTTTGATTTAAATTTAATTATCAACAGATTTTAAAGATTAGGCAAAAATTAACTTAAAAGGCTGTTATTGACGCTTTTGAATTATGAATATAGTATTATTGTAAAATTAAAATATGCTTTATCTTTAATTCTTGCTTTAAGGTTATTTAATGTCATTTATAGCTACAGACCTCGCTTCAAGCTATCAAAAATTACTGGAGCGCATTCGTGCTCCAGCCTGGTTGATGGATGGCGCAGGTCGGATTTACCTGGCAAATATTGCGTGGGAAAACTATACAGGGCGATCGCTATCTAATTCTCAACCATGCTTTTTATGGGATCTGTTTTCTTTAGAGCAAAAAGAAATAACCAAAGATCGCTGGCAGCAAAATTCTCCGCTCAAAAAATGGCAGAATAATTATCATCTTCAAGATAGCCAAGGAAAATATAGTTTATTTAATTTAGAATTGGAATTATTAACTGAGGATCGCGATCCTCAGCTATGGATTGGTACGGCATACAGCAGGACTGGCCAAGCGATCGCCGAAGCTAAACTGGCCGATTATAAACAAAAAGAGCTTAAACTACAGAGCAATATTGAATTCGTGCGTCGCATTGTTGAAAGTAGTCCAGACTGTATCAAAGTCTTAGATCTTCAGGGTCGTATACTGTATATGAACGACGGCGGACAGAATATCATGGAAATTGATGATTTTGCTCGGGTACAGTACGCACCTTGGTTAACTTTTTGGCACGATTGCGATCGCGAAAAAGCAATTCAGGCGTTAGCGATCGCCAATGGGGGAGAAATTGCCAGATTTGATGGCTATTGTGCCACAGCAAAAGGAACACCTAAATGGTGGGAGGTGATTGTAACGCCAATGCTCGATGAAAACAATCAGGTACAGGAAATCTTATCTATTTATCGGGACATTACGGCGAGAAAAACCGCCGAAGAAACCTTAAAGCAGCGCAATCATGAGTTAAATCGCTTCACTTACATCGTAAGTCACGATCTCAAAGCACCACTAAGGGGGATTGCCAATTTAGCTCAATGGCTTGCCGAAGATCTAGGCGAGCAAGTTTCGCCAGAAAGCAAACAACATTTAGATCTGTTGGATCGGCGAGTCCAAAGAATGGATACGATGATTAATAGCCTATTGCAGTTTTCCAGAGTAGGGAGACAAACGTTAGCTACAGAAACAATAGATCTAGCAGAATTAATAGCCGAGGTGATTGATTCTTTGACCCCTCCTGCTGACTTTAAGATAACTTATGCCAGTTTACCACCAACTATTACGACTAAAAGGCTATTTCTAACTCAGGTCTTATCTAATCTAATTAGCAACGCCATCAAACATCACGACCGAGATACAGGACAAATAGAAATTACAGCGCAAGATTGCCAGACACATTATCAGTTTGCGATCGCTGATGATGGACCAGGAGTTATGGAATCTGCAAAAGAGCGGATTTTTGAAATTTTTCAAACAGGAGATAGCGATAGTTCAACTCTTAATACAGGCATTGGCTTGGCGATAGTTAAAAAAATCGTCGAACAAGAAGGGGGTAAACTTTGGCTAGTAGAAAATACGCCCAGAGGTTGTAAATTTTTGTTTACTCGGCCTAAAACTCCGAAAATTTAATCAGATTCAACAATAATTACATTTAATTCAGCTTTAATTATTCATCCGACTCAAAAAGCCTTTTAAACGATCGCATTGAGGATTAGTCAAGACTTCTCTGGCGTCACCTTCTTCTTCTACTACTCCTTGGTTAAGAAAAATTACTCGGTTAGCAACTTCACGGGCAAACTGCATCTCATGGGTAACTACCACCATGGTCATTCCTTCTTCCGCTAGCTGTTTCATTACCGTTAAGACTTCCCCAACTAATTCAGGATCGAGGGCGCTAGTGGGTTCATCAAAGAGCATTATTTCAGGCTTCATACAGAGACTTCTAGCGATCGCCACTCGCTGCTTTTGTCCCCCAGAGAGCTGTTCGGGATAGGCATCAGCTTTACTACTCAAACCCACTTTATCTAAATAGTGCAAGGCGCGATCGCGACATTCTAGTTTTGATTCTTTTAACACTTGGGCAGGAGCTAACATCAAATTGTGCAACACGCTGAGGTGAGGAAACAAATTAAACTGCTGAAAAACCATTCCTACTTTGGTTCGTAACTGCTTCAACTTTTGGGAACTAATTTTTGGTTCAGACAGGTCAATATCTATTACCTTTAGCTTGCCACTATTAATGGTTTCCAAGCGATTACAACAGCGTAACAAAGTACTTTTGCCACAGCCAGAAGTCCCAATGATCGAGACAACATCTTTTTTGTAAAGTGAGGCAGTAATGCCTCTTAATACTTCTAAAGAACCATAGCTTTTTCTTAAGTTATCAAAGGAAATAACTGGAGCAAAACTAGACATAATCTTGGTATTTTATGAATTCATATCGTGAATAGAATAAGTCTAATTTTATTGCATAACTGTTAGATTAATTACATTAATTATCTAATTTTGCAATCATAATTTACTCAACCAAAAATTTAGATATCTAAATTAAACTTTTCGGGGCAGGTAAAGCTCCAGCCCTTGTTGGTAGAGTGATCGGCAGATAAGTGCTGCTACTCAAGCTTTTTATGGCAATAATAATCTATTTTCAGACTAATTTATTGCCCAGCGGTAATTGTTAAAAATCATCAATAAAATCAGATTAGTTAACAATATTGGTTCTTAAATGATGAAATAGTAATAGTTACTCCAGCTAAAGATATAGATAAGGCTGTTTATAGATTATTATGCATAAAGAATTGCGATTTTGGCTTAAAAGAATAGGATTAGGCATCATTGGCGCACTATTAATAATTAGTATTAATTATTATTTGACTAATCCTCTTAAGGCTCAGTCAGTTTTAAAGGTGGGAACAGAACCAGCGTTTCCGCCTTTTGAAATGCAGGCACCAGATGGCAAAGGTTTTACAGGGTTTGATATTGATTTGTTTAAGGCAATTGGTGAAGAAGCGGGTTTAGAAATTCAGTTTCAAAGTATGCCTTTTGATGGCTTGATTCCTGCCTTACAGTCTCAAACTATTGATGCAGCCATTAGCGGAATGACTATTACCGCTGAACGTGGTCAGACGGTGGATTTTGCCCGTCCTTATTTCCAGTCTGGTTTGGCGATCGCGATTCGAAAAGAAAATAAAGGAGAGATCAAAAGTTTTGATGATTTAGAAAATAAAAAAGTTGCCGTGGCGATCGGCACAACAGGCGCACAGGAGGCAGCAAAAATACCAGGGGTGCAACTATCTACCTTTGATAACTCGGCACTGGCTTTACAAGAGTTGAGCAATGGCAAGGTTGATGCTGTAGTTAACGATGCCCCTGTTACCCTATATGCCATTAAGATTGGCAACCTGAATAACATTGAGGTGGTAAGTGAGCTATTAACCGAAGAATATTACGGAATAGCCTTACCCAAAGGCTCTCCCAACGTCGCCAAGGTGAATGATGCCTTAGATGAACTACTCAAAACTGACAAATATCGCGCAATATATCAAAAATGGTTTGCAGGAGAGCCACCCAAACTACCGTTGGTTGCTCCAGCTTTAGAAGGGGAAGCTGCTGCCTTTAATATTCTTTCAATCTTTCCCACCCTCTTGTATGGGGCAACGATCACCATTTTATTAACGGCGTTTTCAGTCTTTTTTGGCTCTATTGGCGGAACTTTATTGGCTACTGCCTCAATTTCTGATTTTAAACCTTTAGGCTGGCTGTGCCGTATCTATATTGATTTCTTTCGCGGTACGCCTTTACTAGTTCAAATCTTTATGATTTACTTTGGGCTACCATCTTTGTTAAAGGGAATCGGCTTGGACTTTAGCTTTAATCAATTTACTGCTGCGATTACGGCTCTTAGTCTTAATTCTGCTGCCTACTTGGCGGAGATTATTCGCGGTGGCATCCAATCAATCGATCAAGGACAGTGGGAAGCTTCTCAATCGATGGGCATGGGATGGGTGCAAACTATGCGTCACGTTATTTTTCCTCAGGCTTTTCGTCGCATGTTACCACCCTTGGGGAATGAGTTTATCACCATGATTAAAGACACTAGCTTGGTGGCAATTATTGGTTTTGAGGAACTATTTCGTCAAGGACAGCTTATGGTAGCAACTACCTATCGGGCATTTGAAATCTATGCAGCAGTGGCGTTGATCTATTTGTTTCTGACTTTTATTGCATCTAGAGTCTTTAGCAGGCTAGAAAAACGCCTCAACCCCGCGCTTCGTGCCAGTAAAAAAGAGTTGACAAAGGTTGCTTCAACTCCAGAACAAATAGCAAGCTAATCAGTTCAGCAATTTCAGTCATCAAAAATCAATAATTCAAGTATCAGTTTATCAACGGCACAACAGTCAAACAATTACAAATTTCGGCGTTGCTGATTTGAAGTATGAAGCTGAAAAGTAATCTGTTCGTAGCTGTCAGCTATTAGCTATTAACCTGAGTTCGGGTTAAGCAGATTAATTGGTAGAGATAGCTGTAAGCTAATAGCTAATAGCTAATAGCTTTTGAGATAGTTTGGATGCAACTCTACTATGAAAGAAGAACGGAAAATAGTATTTTTTAAATACCTTCAAAATAAGGATTTGAGCTAATCCCAAACTCAGGTTATTAGCTTTTTAGTTGATTTGTTTGGTTGCAGAAATTGTAGAATCATACCTAGATTCTGCAACGCCCAAATTTCTACAATCTATAAACAGAAAGTAGCTATAAGTTGTTTCAACCCTCAGGTTACAGACTAAAGTTGGGAATAGGTATAATACTGCCCTGATCCAACAGCACCACAGAAGATCGCGCTGCCACTAGATAGCAACTATCATATATTTTTTTAGCTGTTGCAGGATCTGCAATATCATCTGGGGCAGGTAAGCTAGTGTCAACAATCCGATGCCAAGAGTTACCTAATTTAAGGGGTGGCAATTCGAACTCTAATGGTTTCCAGTAAGCATTAAAGATTACATGTACTCGTTCATCACTAGGAGGATGGCAGAGAGAAAAAGCTAGACAGTGGGCATCGTCACTCCAATCGGGTTTTCTTAAGCGCTGTCCATGCCAAATAATGTGAGGTTGCTGGCTAATTTTATCTACCTGTAAGAATTTTTCCTCGCGAAAAATTTTCGTTCCTAGGTTAAAACGAATCAATGTTTTGACAAAGCGCAATAAATTCTGGTGTTCTTCTACTAAATCCCAGTTAAACCAACTTAATTCATTATCTTGACAATAGGCATTGTTGTTCCCTAGCTGAGTATGGCGAATTTCATCTCCCATGAGTAACATTGGTGTTCCTTGAGACATAAACAGCACCGTTAAGAAGTTTTTAATTTGCTGCCAACGTAACTGTTCAATCTCAGGATCATCGGTAATGCCTTCAGAACCACAGTTCCAGCTAAAGTTATGATTGCTCCCATCACGATTACCTTCTCTATTTGCCTCGTTGTGTTTTTCGTTATAGGAAACCAGATCGTTGAGGGTAAATCCATCGTGACAGGTGACAAAATTCACACAGCGGTTAATGTCTGTATCTTGGCGGAAGTAAATATCGGGGCTGGCTAAAATTCTGGCAGCCATATGATTAACTGCACCGGGATCGCTTTTGACAAAACTACGGACATCATCCCGAAAAGGGCCATTCCACTCAGAAAACCAATCTGCCTGATCGACAAACTTACCTACGTCATATAGTCCAGCAGCATCCCAAGCTTCGGCAATCAGTTTAGTTCCAGCTAAGACAGGATCGGACTCAATAATTGAGAGAATTTTTAAGGCTCCCGCATCCTCAATCGGTTCACCGTATACGTCTCTCGACAAGACAGAAGCTAAATCAAAGCGAAAACCATCCACATGCATTTGGGAAACCCAGTAACGCAGGGAATCGACAATTAGCCGAGCAACCACAGGATGATTACCCTTAAAGGTATTACCGCAGCCACTATAGTTTTTATATTGTGCCTGATTTTCTTCCAGAATATAGTAGATTTGATTGTCTAAACCTTTAAAGCAGAGGGTTGGCCCATTTTCATTACCTTCTGCAGTGTGATTGAATACCACGTCTAAAATCACTTCAATTCCTGCTTTGTGGAGAGCTTTAACCATGTCGCGAAACTCATCCACTACCCCTAAAGGATCGCGCTGAGAGCTATAGCCACGATGGGGGGCAAAGAATCCAATGGTACTATAGCCCCAGTAATTTTTTAATCCAGGGCGGACATCTTGGGGATCGAACTGATGTACGGGTAATAATTCTACGGCAGTAATGCCCAATTCTTGGAGATAGGGAATTTTTTCAATTAACCCTGCGTAAGTGCCTCTTTTTTTGGGCGCAACACCAGAATTAGGATTGCGAGTAAAACCGCCAACGTGCATTTCATAGATCACGCTAGCAGCATAGGGAATCCGAGGATGGCGATCGCGTTCCCAATCGTAAGTACTCGTGTCTACTACCACCCCCTTGAGTGCCTGGGCGCAATTATTACCTGGACTTTCAGCCGCATGGCGATCGTAGAATTCTTCCCCCACAATTGCTTTGGCGTATGGATCTAGCAATACCTTGGTTTTGTCAAAGCGATTTCCTCTTTCGGGGGCATATTCTCCGTAAACTCGATAGGCATAAATTTGCCCGGCCTGAAGATCGGGAACAAAAACATGCCAGTAGTAGTAAGTTTTGTGGCGAATTGGATCGAGTTTGATGACGTATGCTGGTTTGGCAGCTTGAGCCGTATTAAACAGCAATAGCTCGATTGCTGATGCATTTTGCGAAAAGACGCTGAAGTTGACCCCATCAGGATAAACAGTTGCGCCTAAAGGAAAACTTGCTCCAGGTAATACCGTTGGTTTCCTCACCATATTTTAATTTAACTATCAGTCCCTAGCTCTTAACTCCAGGATTTACCATAGCATTACGAATTGAATGTTGCAGTATATGAATCGACAAAAACTTTTACAACTCTGGAGTTGATGATCGTTGGAGAAATTCCCAGATATAAGCATTGACTAAAGCTGGCTGTTCTTGCTGTACCCAATGACTACAGTGGGGAATATATTTAATTTGCCAATTGCTAACATAAGCTTCTGTACCGTAGGTTAATTCCTTTCCTAAAGCTGTATCTGCTTCACCCCAAATAGTTAGAGTCGGAACTGCTAAAATTTGCCATTCGGGTTCGTTGTTGAATAATAAGGGAAAAACATTCCGATAGTAATTCACCATCGCCCTGAGCGCTCCTGGTTTGGCTGCTGCATCTCGATAAGCATTTAAGTCTGCTTCACTAAAAGCAGTTTTATTAATTGCCATCCCCGAAAAAGCCTCTTTAATCGCCTGATAGTCATTCAACTGAAGCAAAAATTCGGGCAAGAAAGGAAGCTGAAACGCCAAGATGTACCAGCTTTTAAGCAACTGTTCTGGGGTGCGTAAACCTTGAGCAAATTTGGCTGGATGGGGAATATTTAAAACAATAAGTTTTTCCACCATTGTCGGATAAGCATAGGCAAAATTCCAGGCGATCGCGCCACCCCAATCATGCGCGACTAAAATACAGTCTGCATAACCTAAACCCGTAATCACACCTTTGATATCTTGGATAAATTCGGACATTTGATAAGCGGACTGTTCGGCTGGCTTGTCACTATCGTTATATCCCCGCAAATCCAAAGCTACTGTATGATAATCCGAGGCAAATTCTTTAATTTGGTGTCGCCAAGAATACCAAAACTCTGGAAACCCGTGGAGCATCAGCATTAATTTTCCCGACCCTTGGCTGACATAATGGAGATTAATTCCGTTGGTTTTGATCGACTTGTGCTGCCAATTGTTCATCTAACTAACTCAGTATTGATGCAGTAATTAGTAGTCACGATGAGTATAAGCTTTCGCGTTTATACCTGTATAGGTTGCAGCAATATGACCATTACCAGTCAGCTTATATTTATAAGTAACCAAACCTTCTAAACCGACTGGGCCGCGGGGAGGCATCTGCTGAGTACTAATACCCACTTCTGCACCAAAGCCATAGCGAAAACCATCAGCAAAGCGAGTTGAGCAGTTATGATACACTCCTGCTGCATCCACTTGATTTTGAAATATATCTGCTGTCTGCTGGTCTTCTGTGACGATCGCATCAGTATGTTTTGACCCATAGTGATTGATATGGGCGATCGCAGTTTCCACAGTATCGACTATTTTAATCGCCAGGATTAAATCACTATATTCGGTCTGCCAATCATGTTCTCTAGTTGCTTTGGCATTAATAATAGCTCTGGTTGCTTCATCTCCCCGTAACTCTACTCCCTCTGCTTGCAGTGCTTGGGCAATCTGGGGTAAAAACTCTTCGGCGATATCTTTGTGTACTAATAAAGTTTCGATCGCATTACAGGCTGCGGGATAATGGGTTTTCGCATCAACAGTGATTTTAATCGACTTAGCCAAATCCGCTCCTTTGTCCAGATAAAGGTGACAGATCCCGTCCGCATGACCCAAGACGGGAATACGAGTGTTGTCTTGAACGTAACGGACAAAAGAATTAGAACCACGAGGAATAATTAGGTCTATATACTGGTCGAGTTCTAATAGCTGTTTAATTTCTTCCCTGGTGGTCAATAACTGCACCGCAGCAGGGTCAACTTTGGTCGATGCTAATGCTTGAGTAATAACCCTAGTTAATATCTGGCAAGAATTAATTGCTTCCTTTCCTCCTTTAAGAATTACCCCATTACCAGACTTAATTGCCAAGCTAGTAATCTGAATCAAAGCTTCAGGACGCGCCTCAAAAATAATGCCTAAAACTCCCAAAGGACAAGTTACGCGCTTTAAAATCAAACCTTCATCTAACTCACGGTGAATCTGACTAACGCCGATGGGGTTAGGTAGTTTAGCCACATCTCTAACTCCAGCGATCGCCGCTTGTAGTTTGGACTCTCCCAGCTTTAATCTAGAATATAGTGCGGGAGCAAGATGCTCAGATTCTGCTGTTTGAAGATCCGCTTGATTAGCAGCAATTATCTCTGGGGTAGCTAATGTCAGCGCTTTTGCCACTGCTTCTAAGGCAGAGTTCCGCTCATCGGTAGACAAACCCCCCAGTTTAAGTGCTGCTGCACGGGTTTGTTGAGCAATTTCAATTAAAGAGAGGGATTCTATCTGAGAAGCAACCATTTATAATCCGACCTACTATGTTCATCATATGTCCCTAATTCTAACGGATGGCGAGTTGGTTAGAAACTGCCAATTTTTGCTAAATTGCTTAAGTAGATAGTTGTAATTAAATATCAGCAGCGATCGCTTACCCACAATCTTTAAAAAGCGATACAACTTGTTCTTAATTTTCTCTTTAATTCAACCTCAAGCAACTTGGGCGATCTAGCTTGTAGATAGCATTGGTTCACAAGCTAGAAAATCTGCCAGTCCCAAACAGCTAATGCCTTGAGGCGTAATTTCAAAGCGGTAGGGTAAAACTATTACTCCTTGAGCCACCGCCAGGCGTAATAGCTCACCATATTTTGGATCGCAAGTATCACTAGGAGCAAAGGTGTCGCAATCGCTTCGATTGATAAAGTAGAGCATGATTGCTATCGTTTCGGGAACTAAATCAATTAACTCCCTGAGATGTTTTTGTCCTCGTGTGGTAACTGTATCGGGAAATAAAGCTAAGTTAGCCTGACTTAGAGTTACACTTTTGACCTCAAGATATATTGCTGGTTGGCTGCTGTCTCCTGTTAGCAAGAAATCAATTCGACTTTTGTTATCCTTACCATAGGCAACTTCAGAGCGAATAGTGTTGTATTTACTAACTAATTCAGGCAATAGTTGCTGCTCTAATGCTAATTTAATTACACGATTAGGCATAGCGGTATTCGTTCCCACCCAGGTAGAGCCAAGCTGAATCATTTCCCAAGTATATGCCAGCTTGCGTTTTGGATTATTGCTTTTGGACACCTGCACCAAACTATCGGTTACACAAATTCCCGTCATCGGCCCTGTATTCGGACAGTGTGCCGTAATAACTTCTCCTGTAACCAATTCAATATCTGCCAAAAATCTTTTGTAGCGTTTGATTAGGCGACCTGGAATTAAATCAGGATACTGGTAGATTAGGGTCATAAATGATGATTAACTAAAGACGAAGCTAATTTTATCAGGCTGTATATCTATAGATCTATAAATCTATAAATAGTTGTGTTGGTGATTTAAGACAAGATGAGATAATCATTTCCTATACACATTTATTGATTGTCATCAAACTTACTGTTAACTTTTAAACTGAATCCATGTCCGATCTTGAAACTCTCATTGTTCAGGTACAACAAGAAGCTAAACGCTCTGAATTTCCTCTCGATCTGCCTGTATATGAATCAGCGGGAATTGAACCAACCGAACCAATTCTTTATGCGGGAAATTTAACTAGTCCTCTGTGTTTTTTTGGTCGTGACTTAGGCAAGGATGAAGTTTATGCTCGGCAACCTTTAATTGGCGCTTCGGGAACAATGGTTAGACAAGGATTTTATTACGCAGTACATAAAACTAAAGCTCCTTCTAGGGAAGATTTAGATAATACAACAATTGAGCGAGTTTTATTAACTAACACAGTTCCCTATAAGCCACCAGGAAATAAAGCTTATTTAGCCAAGGTAAAAAATAGATTTCGTCCTTTTTTAGAACAATTGTTTGTATTACATTGGCAGGGAAATCAAGTGATTACTTTAGGCACAGAAGCGTTTAAATGGTTTGCTCCCTATGGTGGAAAAGGAGAAGTTGATGATTTTTATCGTAGTAGCGATCGCTTTGATAATCAGTTAACCGTGAACCTCAGCGCCACCGACAGCCAAGGAATGTCCCATAGCAAAGCCATCACCCTATTACCATTACCCCATCCCTCTCCACTAAATCAGAAATACTATACTGCTTTCCCCAAAATGTTGCAGAGTAGGCTGTCACAAGTGGAGTTTTAATGAACTCACAAGTAATAATGTTCTCATCAAGTTTCAGGCATCACAAACTAATCTACAAACTCAAATCTAAATTCCCGTTGCTTTTTTGCCCTATTATTTTTTAATTTTCTCAATATGGTTCCCTTAAAAGACGAAAATCCAGTTCAAATAACTCCTTATATTACCTATATTTTAATTGCCGCTAATATTTTAGTTTTTGTATATGAACTTAGTCTGAATTCAAGTCAATTAGATCGTTTCTTTCACTTATTTGCCGTTGTTCCCCAAGAGTTAACTGCCAGTTTTAGTGGCATTGATGTCCATCAGAGTATTCCCGAAGTAGTTACGCCGATCACCTCGCAGTTTTTGCACGCAGGATTTACTCATGTTGGCTTTAATATGCTCTTTCTCTATATCTTTGGTAACAATGTTGAAGAACAGTTAGGTAGAGCTAAATTCTTGCTGTTTTACCTATCTTGTGGGGTTTTGGCAGTGATGGCTCAATGGTTCTTTTCCTCAATGTCTAGCGTACCTTCTTTAGGGGCTAGTGGGGCGATCGCTGGAGTGATGGGAGCATATATTCTTAAATTTCCGCAAGCTAAGATTGTTACGGTAATACCTCTGGGGTTCTTTTTTCCGTTGTTTAGAATACCTGCGGTGTATTTTTTGGGTTTTTGGTTCGTCGAACAAGCACTAAACGGAGTTGCCTCTTTTGAAGTTAGTGCCAGTGTAGGGATGGAAAGTGGTGGAGTTGCCTATTGGGCGCACGCAGGAGGGTTTATTGCTGGAGCTATATTAGCTCCTATATTAGGTTTATTTTCTAATAGTTCAGCAGAAAAGAATCTGGTTTGAGCAAAGCTTGTTGCTACAAATAAGATTAAACCGCTTTGCTCTTTGCTCTTTGCTTTTAGCTTTTTGATTCAGTCCTAAAGGGTACACCTTCGGATATGCCTTATCGACAGAAACCGAAGGCGCATTTTGGGTAAGAATCTTCTTCCCCAAAAGCCTCCACCCAGTTCGCGCTGAATCGTTTATTCGAGGAAGATTTTCAAGGAATTATCTCAAAAAGCAATTTTAAGGAAACTAAGCTATTTCAGCTCCAAAATTTTGAGTCCAGTAAATACTGCCATCATCACCAGTAGCAGAACCGATGCCTATATCTTCAAAATCAGCATTAAGAATATTTGCTCGGTGACCATCGCTTCCCATCCAGCTAGCCATTACATCTGCCGCATCTATTTGACCAGCTGCGACGTTTTCGGCTGCCGTTGAAAATTGATACCCTTCTTCTTGGATACGAGTCCCAAAATCGCTACCATTTGAACCAGTGTGACTCATATTATCCAGACTAGCTTGATCTTGAGAATGAAGATCGGCAGCTTGATCTAATTGTTCGTTAATACTTAGAGGATCTGCTCCGACTTTAAAACGCTCTTGATTTACTAAATCGAGAATTTGTTGATCGAAGGTATCTGAATTATTAACCAATTTTACTTATTGAATTCTTCTCGGTCAGCCTATCAATGTTCGTGGCAATAAGTCAAAAAATCAAACCATAAAAATATATCAGGGCGAATAACTATTCGCCCTGATAAAAATTGTTCCTTGGGTTGTCAATTCGAGAACTAAGAACTTCTAATAGTGATTTCCTACCTTACGGTGATGAATAGCCGTTAAACCATCAGGATTAGAAACTCGACCAAGCTCGACTTTACTATAGACAATCCAATGATCGCTACATTCCATACGGCTTGAAACTTCACACTCCAGGTAAGCCAAAGCATCAGTTAAAATAGGCGAACCATTGGCAGCAGTTTGGGTATTAATCCCCGCAAAACGGTCTGCACCAGGTTTAAACCGCTTGAGAAAGTGTTTCATCAAGCCTTGATACTTACCTTCTTCGAGGATGTTTAAGACAAAGCGATCGCCCACCTGCATGAAGGATTCAATCGCCCGATCTTTCGCTACTGCGATCGTCAAGCCAATCGGCTCAAAGCTAGCCTGAGATACCCAGGAAGCCAACATGGCACTACTCAAGTTCCCCTTCGTGGCGGTAATAATATAGAGTCCCCCACTCAAACGTCCGATCGCTTTATCTAAATCGGTGTCTAAAGATTTCATCTGCTTGACTAAATCTTTGAGGGTTAGAAGTTGTCCTAAGTCAGTTCCTGACTCTTCACACACCTGATAATCTGCTTCGGTAGGAATATCTTTGATTTTAATAGGCGGGAAACCTGGTTTGAGCCCAGCTTCACGGAATTTAGTTATCAGAGGGTCAATAGGTTCGTCATCATCGCCGTAGGATTCAAATGCGCCAATTAGCTGCTTATCCTTAGCTGCTGCCAAGACTGTCCCTAAGTTAGCAGCAATATCCTCCTGATTTTTGCTTGCCAAAGGAGGCATTCCTAAAACAATACCCACCGAACGATTAACAATCTCATGGACTTCAGTACTGTCGGCCGAGCGCAAATCTACCATTTCCACTTCCACACCAGTTTTGGTGATCCCTTTAGCAATGGCTTGACTCAGGCGATCGCTATAACCATAATCAGCAACATAAAAGACGGCAACACTTTTTTCTGCTTTAGTTTGAGCCTTACTCCAGTTACGGTAGCGATCCAGCAATTCCTGGAGGTTATGACGCAATAAAGGCCCGTGTCCATTAGCTACAAGATTGATTTCTCCTAATTGATCCATCCGTTTCATCGCCGAAAGTACGGAACGAGCATTAGGACCCATCAAGCAATCATAATAAAAACGGTAGTCTTTGGCGATCGCCTTTAAATCCTCATCATAGGTAGCATCAGAACAATAATGTAGCCCAAAAGCATCACAGGTGAACAAAATACCTGACTTCTGGTCATAGCTAAAAATAGTATCTGGCCAGTGAAGATTAGGTGCATTGACAAACTCAATTATATGACCCTGACCTAGATCTACAGTGTCACCATTCTTGGCAATAATTTGCTCAAATGGTTGATGAACTAAATCCTCTAAAAATTTGAGTGCCATCTTGGAAGCTACCACAATCGCCTGGGGGGCAAGTTCTAGAAAATCCTTAACCAAGCCACTATGATCGGGTTCAGTATGGCTAATAATTAGATAATCAATTTCTTTTGGGTTAATTAAACCCTGCAAAGCATCTAGGTATAGCTGCCGAAACTTAGCGTGGGAAGTATCAACTAAAGCTGTTTGATCGCCACGGATTAAATAAGAATTATAAGTAGTCCCGTTTTGTAGCCCAAACTCAATATCAAAGCGATCGCGATCCCAATCTAGAGAACGAATTGCTGTAGTATCAAAGCCAATCTCAGCCGTTTGAATGCTTAACCTGGGTTTGGTTTTAATTGGTGTTGCGACCATATCCCCTCTTTTAACTTTTATTAAATTTTTTTTACTCTTCTTTATTGTGCCACGACTTATTAGTTGCTCATTGCTGATTACTAAATTACTGCTCAATGCTCATTATTCAAGCAGATTTAACGTTGGTAACTTTTTCAACCAAACTTAAAACATCATGACGACTTAACTTTGATTTCCCGATCGCGATCGCCTCTAACGTACCTTTGGCTAATATGTAAGGTATTTGGCAAAAACTCAGCGCAGGACTGCCTTTGGGCAAAGATTCAATATATAAATTAGCTTGCTTTAATTGTTGGCGAGCATAATCCTGCACATCTTGGTTTGTCCACTCGTCAGGTATAAAACTAACCCCTCGTTGAATATCTTCTTTTTGGTTACGCACAATATTAACTGCCTGCAAACCCCGTCCAAAAGCGATCGCTTGAGTGCGATCGGTGATAGTACCATCGTACCAACTCCAGAGATCTGACAGCAGTAAACCGACTGCTCCTGCTACGCTAAAAGTATAGCGATCTAAATCGGTTTCAGTAACAATCATCCAGTTTTGCTCGGCCCAATATGCCATCCGCTCGGCCATGGCTGCGGTTGCATCACAAATTCGCGGAGCGATCGTCTTAGGCGCAAGACTTGCCCATTCGCCGATACACAGACTGACATCGGGTAAAACGGCACTGTATTGCTCTAAATCTGCACCAATACGGAAATAGGAATCAAGATCGGTTATTTCCTGTAATCTTAGACTAATAGAGCGTAAAAGCAGAGCTTTTGTCTGGTTATCAAGGTCAGGAGTATCTTCGATTTCATCAATAGCCCGCATACAAAGATAAGCTGATGCTACGGCATCCTGAAGCTGCTCAGGTAAACGGGCGATCGGAATGTAAAATGTTCTACTAGTTTGCTTTAGAGTTTCTAAGGCCCTATCTCTTAAATTCATCTTTCTTCGCTACTCCTCACGCTGACCAACAATCATCATGATTTTTACCCTATAAATATCTAAATATCGGGAATGATCGATGACTTATCGAAAAGCATACACTAGAAACTCTAATTTCTCGGTGAGAGATGAGCCAATTTTTGCTTAACTTGATTCAAATCAACTACAAATGGTTCGACCTATTATGGAGCGATAGGATTATGAGAAGATAATAAATCTAGTTAAATTTATAAGTTTATTGGTACAAATTTGCGATCGCCATGTCTAATATTTACAGCGTTGAAATTAACCATCAGGGTACTATTCAAACCATACAAGTTGCTGAATCACAAACTATTTTAGATGCGGCAACTAGTGCAGGGATCGATCTTCCTTATTCCTGTAGTGCTGGAGTTTGTACAACCTGCGCTGCTCAAATTCTCTTAGGAGAAGTCGAACAAAGTGAGGGAATGGGGGTTTCTCCCGAATTACAAGCAGAAGGTTATGCCCTACTCTGTGTAGCCTACCCCAGATCTGATCTTAAACTTGAATCTGGGAAAGAAGATATTGTTTATGCCAGACAATTCGGTAATCAGTAATTACTATACTGTCCCAATACGGTCTAGAGGCCAAAAGCGAAACACTGCATGACCAATCACGTTTTCTGTTGGTAGGAAACCCCAGATATGGGAGTCATTACTATTGTTGCGGTTGTCTCCCATGACAAATAACTGTCTTTCTGGCACGGTGACGGGTATTAGTTCGTATTCTGGAGGTGCAGCTATGTAGTCTTCAACTAAAGGTTGCTCGTTAACATATACTATCCCGTCTTTGACTGCTACTTTGTCACCAGATTTGGCAATCACTCTTTTGATAAAGGCTTGGCTTTTCTCGAAATTGCCGATCATTCTTAGCATTTCTGGTGGCTGGAAGACAATAATATCGCCTTTATTTGGTGGGTGAAATTTATACCCTACTTTTTCAACTACTAAGCGATCGCCTGTTGCTAAAGTGGGAAACATGGACTCGGATGGGATGTAGCGAGGTTCGGCAATAAAGAGCCGAATAATCAAGGCTAAAGCTAGCGCCACCACGACTGTAAGACTATTTTCTTTAAAATTGCGCCACCAAGCAAGTTTGTTGGTTATTTTTTTTGGTTTAGTTAAGGACATACATTCATTTGAATAAATTTGAATAAAGTAGTGATGCTGATTAATACTATTGTTGTGCCTCAAGGAGCAGAATACCAAGCAGTTTGTCGCGGTTTATTAAAAGCTCAGGTAGATGGTATTCAAGTTATTGCTATTCCCATCGGCGTTAGGCATATCAGCCAAGTCTTAGCAAATTATTCTGAGCAAATAGATAGTTGGGCAAATGTTTTAATTATGGGGTTATGCGGTAGTTTATCTGATTCTTATACTGTACAAGACTCAGTTTTAATTAAAAGCTGCCAAGATTTAAACCATAATCTCATAGATCTTGATGCTGAATTGACCGCTAAGATTCAACAGAAATTATCAATCGATTTAGTTAATGCTTTGACGAGCGATCGCATTATCACCCAAGCCAAAGACAAGCTAATCCTCGCTCAACAGTATCCCACCACCATCGTGGAAATGGAAGGATATAGCTATATCAAAGAATTACAGCGCCAAGGAATATCTGTTGCTATGGTTCGGGTAGTCAGTGACGATCTTCGTGGAGATCTCCCAAATCTAAATCAAGCTATTGATAGTCAAGGAAACCTTAAGACTCTACCTCTGGCGATCTCCTTCATTAAACAACCTCTTGCAGCCATCAGATTAATCAAAGGCTCTTTAGCTGGATTAAAAGCGCTAGAAGAAATTACAACTAAATTATTTAACGTTTAATTAGTTATTAGTTATTGTTCGCCAGAATTCATCACCCGACGAATATTAAGAATATCGCTCATGCTTTTAATTCTCTGGAAGACGTATTCTAGCTGTTGGCGATCGCGAATATCTAAGCTCAAAGAAATCAGCGCAGGTTTATTACGACTAGTCTTAACCCCCGCATTGCGAACGTTAATCCCGCGATCGCTAAGACGTGCGAGAATATCTTTAAATACCCCCACGCGATCCATGGCTTCAATCTGAATATCTACGGGGTAAGTAAAGGCCTTATTATCTTCAGCATCATCATTCCAGCTAACAGGAATAATTCTTTCTCCTGGTATTTTGTCTATATTCTCACAGCCTTGAGCATGAATGGAGATCCCTCTAGAACTAAGAGTAACTGCACCAATAATGGACTCTCCTGGCAAGGGTTTACAACAACCTGCCAGATGATACAACATTCCTTCTACGCCAATAATAGGAGAGTTTCCACCCCTGTGTTTCTCCTGATTGCTATTTAGATAAGCAGGAATTTCTACTTCTTTTGCTGATTCAGTTTCTACTGGTTGTTGTTCTTTAACTACATCCCGCAAACGATTAACTACATGATTTTGCGTAATTTCGCCATAACCCAAAGCTGCCAACAAATCTTCAACTGAATGATAATTGCACCGTTGAGTCACAATCTGCATGGCTTCAGATTTGAGCAGGGAGTCAAACCCACTTTTGCCCATTTCTTTCTCTAGCAGTTCTTTCCCACGGGCAATATTTTCCTCACGGTGAGAAAGTTTATACCACTGGCGAATACGATTACGAGCCGTGGGAGACACAACAAAATTGAGCCAGTCCAAGCTAGGATGACTGTTTTTCTGGGTGACAATCTCGACAATATCACCATTCTCTAAGGGTTTTGAGAGCATCGACCAACGCCCATTGACCCTTGCGCCTTTCATGTGATTACCGATTTCGCTGTGAATGCGATAGGCAAAGTCTACCGGAGTTGCACCATGAGCTAAAGCTACTACGTCCCCATCAGGAGTAAAAACATATACATCATCTTCAAATAGGTTGTCTCTGACGCTTTCCATATACTCTTGAGCGTCACTAAGATCTTTCTGCCACTCTAATAGCTGTCTTAGCCAGGTAAACTTGTTATCTTCGTCTGAAGATATGCTAACGTTACTTGAGCCTGTTTCTTTATATTTCCAGTGAGCAGCGATGCCATATTCGGCAACCTGATGCATTTCTTTAGTCCGAATCTGAATCTCAATCGGACGACCGTTAGTGCCAACGACAGTGGTATGCAAAGATTGATAGCGGTTTGGTTTAGGTAAGCCAATATAGTCTTTGAAGCGACCAGGGATCGGCGTAAAAGCATCATGAACTACCGCCAAGGATCGATAACATTCTTCGTTGGTTTTAACGATAATTCTAAAAGCAGCAATGTCATAAATCTGACTAAACTCTTTTTGCTGGCGCTGCATTTTCTGATAAATGCCATAGAGATGTTTAGGTCTACCTTTTAACTCCACCACTTCGATATTTTGGTTTTTTAAACCCGATCGCAATGTTTCGGTAACTCTAGCTATTCTTGCCTCGCGATCTGCTCTTCTTTCGGCAATTAAAGATTTAATTTCTTCGTAAGCTTCAGGCTCTAAATACTTAAAGCAGAGATCTTCTAGTTCCCACTTAAAACGACCAATTCCTAATCTATTTGCTAAGGGGGCAAAAATTTCTCTAGTTTCTTGACTAATCCGTTTTTGCTTTTCTGGCTTGAGGTGTTCTAGCGTCCGCATATTGTGCAGTCGATCCGCTAGCTTAACTACAATCACGCGGATATCTGTCGCCATTGCCAAGAACATACGTCGAAAGTTCTCTGCTTGACGTTCAGTGGTGCTGGAGAAATTAAACTTAGATAACTTAGTTACTCCCTCTACCAACAAACGTACCTGCACCCCAAATCGCTCCTCAATTTCTTCTGGGGTAACGTCTGTATCTTCAACCACGTCGTGTAAAAAACCAGCCGCGATCGTCACACTATCTCCGCCCAAACTCCTCAATAAACTAGCCACCGCGATGGGATGAGCAATGTAAGGTTCTCCTGACTTACGGGTTTGTCCTTCATGAAGCTGATAGGCAAAATTGAACGCTCGACAGATTAATAAATCATCCGATGTCGACTCTGACGACTCTTGATCGATCAGGCATTCCTGTAGCCATTGAGGAAGCTGAACTTCATTACTACGGTTTTCTATGATGGAGATAGCGGTCATAGATTTAAATAATTTTTAGGTAATTGTGGAAGAACAGGCAAGCCCTGTCGTTTTATGGCAGAGTTTACCTGTCCGCTGATAAGAGCCAAATAGGAGAATTTTAAATTTATGCTATCTATACTTGTGTATATTAGACCTGCTTTAACTCTAGTTGAATAGCATTGCTATAGGTCAAAATTAATAATTAAATAATAGTTTAGCTAAGAAATTTACCTCACTATTAATATAGTTAATTTGCCAAACTATTAAGCATAAAAGCTTACTGTTTACAACATGTTTTTAAACATCAGCATTGAGTAAAAGTCAGGCTTGGTTAAGAAACTCTTATTTTGCTCAATACTTTAATTTTAACTCAACAATGTTATCTACATCACACAATCGAGCATATCAGGATTTCTTGACTTTGTTAACCAAATTTGTAGAAAAACTTGCAAAGCAAGAGCAAGAATCTCCTCAATCCGAGATCGAGCAAAATTTTCACGAGTTATCTAGCTGGTTTGCAGAAAACGTTGCCCAACTTAGCAGTCAAGATTTGCCACCAGCGATCGCCTCTCGGTGGCAGGGAGTGCAAACTGAAATCTTGAGAGAGTTTAAACTGTTATCGACAGATATTTTATTTTTAGCTGCCTCGCGCCAGCAGACAACTCAACTTAAAAGACTCAAAAGTATCAATGAGCGTTTGACTAAATTAATCAGTTATTGTCAGATAATGTTAAAAAATGACAATTAATACCCTATTAAATAGTATTAAGAATTGTCTTGGTTAGCTTAAGCAACCTCAAAGAAATATCAACCAGCATTAAGACTCGTGATAACATTCTGCCAATAATTAATTAAAGTCAGAATTTAACCAGTGAGTCGATTACTAATTCGTCTAGCGATAGGCGCAATCTTCGCAGTTTTTGGAATGTTCAACTATTTCACCAACGTTAGCGAAAATCCCATTACAGGAGAACAACAAAGAGTGCAGCTTTCTCCTGAACAGGAAATTGTGATTGGTCGCCAGTCAGCGCCACAGATGGCAGCCCAGCATGGCAACCTTTATCCCGATCAAACTTTGCAAGACTATGTGGATGAGGTGGGAAATCGCGTTGTCCAAAATTCGATAGCCAAAAATTCAGCTTATCCTTTTGATTTTCATCTCTTGCGCGATCCCCAAACAATTAATGCTTTTGCCCTACCTGGGGGGCAAGTATTTGTGACCGCAGCCTTACTGAGTAAGTTAAACTCTGAAGCCCAGCTAGCGGGGGTTTTAGGTCATGAAGTAGGTCATGTGATTGGCAGACACGGTGCAGAACATTTAGCTAAACAACAGTTGGGTAGTGCCTTAGTCAATGCGGTAGGAGTTGCTGCCAGCGATCGCCCTGAAAGCGGTAGACAAGCAGCAATTTTAGCCCAGGCAGTCAACCAAATGGTCAATCTTAAATATGGGCGAGAAGATGAACTAGAAAGCGATCGCTTGGGGTTTAAGTTTATGACCGAAGCAGGCTATAACCCTGTAGGTATTGTTGAGTTAATGAAAATTCTTGATTCCGCTAGAGGTGACGCAGGTGGACAGCCAGAGTTTATGAGTACTCATCCCAATCCTGGAAATCGGATTGAGCAATTAATTAGCATTATTAACCAAACCTATCCCAATGGTGTTCCCGCTCAACTACAGCAGAACCAAGACCGTTTTGCCAGAATAGTTGGTCCTCGTCTCTAGCTTCGCTCTGTGGAAGTCAAAAGTTAAAAGTTAAAAATCACATTGTCTTGCTTGACAGGAAAAATCAAAAGTCTTTTAATTCGAAGGTTTCAAACTTGTTGAATAGGTGTTTTAAGTTAAGAAAAACTAATTATTAATTGAATTTTAATTTTATGGATATAACTACTGTTTATTGGATTATCCTAGCCGTGATGGCGGTTGGCGTAGTCGGGGCAATGATTCCAGGACTTCCTGGCAGCAGTATTATTTTGGCGGCTATTGTCGGTTGGAGTATTTTCACTGGCTTTGCAGGCATTGGCTGGCCGATGATTTTGATCTTTGTGGTCTTAATTCTCAGCGCAGTAGTAGAATACCTGGCGTTATATTTTGGTGCTAAACAGTCTGGGGCAAGCAAGTGGAGTCAATATGGCGCGATCGCCGGAATGGTCTTAGGCTTTGTCGGTTTGTTACCTGCTTTACCCTTTGGCGGACCTTTAATTGGCGTATTGTTGGGTGCAATTATTGGCGCTTTTGTAGGGGAATATCTCTATCGTAGTAATCTTGAAGGTTCAGTCAGGATGCAGCAGGCATTAAAAGCAAGTGCAGGTATTGTAGTCGCTTCTTTAATTGGTAACGCGATCGAAGCCTTACTGGCAGCTTTGGCCGTAGCAATATTTATTTATTCCACCTGGTCTTATGTGTTTATTTGAAGGAGGCAGAAGCCAGGAGCGATCCAGAATTGTGGTGAAACCGCTAGAATCAATACATATATTGAAGTGTATTGAGTATTAACTGTTTGGTAAGAGATAGATATTTTTATGAGCGCAACAAAAATTTGTATTGTCGGCGGTGGTTTTGGTGGTCTTTACACTGCTTTACGCCTAAGTGAACTTCCTTGGCAAAGTGCAGACAAGCCAGAAATAACTCTGATTGATAAAAGCGATCGCTTTTTGTTTTCTCCTTTGCTTTATGAATTAATTACCGAAGAGATGCAGAGTTGGGAGATTGCTCCACCCTTTGCCGAATTATTGGCAAATACAGGTATAATTTTTCGGCAGGGTAGCGTTACTGAAATCGATATTGAAGGGCAACAAGTTACCTTACAGGACGATATCAAAATTGACTACGACAAGCTGGTGCTGTCTACAGGGGGCAGAACTCCTGTAGATTTAATTCCAGGAGCAAAAGAACACGCTCTACCATTTCGTTCTCTCAACGATGCTTACAGTCTTCAAGAAAAGTTAAGACTATTGGAGGAAAGCGATCGCGATAAAATCCGTATTGCTGTAGTCGGCGGTGGCTATAGTGGTGTGGAGTTGAGCTGCAAGCTGGCAGACCGCTTAGGTGACAAGGGCAGAATTCGCATCATCGACCGAGGAACGCAAATCCTCAAAGATAGCTCGGAATTTAATCGAGAAACGGCAATTAAAGCACTGGAGAAAAATCAAATCTGGCAGGACTTAGAAACAGAAGTGGAGCAGGTTACCTCAGACAGCATTACTCTTATTTATAAAGGTCAAGCTGATACTATTCCTGTAGATATAGTCTTATGGACTGTTGGCAACCAAGTTTCTGAGTTAATCAACAAGCTTCCGCTAACACAAAATGAGCAAGGATTATTAGAAATTGAGCCTACTTTACTAGTTAAAGGAAGAGAGGATATTTTTGCCTTGGGAGATGCTGCCAATAATTACGATAGCGATGGTAATGCTTTGCCTGCTACAGCACAAGTTGCTTTTCAACAGTCTGACTACTGCGCCTGGAACATTTGGGCATCCCTAACTAACCGTCCTTTATTGTCTTTCCGTTATCAGCCTCTAGGGGAAATGATGACTTTGGGTACAGACAACGCTACAATCAGCGGTCTAGGTTTAAAATTAGATGGTCCAATGGCTTATGTCGCCAGACGTTTAATTTATCTTTACCGTTTACCAACCTTAAAACATCAGCTGACTGTGGGGTTTAATTGGATCACTCAGCCTTTAGTTGAACTGTTATCGCCTTAAGATCTCGATGAGCGATCCCAAATTTATTCCGCCTCGGCAAAATCCCCTGCTAATTCGCTTGGTTCAAAGCATATTTTATTTAGTAACTTATTTTGCCTTTAAATTTAGACTCACAGTAGCTGAAGAGGATCTAGCAAAAGTGAGGGCGATCGCCTCTAGTCGAGTAGTCTATTTGCCCAATCATTCCAATTTAGATGATGGCGTGGCAGTGTTTCAGTTATCCGCCCGCATCGGACAATTGTTTCATTATGTGGTAGCGATCGAGGCTTTTCAAGGTGTGGTTGGTAAAATATTGCAGCTTGTTGGCGCTTATTCCCTGCATCGGGGAGTTGGCGATCGCTCTAGCGTCAGGCAAACTCTAAACATACTCCAGCAACCTCGGTGTAAGCTAGTAATTTTTCCCGAAGGGGGGTGTTCTTATCAAAATGACACTGTAATTCCTTTTCGTACTGGGGCGATTGAGCTATCTTTAAAAGCGCTAGAGAAGTTGGTTAAACAAGAAAACACCGTTCCCAACTTTTATTTAGTACCTGTTAGCTTAAAATACTGTTACCTCAGCAATACAAAAGAGCAAATTGATCGAGCTTTAGAGCGTTTGGAAACTGCTTTGTTGGTTAAGTCTGATCGCAGTGATGCTTATACTCGCTTAAGAGCGATCGCCAAAAAAGTTCTCAATAATCTCGAAGCTGAGTATCATGTGACCGTCGAACAAACAGACTGGAATCAACGCCTGGAAAATCTTAGAAAACAGATGCTGGGCTACTGTGAAGCAAAATTGGACATAGCTGCCAAAAATCAATTGCCCAATCGCGAACGAGTTTATCGAGTACAGTCTGTTTTACGCAACCTGTCCGCTTCAGATAGAACAGCAGCCATAGACTATGAACACCTCTACCTGACTACCGTTCGGCTACTCAATTTTGATGCCATCTATGATGGCTACGTAGCCGAAAAACCCACCCCCGAAAGATTTTTCGCCACTATAGATCGTTTAGAAAGAGAAGTATTTGCAAGTGATCGACCGAGGTTCAAAGGGCGACGAGAAATCATTGCCAAAATAGGTACGCCAATTAACCTCAAAGATTATTGGCAAGAATATCAAAGCGATCGACCTACCGCTTCACGAATACAAATCATCAATAACCTAACTGAAATGGTTCAGCAGGAAGTTCAGACCAATCTTAGCTAAATAAATTATGCAAATATTAGATCAATTGCCTCGCGAGTCTTTACCCAAGGTTATTTTTTTTGATGCCATGGGTACTTTATTCGATCTAAAAAACAGTGTCGGCGAAATATATCATCAATATGCCCATAAATATGGCGTCGTGATCGATGCAAAAGAAATAGAACAAGCTTTTAGAACCAGCTTTAAATCTGCCCCACCGTTAGGATTTTTGCCCAACCAACTAGCAGTAATTAAGCAACAGGAATTTGACTGGTGGAAACAAGTAGTATCAGCAACTTTTGAGCAGCTAGAAGTGATAGAAAACTTTGTTGATTTTAATGCTTTTTTTACAGAAATATATGGTTATTTTGGCACAAAAGAACCTTGGTATGTATTTCCTGATACTGTTGATTGCTTAATTCAATGTCGCGATCGCGACATTGAATTAGGCGTTATTTCAAATTTTGACAGTCGCTTAATAGAAGTACTGAATCTCTTGGATCTAGACCAGTTTTTTACTAGTATTACTATTTCTTCAATGGCGGGATTCGCCAAGCCAGAGTCAAATATTTTTAAAATTGCTTTAGGTAAACATAATTTAGTCGCCATGAATGCATGGCATATTGGGGACAGTCCAACTGAAGATTATATAGCAGCAAAGAATGCTGGATTAGGCTCATTCTGGTTAAATCGCCAAGCCCATTCATTGAATATTGAAAATCAACTACCCAATTTATGGAGTCTGGGATAAACTTGTCAATATATAGTGCTTCATATAGACATTTTTACAGCGTTTAAGGACACGGGGGATATAGGTGGATACAGCTAATCAACAGAGAATTCTCGGATATTTTATCGAAGAAGCAAAAGAACATCTGCAAACATTAGAGCAAGGAATTCTACAGCTAGCTACGTCGGTACAGGATACTGAGACTGTTAACGAGATGTTTCGCGCTGCTCATTCTGTCAAGGGTGGTGCTGCTATGTTAGGCTACACTAGTATTCAAAAAACTGCTCATCGTCTCGAAGATTCTTTTAAAATCTTGAAAGACAATCCTGTTGATGTCGATCAAAAGTTAGAAACTTTATTTCTTAACGGTTACGATCATCTTCAAGATTTAATTGAACGTTTAGAAAACTCTGCTGATTTTAAGGATGCTGATGCAGTAGAAATTTTGCAGCAATCAGAATCGAATTTTGCCCTTTTAGATCAGTATCTCCAGCAACTACTCTCAGGCAGTGCTTCAGGTCAAGCAGATATCGGTCAGCAAATTACCAAAATACTCAAGCAGATGCTTCAGATATTCAAACAGCCTGACAGTCCAGAAAGTCGTCAAAAGCTACATTTATGCTGCAAAAGCTTGAGAGAAATTGCCCCTAATGAAGCCAATTGGCAAAATCTAATTGCCACCACCCAAACAGCGATTACCAATAAAAAATATCCTTACAACACAATCGCTCAGGTAGTAATTAAAGAAATTAAGCAGGCTGGCGATTATTTAAACGCTGGTCAAGCACAACAGCTTGTTCCTAGTAAAAACCTTCAGCAGTTGGCAGCTACGGCAGGTGGCACTGTTGGCGGTAGTACTACTGCTAGTACAGTGAGTATTCCCACAGATCCTCAAGGTGCAGCGATCGCTTTACTGAAAACATTTAACAAGCAGCAAATTATGCAAATATTTCAGATTATTAAGACCCGTATCTAATCAATAATATTGAACCTGAGACATAGATTTGACAAATTGATGCGTGTCATAATAAGAACCTATGATGTGATCACCGATAATAAGCTGTGTTTCAATTCGCTATTAATTCCGCAAGTCTATTCAAACCATTGCTGCTTCAACTTCGAATCGTTGGAGCTTTTTCTATTTTTAGTCTTTGTGCTTGGAGTCTAATTAGCTGCATCCTGGATGTAATCGCTCAAGCCAAAAGAATGCATCAAATCCCCTGTACTAAGTGTCGCTTTTTCACAGGAGACTACCACCTTAAATGTACGGTAAATCCTTCGGTAGCTAATACAGAACAGGCGATTGGCTGTGGTGATTATCGCCATCAGAATTAGTTTATTGGTTCAGATACAGTTAAACATCGGCTTCAGATTCACCAATTAGCTGGTAGTATTTTTCGCGACCTTCATTATATTGATTGTTGGCATAATTCATTACTTTATGAATAATCCATTTTTGCGGTTTACCCTCTTTAAGCAGTAAAGCGATCGCTTGTGCCATAATTTCATCATCATCAAGACAGTTTTGAGCAAAGTAAGTACTGGTTTTACGCAAGCTAGATTTACTGTTGTCGTTGTCAAAATGTAGATATATTGCTGCGAGTAAAGCTGTGTAGGGTTTGGGTTTTGTCTGTTGAGGCAATAGATCTGACCAAGCAGCATCAGATAATTTCAAGTACTCGCTTTGAGTTTCTTTAGCCGTCAGTTTTCGCGCCAAAGATTTTAAGATGCTGGGACTAGCTAAATGAACCTGTTTATATAAATAATCAACGACAATTGCCTGGAGTAAAGTATTTCCCAAAAACTGGATTTGTTTATCTGAGGGGGTATGTTCTAATTCAGGCTTAAGATAACGTTTGAGCAGTGGTATGATCAGCCGTTTTTGTAACCAATTGCGCGTCTGAGTAAAACCACGATCGATAAAAATTGCGCCAATTAAAGCTTTACAAGCCTGTTCAAAGGGATTACTTGGTTTGACTCGTAAACGATGACGTTCTTCTTTTAAATCTAAAAATGGATAGAATTCTCCTAACTGCAAATCGTACCAAAGGTTAGTTAATCTTTCTGATTCGGTTAACTTACTAACCAATGCCTTTTGCTTGCCTACCTGAAAATGAGAAAAATTCCAGTAAATATAGTCTACTAAAACTAAATTGAGAATATTCTCCCCTAAAAGTTCCAAACGCTGATTATTAATTTCAGGCTCTTTAATTAGCTTGGCATAGGACGGATGAATCAACGCTAGGCGGAGAGTTTGATCGTATTTAAAATTGATGCCAATCTTGTTCTCAATTTGTGACGGTTCCCAGTTATTATTCATTACCTATTAATATTGAAGTGATTCCCTGTTAACAAGACTATCTAAGATATATCCGTCATTAGCAAAACTATAGAATGTAGATAGATCTAATCGTCGTAATACTTCTTATTTAGGGAGATTAAAGATATAGAAATATGGGGAGATAATTAATCACCAATCTCTACATACTCAACCAGTAAATAATGCCTACTCCCAAATCCAAACCTTAACTGCTGGAATAGTCACTCCTCATGCTTTTTCCGATTTAGCGATCGCTCTAGAGCGACTTTTGCTATCTCCCTAATTTAAATTACTTTAATCTTCTCCCGCATGATAAGAACTTCTCACCAATGGTGCAGAACGAACATGAGAAAACCCCAGATCTTGTGCTATTTTACCTAAACGGGTAAACTCATCAGGAGTCCAATACTTAGCTACAGGAAGATGAGCCAAAGAAGGACGCATATATTGACCGAGAGTAAGGCGATCGCATTTAATCTGCCGTAAATCCTTTAAAGTCTGAATTACCTCGGCTTCTGTCTCTCCTAACCCCAACATCAAACCCGATTTAGTGGGGATACTAGAATCTATCTCTTTAACGCAGCGTAGAACATTGAGGGAGCGATCGTATTTTGCACCTCTTCTCACAGGATCTTGTAAGCGAGCAACAGTTTCTAAATTATGATTGTAGCAAGCAGGTTTTGCTGTTACGACCGTTGCTACTCTCTGCGACTGGTTAGTAACGGCTGATTTACCACTCCAAAAATCGGGGGTTAATACTTCAATCTGAGTCTGGGGATTTTCCTGACGTATAGCTGTCATCACCCTAACAAACCAAGCTGCACCTCCATCATCTAGATCGTCTCTAGCGACCGAGGTTAACACCACATAGCGCAAGCCTAATAGCTGAACCGCATCGGCTACCTTTTGTGGCTCATCAGGATCGAGAATCATTGGTGCATGACCCTTTTCTACCTGACAAAAAGCACAGGCGCGAGTACAGGTCTGACCCATTAATAAAAAAGTTGCGGTACCATTGCTGTAGCATTCTCCCCGATTAGGGCATCTGCCTTCTTCGCAGATCGTATGAATATTTCTCTGCTTAATAATTTGCTGTACAGTAGACAGTTGACTTGCCTTACCGATGGGTCGTTTTAACCAAGAAGGTAAAGAAGTTGCTTCTCTACGCCAATGGTTTTGGGTTGAATAATGTGCAGAGTGATTCATAATTTCGTGACGATTGGCAATATTACTGCAATATAGATCAAATAGATCAAGTTAATTGTAAATTAGTTACTTTTAAAGCTATTAGTTGTTAATTTTCAGCTTTGACAAAAAACATCACCAGAGCCTGATTGAGCTACGTCATACATAAATTAAATTAAAGAAAGCATTTAATTAAAGCGCTTTTTGCTGTGGGGATCTACATTAGGCATAGATTACAAAAATAATTATTTATTAGCTGTTTTTTCCTGTTATTTTAGTAATTCAAAAGGGAACTCTAAACTTGTAACCCAAAACTAACTGTCAAAACCAGTCTAGTCGATATCAGGCCTCAAGAGTTAGTCGCTTAGGAGTAAATCGTGTCAACCCACAAAATTCTAGTAATTGATGACAGTAAGGTCATTAGAATGCGAGTCAAAGATATGTTGCCAGAAGGTAACTTTGACATTATTGAAGCAAAAGATGGTCTTGAGGGATTCAATTTAATTAGAACAGAGAATCCCAATTTAATTATGCTAGACTTTTTGTTACCCAAAATGAGTGGGTGGGAAGTATATCAAGAGATCCAGAAGCAATCACAATATCGCTCAATTCCCTTGGTTTTGATGTCTGGTCGCAAAGAAGAAGTCACCGATAAAATTACCGAACCTTTTGAATATTTTTCCTTTGTCGAGAAACCTTTTGATAAAGAACAACTCATTAATGCGATTCGCGATGCGATGATGAAGGCCAAAAAACAGCCTCAATCACTCACCACAGCTTCGCCTCAAGCATCAGTTGGAGCTACTGCTGATATTTCTGCTCTCAATGCTGAAATTGAACGATTAAAGTCCAAAGTTTATCGTCTAGAACAAGAGTCAGAGCAGATTAAGAAACAGTTTAATCAACTTGTTACCTTTATCAAGCAAAAAATAAGATGATTTTGTCTGCGATAATCCAACCAATAAATTTTTGCTTAATTTTACAAATAATTATTAGACGGCTATTTTCACCTGCTAAAGTTGTGGATAGCAACTACTTTTTTTTGCTATTGCGATCAATTAATTAAGCTTAATAGACATGGATAATCAAGCTATCTTTGTATTTAAAATACTGCTACTTTCTCTTGGATTATCTTTGTTAGTTAAGTATGGGGGCAGATATCTAGAGCTTCAGCCCACCACAATTACTGTTTTAACTATTGTCTTAATGCCATCTCTGGCGATTGGGTTGATTTTGGGTTGGCGCTACTGGCAGGTCTAGTTGCGCTCTAGATTTGAACAAATAAGCAGACAACAATAAGCTGGCAACCAGATCATTTCAGGTTAATCTATAGACCAACTTTATGTCCGCTATTTTGAACCAGAGGAGTTAAAAAAGTGAATTTTGGTACTTGGATTGGTCTAGTTGTCTTTTTTATCTCCTTATATATATTGTGGCAAATCAAACAGCTACTGTTATTGCTGTTTACGGCGATTGTCTTAGCAACCTCCTTAAACATCTTAGTTAAAACTTTTCAACGACGAGGCATCAAACGAGTAAACGCTGTTTTTTTGTCAATGTTGTTACTCATCCTGGTAACCATAAGCTGTGTTTGGATTGTCATTCCACCATTTATTGACCAGTTTCAAGATTTAGCCAAACTAGTTCCTCAAGGGATCGAAAAATTAAACATCTGGATTGATTTGCTTTCAGAGCGTCTCGATCCTCGCATAATTACGCTCTTGCCAGACACCGAAGAATTAAATCAGCAACTGCAACCTTTAATCAAGCAATTTTTAGGTAGCGGTTTAACTGTTTTCTACAATTCGCTGGGAGTTTTGCTGGGTATTTTGCTACTGTTGGCGATCACTTTAATGTTACTTGCCGATCCTGTTACTTATCGACAGGGTTTTAAGCGTTTATTTCCTGCTTTTTATCGTCGCCGAGTTGAAGAGATTTTGGATTTATGTGCCAAGGGTTTAGAAGGGTGGCTAGTAGGAATCTTGTTTAACATGGTGGTGATTGCTCTTTTAAGCTTTATGGTCCTTTTGCTACTAGGTATTCCCCTCGCTCTATCCCAAGCAATGCTCGCGGGAGTAATGACCTTTATTCCTAATCTAGGCCCAACTTTAAGTGTAATTTCGCCCATGGCGATCGCTCTGATTGAAGCTCCCTGGAAATCCTTAACTGTACTAGTTTTATATATAATTATTCAACAGATTGAAAGTAATGTTTTGACTCCGATTGTGATGGCGCAACAGGTTGCTTTACTTCCTGCTGTCACCTTGCTATCTCAAATATTTTTTGCCACTTTCTTTGGTTTCCTCGGTCTGTTTCTTTCTCTACCTTTAACGGTAGTGGCTCAGATTTGGTTTAAAGAAGTAATTATTAAAGATGTTTTAGATCAATGGAATTCTTCTTTGATCGGCAAACCACACTTGGAAAAAAAGGTAGTGATTAAAGAAGCAGCTAGATTAGAAGAAGAATAGCGAAGTGTATCCTTTAGGATAAAAGTCCATTCATTGTCTCGATTACCTGCATATAGCCCAGTAATCAGTCATCGGTATTTAATATATGCGCACGATCGCTGAAATTAATCAAAAAATTAGTCATGGTCAGGCCGTTGTCTGGACAGTAGCAGAAGTTAAAGCAAAAGTCTCTCAACTTGGCATCAGCAAAATCTTTGAACAGGTTGATGTGGTGACGACAGGAACATTTGAGCCAATGGAGTCCACAGGAGCAATTATCAACCTGGGGCATACCGATCCGCCAATCAAAATTCGTCAATGCTGGCTGGATGGGATTGCTGCCTATGCTGCTTTTGGGGCAGTAGATCTCTATTTGGGAGCAACCGCCACGGCGGACTATAATCTGCAAGAAAGCGATCCTAATTTGCGAGAGGGGATCGGTGGCGAGAAAGGTGGCGGTCATGTGATCGAAGACTTAATTGCAGGCAGAGCAGTGCAGCTTAAAGCAATTGGGCAAAAAACCGATTGTTATCCCAGGGCAATGTGGGAAAATGCCATCACGAAGGATAATATTAATCAATTTTATTTATTTAACCCGCGCAATCTTTATCAAAACTTTATTGTGGGCGTAAATGGCGGCGATCGCACTTTATACACTTATTTAGGAGCATTGCAGCCGAGATTAGGCAATGCCGTCTACTCAAATCCTGGAGCAATTTCTCCCCTGCTTAACGATCCAGACTTAACTTCTGTGGGCATTGGCAGCAAAATATTTTTGGGTGGCGGAATCGGTTATATTGCTTGGGAAGGGACACAACATTTTCCTCTGCAAAAACGCTTACCCAATCGTACTCCCATTGGGCCGGCTGCCACGGTTGCTCTCATTGGTGATGCTAAACAAATGAGTGCTGACTGGGTGAGGGGTTGCTATTTCAAGAATTATGGTCCTTCAATCATGCTGGGAGTAGGAGTCGCCTTACCTGTTACTAGTGAAAAAGTAATTTACAACTGCTCTGTAGTAGACCGAGACATTGTTGCTCCTGTCATTGATTTTTCAATTCCTCGCCGAGTCCGCCCCACCTTCGGTCTTGTGAGCTATGAACAGCTTCAAAAAGGACATATGACCATCGATGGAAGATCGGTTAAGGTTGCGCCTCTAGCCAGTAAATATCTTTCTTTAAAGGTGGCACAAGAATTAAAGGAATGGATCGAGGCAGGTAAATTTACTTTAACCGAACCAGTTGCACCTCTACCGAGCGATCGCGCTTTTATGCCTCAAGACAGCAGCAAATCGATTATTTCTTTGGAATAATTATCAGGCGATTTAAACCAATGATAGTTCAATAATTTCCCCAGACTGAGGATCAATTGCTTTGGTCGAAAGGTTATTTTGCTCTAATAGGCGGTTGAACTCATCTACTGAACCCTCTGCTTTTAGAATCGAGGTAATCACCCCTTTAAAATCAATGTCTCCTCCCGCCGCCGTAGCTAATATTACCTGCGGATTTAACTGCTTGCATACCTGTAGGGCTGTTTGCTGTCCTCTTATTACTGCCCCCAGTAAAGGCAACTTAAGATTGATAATCGGCGTGATGATCACATCAATTGGCGCACTTTCCTGTAGGGAGTCAGAATGATATCCGTGAGGTTCGTAGTAGATGTTTTTGCCAGACTCTAACCCTGTAATGATGTAGCCATTTTCGACTAGAGTAGGACCTACTGGCGAACCTGGAACAGCCTTAATTTTCACCTGTCCTAATTGATAAGTTTTTTGATGCTCCAGGGCAGTTATGTTTGTATACCCTAGTTCTTTGACTACTTTGGCAGCATTGGGGGATGCTACCACGGGAATACTCTTGTCTAGCTTCTTCAAAGTGGGAGGATGAGCGTGATCTTCCAACCCTTGGGACAGCAGAATCAAATCAATATTTTCAGGGATGGGGTGGGAATTATTTTTGCTCCCTTCAAAAAGCCAAGCCTGATTGCCAAAGGTTAACTTGCCGATTAACCAAGGATCGAGCAGGATTCTCATGCGATCTATTTCTATCAGCCAAGAATTGCTATCAAAATAAGTAAGATTCATAATGATTGTTTACTATACACCTTACCTACATTGTAAATATTTGTTAAATAATTAGCTCGACTTATAATTTTAAAATTTGCCGATCATTAGCAATAGACAAGTCTAAACTAGTAGTCTGTCAAATATTAATTGATGGGTTGAGGTTAGGTAGTCGGTAGTCCTAAAGGACAAAGGCACTTTGCCGCATGTAGCTTCGCAAATAGGTAGTAAGTAATAGGTAGTAGGTAGTAGGTAGTAGGTAGTGGGTAAAAAACTTATTACTTATTACTTATTACTTATTACTTATTACTCATTACTCATTACTCCAAGCTTGCTCACCCATTATTAATTAATTGACAAAGCTCTAGACATGGTTTTTATTTTTTGCCCTTTTTTCCATAATTGCGATCGTAATTATGGCAATAATAGTCACAGGAATAACTCCCAGCATCATAATCTTGACATACACAGGCAAAATAGGATGGGGAGGATTTGTAGAATTCAAGATTAGGTAGGCAGTATAAGCTACATAGTAAAATATAAACAATACTCCTTCCCAGCGTTCAATCCGTTTTCCCGAATAGAAAATAGGTAAACAGGAAAATGCTACGGCAATCATCACTGGCAGATCAAAGCTAATTACGCTAGGACTGACGTTAATGCCATTGGGAGCAACTATTCCTGATACACCCAGCACCGCTAAGATATTAAAAATATTACTCCCTAAAACATTACCCACGGCGATATCTGTTTCGCCACGAAAGCTAGCGATTACTGAAGTAAATAATTCTGGCAGTGATGTACCCACAGCGACAATGGTTAAGCCAACTATGAGTTTACTCACCTGAAAATATTCGGCAATGGTGATCGCTGATGCTACTAGCCAACGAGAACCTAAGACTAGTAAAATTAACCCCCCAATAATATATGCCGTATTTTTAACCCAAGCTATTGGCGTAATTGGCTCGGATAAACTGTATTCCTCTGTAAACTCATCTTGTTCTACACTTTGTTTACTACTTTGATAGATTAAAGAGAGAGTATATGTAAGTACACCAATAAATAAAATAATACTGTCTACTTTGCTGAGTTGACCATCAAGGGAAAACATTAACAGCAGAAATGATACGCCGATCATAATCGGTACATCGGAACGAATCATTTGCTTAGTAACTGCTAATGGCGCGATTAACGCAGATAAACCAAGTATCAGTAAAACATTACAAATATTACTACCTACTACATTGCCGATCGCAATATCAGCTCCTTGTGCCGATAACGCTGACATAACACTGACGGACATTTCTGGCGCACTAGTGCCGTAAGCTACTACAGTCAAGCCAATAATTAGAGGAGGTATCCGCAGCATTGCCGCCAGTCTAGAAGAGCCTTTAACCAGGAACTCTGCCCCGATTACCAGTAGCACTAATCCTGCAACTAGAATTAAGAAAGTGATAGGACTCATAAAAAATCTATAAATGAAATGTCTATTCTATGTGTTGATAAGATTAGACCCAATTTTAATAATTAATTACAATTAACTCATAATTTGTAACGACAAACAAATAAGTTAAGTAATGTAAATTAAAAATTAAAGCAAGTAGGCAGACATACTTATTAATTAATTATATCCAACTAACTTTTTCCTGATTCAATTTCGACAATTTTTTCTTGAGCTGAATTACGTTCCCTTTCTAAAGTTTCTAAGACAAATTCAGGCAACTGTTTTGATTTAGCTAAGGCTAGGTCAAAATTAGCGATCGCTTCTGTGAGGATTGTGACACTGTTTTGCTGCTTGCCGAGCTGTCTTAAAATTTGCCCTTTAAGATAGTAGTGTTCTGGGTTTTCTGGAGCAGTTTTTAAAGCTAGGTCGGCATATTTCAGCGCCTTGTTATAGTCATTGAGATCGCGATAGGCTACAGCTAATCCTCTTTCGACTAAATAATTTGGTGCAGCATGGGCTTTAAAACGAGCGATCGCCTGTTCGGGACTAGAAAATGGTAAATTAACCGCCAATAATAAATCCATATAGCCCTTAATTAAGTTTAATTCAGGATCGTTAGGATCGGCATCTTCTGCTCGATCTAAATACTTAAATACCTGCTGTAGTTTATTAATTGCTGGCAGCGCGCCTTGCTTTTCGTAGATATAAGCTCCAGCTAAGAAATGACCTACTCCTAAGTAAAGATTGCCCCTAACAGGATCGGTTTTACTTAGCAATTGAGCAGAGGATAGGGTTTCATCAGCGTACTGTTTGACTTTTTGCCAGTCTTTTTCGGTATAGGCTAAAGAAGCTAGTAGCGCATGAGCTAAAGGTTCATTTGGTTCTTTAACCTCTGCCTGGTTCAATTCCTGCTTAACAGTTTGATAATTGCCTTCAATAAAAATAGTTTTAAAAGCTTTTTCGGTATGTTCACCAATATCGCGAGCATTTTTTACTCTAAACGGGTCTTTTGCCCAAGCAGAACTGGTATTGAAATTTAGCGATAATATAACTGTTAATGGTACAGTCAAGAGTATTCGTTGATAATATTTTTTTAGACTGAAGAAATATTCTTTTTTGTTCATAATATAGCGAATAAAATTTATCTATTTTGTCTGTAATTTTTTATAGTTGTAGACGTAAACAATAATACTTTAGTTCCAAAAGAAAGCAGATAATATAATTAATAATTCCCCAGAAAAATCAAAAAGCAAACTAATTTTAGTGCGTATAATCAAAAGGAAACTTCAATTTATGAGCTTATGCTGCGTCTACAAAATTTAATTTATCATCCGACCGCAACTCCCCAACCGATTCTAAAGGATATTAACCTAGAGTTACCAGCCCAGCATTTAGGATTAATAGTCGGGGCAAGTGGTTCAGGCAAAACCACACTCTTGGAAATCTTAGCGGGATTAGCCGAACCGACTCAAGGTAAAATCTCTTGGCGCACAAAACAATTAACCGATTTAGAATTACAGCAGCTAGCAGGGTTAGTCTTTCAGTTTCCCGAACGGCATTTTTGTGGCGGAACAATCTTAGAAGAATTGCGCTTAGGTCATCCCGAATTAGACTTGAAAAGAGTCAGAGATGCTTTAAGCGAGGTAGGATTAGAGCAGATATCTCTCCAGGTATCACCTCACGCTCTCAGTGGGGGACAACAACGTCGTTTAGCCTTGGCGGTACAGCTAATTCGCCAGCCTAATATCCTGATGCTGGATGAACCAACGGCGGGGTTAGATTGGTCAATGCGAATTCAGCTAGCCAAACTGTTAGCCAAATTAAAGCAGCATTGGACGCTACTGGTGGTAACTCACGATCCAGTCGAACTAATTAATATAGCCGATCGCTGTTGGACGATCAATCATGGCGTTTTACAACCGATGGAGTCAACTGCCTTGAATCGATAATTTTTATAAGCCTATGAGTAAAATTGAAACCAACGTACTGCCCCCAATGAATCAGATTTGGTCACAAACTCTAAATTGGCAGCCAAGCGATGCTCAAGAGCAACTATTTCAACAAATTTATCAAGAAGTTTTAGAGGGAAATCGCCAGCAAAATTTAACTCGGATTACTTCACCAGAAGACTTTTGGGAGAAGCACCTCTGGGATTCTTTATCGGGAATAATTGCCCTGGAGGAGATCTTAGCCCATCAATTGCAGATTATTGATGTGGGTACTGGGGCAGGTTTTCCAGGTATTCCTTTAGCGATCGCTTTTCCTCATTGGCGCATTACACTCTTAGATTCAACCCGCAAGAAAATTACTTTTGTCAACGATCTAATTGCCAAACTACAGCTTAATAATGCGACAGGGATAGTAGCCAGGGCAGAAGAATTAGGGAGAATTCCAGGCGATCGCGCTAGCTATGATCTAGCATTAGTAAGAGCAGTGAGTAAACCGTCTGTCTGTGCTGAATATAGTCTTCCTTTTGTGAAAAAAGGCGGATTAGCCATTCTTTATCGCGGGCATTGGAGTGATGAAGATACAGCAGGTTTAGCAGCAGCAGCAACACAATTAGGCGGCAAGATTGAACTAATCCATCGTTGGGAAACTCCCTTAAGCAAAGGAATTCGTCACTGTATTTATCTCCGCAAGGATTCCACCACTGCTAAAAAATTTCCTCGCGCTGTGGGTATTCCTGAAAAGCAACCACTTTGAGCAGTAAAACTGTATGAATAAATGGGATTTTGAATCTTCACCAGAATTGGCATTAGACGATTACGATTACCCTAAAGAACTCCTAAAAGATGAGGATATTGCTTCGCGAAGCGCATCTGTGTATCCTACGGATCGCGAAGTAACCTTAGAATCAACTCATTTACAATCTAAGCGGATTGCTTTATTGGTCACGGGTAGTATTGCTGCTATGAAAGCTCCTCTAATTGCCCGTACTCTTCGTCGTCAGGGTGCAGAGGTAGTGGCGTTTGTTTCTCCTGAAGCGTTGAGATATACGACTGTTGATGCTCTGGAGTGGAGTACTACTAATCCTGTAATTACTAAGCTCACGGCTAATGCCGAACATTTGAGCGATGATTATCCCTTTGCTGCTTATGTAGTTGCTCCTGCTACCTATAACACGATTAACAAAATGGCTTTGGGCATTGCCGATGGGATCATCACTTCTAGTTTAGGTTCAGCGATTGGCAGAATGGAGCGGGGTAAAACCCAGATTCTAATTGCGCCAACGATGCATGGTAGTTTGCATAATTCAATTCTGACGGAATCTCTACGTAAGTTAGATCGCTTGGGAATTAAAATTATTCCTCCTAAAGTTGCTAATGGTAAAAATAATTTACCTGAAGAAAAGGCGATCGCTTTTGCTGTCTGTCGCGCGGTTAGCCAATCTTCTCTCAAGGATCTGCCAATTTTAGTTACAGGAGGGCCTACCCCTGTGCCGATCGATCATATCCGGCGTCTTACCAATCGTTTTACAGGCAGATTAGGCGCTTGTATCGCTGAAGAATTATATCTGCGGGGAGCAAAAGTAAAATTAATTCATGGACAGGGTAGTTTTTCGCCTCCTGAGTATCTCCCTCACAAAATAGTTACTACCTACGACGAGTATCTAGCTGAAGTAATGACAGAGTTACAAAACAATTATCGTTACGGCATTTTTTCCGCTGCGGTAGCCGACTATCAACCTGCTCAAGTCTTCCCTGGTAAAATTCCTAGTGGCGAACTATCCAAAATTGATTTAATCCCAACCACCAAAGTAATTAGTGGGGTGAGAGCTAAGTTTCCTAGTTTAGGCATGATTACTTTTAAGTATCAAGAAAATATCTCTCATGAAGAGTTGATTGATATTGCTAAAAGCCGATTGCAAGAGGGTTATCAAATGGTGGTAGCCAATCGAGGCGAAGAACACCAAGCTACAGGCGCACAGGTAGCTTATCTAGTCACCAAAGACGAAGCACCACAAAAAGTAGTAGGTAAACCAGAAATCGCTAAAGCGATCGCCAATTATCTAGAAGTAACTTGCGATCAACATAAGACATAATTCTACAGCTTGCTTTGAAATTGACTGCGGGGTGCTGGTGCGCCTCTTAACAACCCTTCCGTACTTAAATCTTCGTCGATTTCTGACCAATGAATACCATAACCGCCTCCACAAATTGACCATTTTTCTCTTTGTTCAGGAGAAGCTGCTAATAGCCTGGGATACCAAACTAAGGGAACAGTAATAGTTCTACCATCCATAATTTCGACACTAATAGTATCTTCTGTAAAATAGACGTTTTGGACTCTTTCATCTGCTTTAATTTCCAAAATATCCATACCAAGCCTCTATAAATTTCGTTTGATTTTCTGTTACTAGTAATTCTAACTTTCTTAGCTCCTTCCCTCTAAATCCATGATTTTTAGCTAACACTATAGGCTCTAGCCAAAATTTCACCGACAGATTATCTCTATCTATATGAATATGAGGTGGTTCGTTTGGCTCATGGCTATAAAAGTAAAAACGATATGCACCTATTCTTAAAACAGTAGGCATCTCAATTATTTTAGAGTTATTCAATAATATAGGCGATTACGCTTCGCTTCGCGTTTGGCCCCTACAATTAATCTGTCTCAACTAAAAACTGAAACGATATTACTGCATCTTGATCGAGATTATTTGGGCATTCTAGGGTTATTGTTCAACCAGAATAAATATGCGATTATTATCAAGATTACTCGGACTAGGGTTATTACTACTAGGAATTTATTTTCTCGGAAAAAATATTTACTTCACCAATAATCTCTCTCCCTATTGGTGGAGAGGAGTGGCAGCAGATACTTCCATCCTATTTTTAACTATCGGTGTGCTGATGTTTTTTATTTTGCCACGAAGCAACAAAGAATTTGCTGTGATTGCGATCGCTATTGGCATTATCGCAGTTTTTCTTAGTAGTCGAGCCATTTTACAGCCTACAAGTCTTTGGCAGTTTGTGATTTCCCTGGCTAGCTTTACAGGAGGATATCAATTATTTACTACAGGCAGACTAAATCTTTAAAAAGTCAGGATTAGATATTTTTAGCTCCAAAGGCTCATAGCTGAAAACTGGCATTGTACAATAAATAAATAATTGATTAAAAACTAGGACTAGTAAGAGTTTTCAATCTAAAAGTACATACTTGAAGTGTTTTAGGTAATATTTACGGCTGCTAATCACCTTACTGATTCTTCAAGTCTAGACAGATATTTATGAGCCAAAAGCTAGTATTAATTGGTGGCGGTCATTCTCATGCGATCGCCTTAAAAAAATGGGGTTTAAATCCTCTCCCAGATGTTGATTTAACTTTAATTAGTGATGTCGAACAAACGCCTTATTCGGGGATGCTACCAGGCCATGTGGCGGGGTTATATAACTACGATGAAACGCATATCGACTTATGTAGTTTAGCTCAGTTTGCGGGGGCGCAATTCATTGGCGATCGCGCTATTGGCATTGATACAGAGCATAACAAGGTAATTTGTGTATCTGGGCAGTTCAAGTTTGATTATTTATCTGTAGATATAGGCAGCACGCCCCAAACCCTGACTGTTCCTGGTGCTAAAGAATATGTTATCCCCGCTAAACCCGTGCCAGATTTTCTTGAGGCTTGGTACCGGTTAAAGCAGTTAGCAGCATCTAATCCAGAACAACCTCTATCAATTGCGATCGTTGGTGGAGGCGCGGGAGGGGTGGAGTTGGCGTTGAATATGCAAAGTTGTTTACAAGAGATTTTCAAAGGTAAGCATACTCTAGAAATTCATTTAATCCATCGCGGTAAGCAGTTATTATCAGGACACAATAACTGGGTAAGCAATAAGCTCACCAAAATTATTCAGCAACGGGGTATCAAGCTATATCTACAAGAGGATGTTAGAGAAGTTTTAGCAGATCGGCTTATCTGTCAGTCAGGATTGGAGATTGAAGCCAGTCGGATCTTTTGGGTAACTCAAGCTACTGCACCAAAGTGGATTAAAGAGTCTGGGTTAAAAACCGATGATCGGGGTTTTATTTTAGTGACGGATACTCTTCAGTCGATTTCTCATCCTCACATATTTGCTGCGGGAGATATAGCCACCATGGTTAATTATCCACGTCCCAAAGCAGGAGTGTTTGCAGTGCGTCAAGGACAACCCTTGTTTAATAACTGGCAGAATATTTTGACTCAACAACCGCTACAGAGTTATATACCCCAGGATAAATATCTAGCTTTGATTGGTACAGGAGATTTTAAGGCGATCGCCTCTTGGGATTCTTTAGGCTGGCATTCTACTCTTTTCTGGTGGCTGAAAGATTACATTGACCGCAAGTTTATGAACCAGTTTGTCAATCTGTAGGGGCGAATCGCACCTACTTCAAACATACAACGACTGTATCCACTGCCATTGTTGGGTTAACCCTTCCAAGAGAGAAACCTGGGGGACATAACCTAACATTTTCTGTGCCTTGGTAATATCAGCACTAGTATGACGGGCATCACCTACAGCATTCTCTAAATAATTGCGCTTGATGGGTAATCCCATCACTTGTTCCATTAGGTCTAATAGCTCAATTAAGGTTACCCGACTTCCGCCACCAATATTAAACACTTCGCCGATCGCTGCTGGTGTTTTTCCCGCAGCTAAGTTAGCAGCTACGATATCCCTCACGAATGTATAGTCTCTAGTCTGCTTGCCATCACCGAAAATACTAATCGCTTCACCCCCAATTGCTGCTTTAAAAAACTTGTGAAAAGCCATGTCGGGCCTTTGTCTTGGTCCATAGACAGTAAAGTAGCGTAAAGCAGTCACGGGAACATCAAAGTTTTGCTGATATAGCCAACACAAACGCTCCCCTGCAAGTTTAGTGATGCCGTAGGGAGAAACTGGTACAGGACAAAGGGTTTCTGGGGTAGGCATTGTCACTGCATTCCCATAAATTGATGAACTAGAAGCATAAACAATTCTGGTTAAAGATGTTGTCTGTTTGGCTGCTTCCAAAATTACCTGAGTAGCATTAATATTTCTTTCGGTATAATTCCTAAATCCTCCGCCCCAGCTAGCTCTAACTCCTGCTTGGGCTGCCTGATGATAGACAACATCAACCGCTGCTAATAACTCTCGCCAGTCTAATTCTTGAATATCTGCTTTGATGAATTTGAAGTTGGCATACTGCTTGAGAATAACCAAGTTGCTGTGTTTAAGGTGGGGATCATAATAATCGTTGAGTTGATCCACACCAATAACTTCCGTTCCTTGCTGCAAAAGAGCTTCAGCTAGATGAGAACCAATAAATCCTGCAACACCAGTAACAATATGGGTATTCATAAAGATTTGCGAATAATTATGTACGAGATCGGTTAGATCTTTAACAGAATAACTGGACTTAGAGATTTTGCAGCATAGTTTAATTTAAGTTACGAGATTCAAATTGGCGATGGTTGCTTAGATTAAAGAATATAGACTAGATTAAAAATCAAATAAAAATCAAATTAGTGGAATTTAAATCTAATCTTTAGCACCACAGAATTGAGATAATCAGCGATAATTATAGAGCCTTGCCGATCTATTCTGCCTAAGACAAATATTTAAAAACATTTATTGCCAATATGGATATTACTAGCGACCTGCACGTTATTGAAACTAGACCTTTGTTAAGTCCTGCATTTATTAAAAGCGAGTTACCGATCGCCTCAAAAGTTGCTCAACTTGTAGCTCAAACTCGGGATCGCATTCGCAATATTCTTGAAGGTAGGGACAAAAGAGTGCTGGTAGTGGTTGGTCCTTGTTCAATTCATGACGTAGCAGCAGCCCAAGAGTATGGAGAAAAGTTAGCTAAGTTGCGATCGCAGTTTCAAGATCAGCTAGAAATTGTCATGCGCGTATACTTTGAAAAGCCTCGTACTACCATCGGCTGGAAAGGTCTGATTAACGACCCCCATCTAGATAATAGCTACGATATTAACAATGGCTTGAGAACCGCCAGAAAGCTTCTTTTAGACCTCGCTCACATCGGTTTACCCGCAGCAACAGAATTACTCGACCCAATTACTCCTCAATATATTGCCGATCTCATCTGCTGGACAGCCATTGGTGCTAGAACTACGGAAAGTCAAATTCATCGTCAAATGGCTTCTGGTTTATCAATGCCCGTAGGTTATAAAAATGGGACTGACGGCAGCTTCAACGCAGCGATTAACGCCATGCTCACCGCCAAGATTTCCCACCATTTTTTAGGTATTAATCAAGATGGATTAGCCAGTATTGTCACAACTACTGGCAACCCTGATGGACATCTAGTTCTTCGAGGTGGTGCAGCTAAACCAAACTACGAAGCTGGTGATGTTGCAGCAGCAGTCACGGCTTTGAAAAAAAAGGCAATGAACTACTGCCTAATGATTGATTGTAGTCATGGTAATAGTTGCAAAGACTACCTCAAGCAAGTCACGGTTTTAAACAGTATTAACCAACAAATTGAAGCTGGTTCAGCGCACATTGTCGGGGTCATGATTGAAAGTCATTTAATTGAGGGAAATCAATCTATTCCCAAAAATGGCAAGCCTGCTATATATGGTCAGAGTATCACTGATGCTTGCGTTAACTGGGATACAACTAAAACTATGCTGCATGATTTGGCAAATGCTGTCGCAAAAGGCAGGGCAGAAATTAAGCATAGCGTAGCTTCGATCGCAAAAGCATAAAACGGGTTTTACTGCGCTGTTCAAATGAAATGAAATTATCAAAAAGCTGAAAGCTGAAAGCTGACTATTGAAAACGGCTGCAAGTTGTTGCTTAGGAGTTACTGTTACTTATTAAAAACTACTGTATGACCTCAGCAGAATTAATCAAATCAGGACAGGAAAGATTAATTGAAAGCGCCACTCAAGCGATAAACAGTGCCTATGCGCCTTATTCTCAGTTTAAAGTAGGTGCAGCAGTGTTAACCTCCACAGGGGAAATCTTTGCTGGTTGTAACGTAGAAAATGCTTCCTATGGTTTGAGTATGTGCGCTGAAAGAAATGCGATCGCCAACGCCATAATCGGTAGCGCTCAGGATACAATAACTATAAAAGCGATCGCCGTAGCCAATAGCCATAATGTTTCTTGTTCCCCTTGTGGTGCTTGTCGCCAAGTTATCTGGGAATTTGGACAAAATGCTCAAGTTATTTTTCGAGGAAATCAGGGATGGCAAACCTCAACTATTAAAGATTTGTTGCCAGAGGGATTCTCTTTGTAAATACGGTTTCTTAAACCAATCTTGTAGTTATATTCTAAAAAAGCTCAACCCACAACTCAAATCTTTCCATGAAGTCATATCTCGCCGCTGCTGTGCAAATGACCAGCAAACCCGCCCTCACGCAAAACTTGGTCGAAGCAGAAGAATTAATCGAATTAGCCGTACGCCGAGGAGCAGAATTAGTTAGTTTACCCGAGAATTTTGCTTTTTTGGGCAAGGAAATGGACAAAGTTGCCCAAGCTAAGGAAATTGCCGATAAAACCGAGCATTTTCTCAAAAAAATGGCGCAGAGATTTCAAATTACAATTTTGGGTGGTGGCTTTCCCGTACCTGTAGGCGACAATCCAGAGAAAGCTTACAATACAGCATCTTTAGTTACTCCCGATGGTCAACAGGTAGCTCGCTATCAAAAAGTCCATCTCTTCGACGTTAATGTTCCTGACGGCAATACTTATCAAGAATCTAGTACTGTGATGGCGGGAACTGTCATCCCCAGTATTTATGAATCAGAACATTTAGGTAAATTAGGCTTATCCATCTGTTACGATGTACGCTTCCCAGAATTTTATCGCTATCTTTCTCGTCAGGGTGCAGATATTTTGTTTATTCCTGCTGCCTTTACTGCCTTTACAGGTAAAGATCATTGGCAAGTATTATTACAGGCAAGAGCGATCGAAAACACCTGCTATGTAATTGCTCCTGCTCAAACTGGCAACCACTATGAACGTCGCTATACCCACGGACACGCTATGATTATCGATCCTTGGGGGGTAATTCTTGCTGATGCAGGAAACGCGCCTGGAGTAGCCGTGGCAGAAATTAATCCCCAACGTTTACAGCAGGTGCGCCAACAGATGCCATCATTACAGCATCGAGTCTTTGTTTAGCTGGCGTTTAGAAAACAATTTTACCAATAGCACTCTCAAGACTGTATTCTCTGCTGATGACTATGATCAAATTGAGCTAACCTGATTACATTGCTGACATCTCGAAGACGATGAAAAATATAGTTGAAACTGCGATCGTGTCTGCCGATCAGATGAGAGAAATTGAATCACAAATCTTTGCTGCAGGAATGCCTGTGGAGGCTTTGATGGAGAAGGCAGCGGGGTTGTGTTTTAACAAAATTATCAGTTTGTATCCCGTGGCAACTACTTCCTCAGTAGGAGTCTTAGCTGGACCAGGACATAACGGTGGTGATGCCTTAGTAATTGCCCGTGAACTCTACTTAGCGGGATATCAGGTTCAAGTATATCGTCCGTTTTTTAAGCTTAAAGAATTAACGGCAAACCATGCTAACTATGTGGCGAGTTTAGGCATTACGTTCTACGAAGATATTCAGCCCTTAAGTCATTGTCAATTAATTATTGATGGCTTATTTGGCTTTGGTTTAACCCGCAATTTGCCAGACAACATCATCAAAGCAATTGAGCTTATCAACAGTTGGTCGCAACCAGTGGTCAGCATCGATCTTCCTTCAGGCATCCATACTGATACAGGAGTAGTGATGGGAAACAGTATTAAGGCGACTCATACTCTTTGTTTAGGGTTGTGGAAAAGAGCCTTTTTTCAGGATCATGCTCTAGAATATTTGGGTCAAAGTAGTAGGATTGATTTTGGTTTACTACGACATCATATCTGGTCAGTATTACCCCAACCTATAGCGCTCAAGCAGATTACCAAAACGATCGCCCTGAGCTTTTTGCCCCTACCTCGCCCTGCCATTACCTATAAATATCGTCAAGGACACCTACTGTTAATTTGTGGCTCACGCACCTATGCAGGAGCAGCTATTTTATCTGCTTTGGGGGCGCGAGCAAGCGGAGTTGGCATGTTGTCGGTAGCTGTACCCGAATCTCTCAAACCAATGCTTACTAGCCATTTACCCGAAGCTTTAATCGTTGACTGTCCTGAAAATAAAACAGGAGCGATCGCCTCTTTACCCTTCTCCAATACCGATCTGAGTAAGTTTGATGTAGTTGCTTGTGGCCCAGGTTTAACCATTGGTGCTGCATCGGTAGTAAATACACTTTTACAGTCTGACTGTTGTTTAGTTTTGGATGCTGATGGACTAAATATTTTGGCAGAACATAATGTGGGTGAAGTTTTAAATGCACGCACTGCACCAACGGTTCTAACGCCTCATCTGGGAGAATTTAAACGTTTATTTCCTGAAGTCAGCGATCTAGAAGATCGCATCAATGCAGTCCAAACCGCAGCCCAAAAAAGTAGCGCAATTGTCGTACTCAAAGGAGCGAGAACGGCGATCGCCAATCCTCAAGGATTGACTTGGCTGGTTGCTCAAAGTACCCCCGCCCTAGCCAGAGGTGGCAGTGGTGATGTGTTAACTGGATTGACGGCAGGATTAGCTGCCCAAAGTAACCAAACCGAAGATAGCATGTTTAATGCCGTGGCTGCTGCTGCCTGGTGGCACGCTCAAGCAGGGATTAAAGCAGCGCAAGAACGGACTGAATTAGGAGTAGATGCGAAAACTCTAGCCGAATATTTAACGCCAACAATTAATCAGTTGTGGAATGAATAAACAAGCTGCAATGAACCAAATAATCAACATTTAAAATGCCTCAAAGGATCTCATCGTTACCTAACAACGATCGCCATTGCAAAACCATCATATCCTTTGCTACCAACTGTTTGGATTGCCGTTGATGATAATCGAGGCTCTGATGAGATAAGTTCGCAAAATTTACGTACACCTTGGACTTTTGGATCTAAGCTATTGGAATTGGCAACCTCGCCATTACGAACCACATTATCGGCAATAATTACCGTACCTGGACGAGAAAGCTTTAATGACCATTTGAGATAATCTGGATTACTCGGTTTATCTGCATCAATAAAAATGAAGTCATATGGTGGACTGTCTTCCTTATACAATTTTGCTAAAGTATCAATAGCCTTGCCGACTCGTACATCAACTATATTGGTTAAATTAGCTCTGGCAATATTTCTAACAGCCACTTCGGCATGTTTAGGATCGGCTTCTAAAGTAACCACGCATCCATCTGACGGTATAGCTCTTGCCAACCAAATAGTACTATAACCCCCAAGAGTGCCAATCTCAAGAATTCGTCGCGCTCCCTGCATTTGAACAAGTAATTGAAGTAGCTTTCCTTGATTGGGAGCAACATTATGCTGAGGTAGTCCAGCAGCATTACTATTTTGCAAAGTATTATCTAAAACAGTATCTATAGGTATGAGGACATCGCTAAAATAATTGTCTACTGCATTCCAAGTCTTTTGGTTCAAGATAATTTACCCTCTCGAAATGATCAACAACTTGCTTTCATATTATGCTCTATTCCTATAGATATTAAGATAATCCAATTTCTTTAGTAACCTGGTGTTTAAATCTCTGTTAGTCAGTTCCGTGATACTCATTAGTCAGTTGCCCAACGCCGATCCTAAATTTAAACAACTGAAAACGCAGCTTGAAAGTTATGGCTTTCAGGTCAATATTGCTGTTCCACCAAATATCAATTTCACGAAGCAGCAGAATGGTTTCAGGCGAAAAGTGAGCAAGCCTTATGGTATGCTGCACCCCAAAAGTAAATCAATTTGGATTAACCCGATTGTATTTGAACTTGGTTTTAGTCAAGCGACTTTGATCCATGAAAGTGTTCATGCTGCTCAATATTGTGCTGGAAATGGTCTGCTTCAGCCAATCAATTTAGAGCTTAAACCCATTCCCCAAGCTCTACCCTTTTTTAAAAGATATGTTGATACCCAGCGTCAAAATTTGGAAAGAGAGGCTTATACAGTGCAATCTCAGCCAAACAGTTATGAATTAGCTAGGTCATTGCTAGAAGAGCATTGCCAGTAGATACTTCTACTTCTGAAAATACTTATTCTCAGTACAAAACACGGGGCTTCACAGACGGTAGCTAAATATGCTTGAATTTATTAAACAAACACAAAGCAAGTTAGAAAAAAGCATATGTCAGAACTAAGCTTGGTTAAAGGTAGCTGTCTCTGCGGTGCGGTCAAGATTGCTACAGCTAGCATTAATCATCATGTAGCAGCGTGCCATTGTAGTATATGTCGTAAATGGGGAGGAGGCGCTTTATTAGGAGTTGAATGTGACAATGGTGTTAGTTTTGAGGGGACAGAAAATATCGGCGTCTATCAATCTTCAGAATGGGCCGAACGTGGCTTCTGCAATAAGTGTGGCACTCATTTATTTTATAGATTAAAAGAAAATCATCATTACTATATACCCGTAGGTATTTTTGATAGTAAATTAGATCTTGTTTTTGATCTTCAAGTATTTATTGAAGAAAAACCCGCATATTACTCTTTTGCTAATGAAACTAAAAACATGACGGGAGAAGAGTTATTTGCCATGTTGACACCCCCATCATCCCAGGAATAACTGGAAAGTTATCTTAAAGGCGATCGCCTACCTAAAACTAGCGTAAAATCAATTGAGAGTTTTTTAAGTTACAGCACCATAAATTTTTTCAATTCTTCAGTATCTTTACTTTTAATATCTAAAAAATTTAAGAATTTACCAACAAACTTGAGTTAAGTCTAAGAAAAAGGACAGGTAATGAACTAAAAACAATGGCAAATTCAGTTAACTTATCCTTCATTTGAGGGAGATAATAGTGATTTTGTCCACTTACTTAATGCACTTTAATTTACAGGTCGAAGAATATTACCGTAAACATAGTTAGCAATTCTAATACCTGCATCAGAACCAGCATAAGCATCAAATTGATAGTGAATTCCCAAATAAATACGACTGCGCGCATTTTCTAGCAAAGCTTCAGTGAAACTTTTGAAAGATCTTTGCTTTTTGGGACGTGGTTTGCCATCCATACCAATATTTACACCATTAAACTCATCTGAACTCAAGGCAAATGATAGATCATCTTTGCCATAAAAACGTCTGAGAGTCCAGAAGATAGCAGCACCAAAAGTAGCGTGTCCAGATGTATAAGAAGGGAAGTTGGGAGTAAAATTAACCCGCCCAGGCTCATTAGTGCGAGGTGCGCCCAAAGGTTCAAAATTAGGATCGCCAGTGGTCAAAACATTGCCATCTTGTTGTGCATTTCTTACTGCCAAAATAGGTCGCCAGATATTATAAAAATATTTGGTATCCCAACATTGAATACCTGCATCTGCCATCGCCAGATTTACCAAAGCAAACAGGCGTGCATTTTGCGCTAAATTATTTTTTTGCAGCATCGCAACTTCTCGGACATTTTGATTGTAAAGACGTGGAGGAGTGCCGATTTTTTGAGCGCCATCATAAGCCCAAAAAATGCCGATTTCTGTTTGGTCTGGGGTGCGAGTAGGAGAATTTTTAGCTCCATTCAATTTAACATCATTGAATGAATCAGCATAGGCAGCACTTTGTAACTCAGGAGGGGCTGGAGAGCGAAAGCTAATTATGTTGGGTACAACAAAAGGTTTTACAAGTCCCCATCGGGGAGTACTAAATCCTTGATCGGTATTTAAGGGGTCTAGATCATGCTGCCCTGGCAAACCTCCTGGTTGATAAAGCATAGGGGCATTGCTACCATCATTGTTACGCGCATCAAGTATCCGTTTGCCAATATCTGTGCCAACAGCAATACCTTCGGTGAGCGAAGACCCAGAAGGAAGTGTATTGAGAAAATTATCTCTTTCTGTAGTAAATGTGGCTTCCTGCCCTGGATACAAAGTTTTTAAGGTGATAAACGCTGCTTGAGCGATCGCCGCTTCTTTGGAAGCAGTACCAGGAAAGGGAGGTAAATTTTTTAAATAAGGAGTAAAGGCGTGAGCAATCACATTAAAAGCATCAAACATCGCCACATGGACAATTGCCAAAGCGCGGGAGGTTCGCGTTGGACCACGCTGATTGACTTTTTGTGCTGTACCAGTGTGGTCATTGGCAACCGCATTTAAAGCGATGTTATTCCAAACTAAGATAGCATCCGTATTCATTTGTTACTTCCTCTTAAATATATTCACTATTTGTATGTATCTAGTGCAATCCTATATTGCTTAAATATTGGGAAGTCTCATGAAACTCACTTGAAAGCTCATTTGAAAGCTCACTAAAAAACTCATTTTGCTCTAAGCTCAACATTAACTCTGGTACAGATGCAACTTTTACAGACCTAACATTTTACGTCTCTATGTTTTACCTCTTGACTCTTGACTCTTGACTCTTGACTCACTACAACATAAACGTAAACCTGATAAAACAAAGTAATGATAGTAATTGGTTTAATGAGTGGCACTTCGGTGGATGGAATTGACGCTGCCTTGGTGAAAATTAAGGGTACAGAGCAAGACCTAGAAGTAAAGGTACTAGCAGAGATAACCTTTGCTTATCCTGAAGAGCTAAGAGAGCGAATATTAGCTATTTGTGGGGGAGAAAGCCTAAACATAGCTGAATTGGCAGAATTAGATGATGCGATCGCTATTGAGTTTGCTAATGCTGCTCAACAAATTCAAGCTCAACATCAAACAGCAGACCTAATTGGTTCTCATGGTCAAACTATCTATCATCGACCACCTCTTAAAGATCAACTAGGCTATAGCTATCAAGTTGGCAGAGGAGAAGTGATTGCTTACCTCACAGGTATTCAGACTATTAGTAATTTTCGGGCAGCGGATATTGCAGCAGGAGGAGAAGGCGCACCACTGGTATCAAAAATCGATCTTTGCTTATTGTCTCACCCGACTAAAACTAGAGCAATTCAAAATCTAGGTGGCATTGGCAACGTGACTTATTTACCTCCCAAGTCAACAGCTAACTGGGATACACAAATATTTGGCTGGGATACTGGCCCAGCAAATGCTTTATTAGACCTCGCTGTAGCTCGTTTGACTAATGGCACTAAAACCTACGATCAAAATGGTCAATGGGCAGCTCAAGGTAAGCCAAATCAGGAACTAGTAGCCCAGTGGTTACAGCAAGACTTTTTTCAACAGTCGCCCCCAAAATCTACAGGGAGAGAACTATTTAGTCAGGATTATTTAGAGCAATGTTGGCAAGAAATGGATGAGCAGGATTTGGGACCAAGCGATCGCCTGGCGACTTTAACCGAACTCACGGTTGCTTCTATCGTTCATAGTTACCGCCAGTTTTTACCTCAGATGCCTGACGAGGTTTTACTTTGTGGTGGAGGGAGTAGAAATTTATATCTGAGACAACGCCTACAAGCTGAGTTAATATCGGCACAGATTGGTACAACTGATGAAGTGGGAATTGATGGAAATTTTAAAGAGGCGATCGCGTTTGCCGTTTTAGCATATTGGCGAGTTAAATCGATTCCTGGCAATTTACCTCAAGTTACAGGAGCAGTTAAACCAGTGTTATTGGGGGATGTTCACCCATCTATTCATGTATGTAAATAGCAAATATAGCTATTATGACCAGGGCAAAATTGAGAGGATAAAGGTTTATGGCTCATAGTTTTCTAATTGAAGCTGGTTATTGGCATGTAACTGGTTATTGGCTCAAGCCAAATTTAGCCCCAATTCTCCTGGAGGGAGGAATAAAGATTGATTGGAAAAGAGCCAACTGGTTCAAGCTAACTACGAGCCTAACTTGTGACGATGAAACAAGGACGGAAATTATTTACCAATACCGTGGCAATCTGAATTATGAGGCAAAACACTATACTTATGTTGCTCAACATAGTCTTTTAGGGAATATTGAGGGAGAGGGTAGATTGGGACAGCAATCAATCATTCAGTATTACTGGTTTATCGGCACTGGTAGCAAACATAAAGGATTAGATACATATGTCTGCCTAGATCAAAATACTTACTATCTAACTAGCAATATTTTAGATGGTCACAGTATTAAGCAGACGATTGAAGCAACCCTAAGACGTTAGCTCACTTTAACCGATATTAGCAGCCAAAATTGATTTAAGAAACTTACCCCGATAGAAGATGAATAAAGATACCAATCAAGGTCGTTTACTTGCCAATCGCTACGAATTATCCGAACTTGTCGGAGAAGGTGCAATGGGCAGAGTTTACCGCGCCAAAGATACTGTATTAGGGGGTGTGATCGTCGCCGTTAAATTCTTAGCTCAAGCTCTCATGAATGATAGTATGCGCGATCGCTTTGAACGAGAGGCAACCATTTCGGCTCTCTTGGGCGAAAAGAGTATTCATGTGGTCAGGGTCAAAGACTATGGGGTAGATGAACATAACTCTCCTTTCTATGTGATGGAGTTTCTGGCGGGAGAAAGCATCAACGAGCTAATTTCCTATCAACCAATACCCCTTAAAAGATTTCTGATTTTAGCTCGTCATGTTTGTCTGGGATTAGAAGCTGCTCATCAAGGAATTTCCTTTAATGGCGAATTGTGTCGAATCATTCACCGCGATATTAAGCCAAGCAATATAATCGTCTTGCAAGACCCTACATTAGGGGAAGTGGCAAAAATTCTTGATTTTGGCATTGCTAAACTAATTCAGGCAAGTGCTAACCAAACTCAGTCTTTTATGGGAACTTTAGCCTATTGTTCTCCCGAACAGATGGAAGGCAAAGAGCTAGACAGTCGTTCTGATATCTATAGCTTAGGTGTCATGATGTACGAAATGCTCACCATGGATATGCCTTTGTTGCCTCAAAACTCATCCTTTGGTGGTTGGTATCAGGCTCATCATAATTTCAAGCCAGAGCCTTTCAGCGCCAGGCTAAATTTGCCTGAAGAATTACAAAATTTAGTATTTCGCTGTTTGGAAAAAGAAAGAGATCTACGACCTCAAAGCGCCCGTGAGATTATGGAAACTCTAGAAAAGATCGAACGGCAATCTCAATTTGGCAAAACTAATCCTGGATTAAACATCAACACGCCTGAACATCTCAGTAAAAATACAGCTAAAAATACTCTAGATATTACTTTAAATACCACATTTTCTCGTCATGCTACTCTCAATGCAGTTAATAATCGTACTGTCAATGCCGAAACTTCAGTAACGGAAATTTGTTTACAGACTCCTTGGCCTCAGGATAAACCGTTAAGCAAAATTGTTTTTGCTCAGATAATCGATACTCCGTTGGGAGAAGTCCCTGTACTTTGCGTCATGCTGGAACAAGAAGATATCTATCAAAGAATTTCTTGTACCCGCTACAATCAATTTTTATATTTGGCAAATCCCCATCCTACATTGCTTTGGATTACCGTACTCTACAATTCTGAACATGGTGTCAAATGGCTTCCCTGTTATTTAGACCTCAAATCTCATAAAGGACAAGGAATTGCTCGCACCATGGCAAATCAAGGTAAATATCGAATTCTTTTCTATAGTTTAGATGAACCTCGACAATGTCAGCATATTATTACCTCTATAATTAACCTCCGTAACTGTCAAATGCTCCAGGAGTGGGCGAACTTAAGTCAAGTGACTAAAAGTTTGGGGGATGCCAAAATAGCCAAAAAAGTTCTTCAACAAGAGTTAGAAAAGCTCAAAGACAAAATTTTAACTAAAGTTAAAGCTTCTAAATTGACTGATGTTAATGCAGGGGGATAGTCAGACTATTAGTATGAGTTGGGAATAATAGGGCGAACAGTTGTTCGCCCCTCAATACGATATTTATTTGCTGCTTAACTTATGTCCTTCAATAACTAGCTCATTTTCTCTTAAGCAGCGTAACCAACCATGAAGACGACGAATGGCATCGCGATTTTTGAGTAATCCTGAATTTTGTTCTTTTTTAGTTAAGCGAACAAACTTTTTATAGCTAGGATAATCGGGCGCAACCAAAGCATCTTTTTGATGCAGGATTAAAGGATTAGTTTCGTCAGAAATATCATGATAGGTGACAGAGAGATTGTGCAAATCTACTTCCATAGTTGCCTGGAGAGTAGGATGTGCCTGAGTATCAAACTCTGGATAAACCAAATAAGTTATTTTAGGCTTATTGTAATAAATTTTGACGATATTAGCATTTTCTAAGCGATAGAAGTTACGGCTAGCACAACCTTCATACAGTCTCAACAGAGGAGGTAGTTTTTCTAATGCACTGATGTGTACGGCGATCGCTCCATCAAGCTGTTTACCAATATTGCTTGTTTGACAAAGATTGGCAATTTTTTTGAGATCTCCAACATGGATTAGGAGAATATCAGCAATAGTACAGGCTTGTTTATAGCTACCAAATAAGGCTTTGACATCGGCTTTGATTTCAGGAGATAGCTTTCTAATGGTAGGGCGACCACTAAATTTACCCAATGCTAAATAGACTAAAAGATCTTGACGACGTTTTTCAGCGATCGCATCCCATTCATGGCGATCTGTTGCTTGAAGAATTAATTTAAAAGCGCGCTGGTAACTGCGAAACTCTTCTTTAATAGCTGCTTCTGAGGCTAATTCTCCCTTCGCTGGCAAACGACCTCTTTTGGTATAAAAATCCATTAAAGGAGTCAATAAATCGCGATAGTCTTCAAAGTTCCTGACTTTGCCTTGAATACGCGGAGTGCTAAGGCGTGAATATAGACGAGAAGCGCGGAAAAACTCGGCTTCAGTTTCATGACGAAAGACTAAATAAATTCCTAAGCCAGCAGGAATCGATTCTACCTCTAATACCTGCTCGATATACAGTTTTAGCTCTTCCTGTTCATAGTATTTTTGAAAAGTGTTGCGGTTAGTTACAACACCATCACCATATGCCACTAAACCACGACGGCGATCGTCTACTAATACCTGTGCTGAGATGATTAATACCCTTTGGGTTAGTGACCATGCCTTAATTAGAGCCTGTCTTCTTTCGGCTATGTCTTCAATGACGTTAATGATATAACCCAAATTGACAATATCAGCAGACTCAAGATTAGTATTCGGGCGATAAAACGGATCCCAGCCAGAGGCTGCATACCCGTGATTTTTAATTTGTTTAATATCTTCACCACAGCCACAGCCATAATCAAAAAAGGTCGTTCCTTCTCTAAATAAGTCAGCTTCTAAAGCAATTCTGACAGGACGGGATAACTCTGAACGTTTAAGGGCTGCTTTGTGTCGCTCGATTAAGATAGTCTGCTTTTGTGCTACAGGAGAATCAATTGGACAGGCAACATGATGATCGACTAAGGAAACACCTTCCTGCAACAGCAAACGAGTCCACTCTTGCAAGGTACCAATATGCCGAGAATTATCCAACAAACCTAAAGCTACTTCTTTTTTAGTTAATTCAGCAAAGGTTTGATACAAAGGATAATTTTCATTCACAAAAGTTTCTTTACGATGCAAAATTGGTGGATTGTGTGAGTTATGGTATTGTCTGACTGACACTTGTTCTGTAGCCAAGTCCACCACAATGCTCTGATGTAGTTGTGGGTGAGGATCTCGATCAAAATCTGGATAGTACAAATAAGAAATTTTGGGTCGATCAGTACCAAATTTGACAATAGTAGCGCAGTCGAGACTATTGACCAGATTTCTGGCTCGACTCTCATACTCTTTCAGCATAGGATCGAGGTCAGATAAAGCATCAGTATGGACATAGAGAGCATCGGGTAAATGCTTGCCTATTTTGCTGTTTTTACAGTAAGAGACAATTGTGGAAAATTTTTCAAGAGTTACCATCATTCAGTATCAGTCAATTGCTATTGGTGATCGATCATCAGTGTTAACCTGACACATTTTTACGAGCATTACATACGGACAAGTCATTTATTTTGTGTCCTGTGGGGACGAAGAATTTCACGCCTTTTTAACTTAATCGTTTTGCAATTATAGCTAGTCAAAAAATGAAATATCATATTGGTTTTAGTCAATCAGATCTTGGTGCTGATGCCCCTCAATCGGTAATATTATCGGGAGAGCCTGAGCGATCGCACTATATTGCCCAAACTTACTTAAAAAACACTAAATTACTGTCACAATATCGAGGACTCCATAGTTATCTGGGCAATTTGCCCAACGGCAAGCCTATATTAGTCGCTACTAGTGGCATGGGCGCTCCTTCTTTAAGTATCGTCGTCAATGAACTAGTGCAGGTTGGAATTAAGCAGTTTATTCGAGTTGGTACTTGTGGTTCAATTCAGCCTTTTATTTTAATTGGTGATATTGTTATATCTCAAGCAAGTTTATGTCGCCAAGGGGCAGCTTTGGACATCGCTCCCCCAGAGTATCCTGCCGTTGCCGATCCTTTTCTGACCGTCGCCTTAGTAGAAACTGCTCGTAGACTAAATATCCCCTATCATTTGGGTATTACCGCCTCAGTAGACGGTTTTTATGAAGGACAGGAGCGAGTTGAGTCTTCGGCTAATCCCTATCTTCAGTCTTGGCTGAAAGGAATTACGGCTCAATACCGCCAACTCAATATTTTAAATTACGAAATGGAATTAGGAACTTTATTTAAAATGGCTGGGGTATATGGTTTTACTGCTGCCTGTGTCTGTGGGGTTGTCGCTCAACGCACCGCAGCCGAGTCAATCGTCATGGCAGATAAAGATGCTGCGGTTAAACGAGCTATCGAAGTCGCCATTCAAACTATTTCTCAAGAGCAAAGCTGATGCTAAGAGCGAGAATTTGATTCTTCAATCTCTGTGCTGGTAGATAGCTTTTTGACTTGAGAGTTAGACCCCAAAGAACGCTTGGCAGATACCTCTAACTCTACTTTTAATCCAGGCTGAAGATATTCTGGAGGAATTGGCAGTTGCCCCAACTTTAAAGTGAATAAATTTCCCGATTGAGCGATCGCCTGTGGCGGAATTGCTCCTTCGTACTTGGTCTGATAAACCGTACTTCTGCTGCCAAAAAAGTTTTTGTCCTCCGATTCTTCGCCGACACGGTATTTCAGAGAAAATTCGCTAGCAATTAAATTTGACTTTTCCGCTTCATCAAATATATCTAGCTCTAAATTTGCCCCCTGTCCAAATAAGCCATCAATTTTCAAATCAGCTACATCTTCAGTACGCACAGCATTAAACACATGTAGCTCCGTCAGCTTATCTCGCTTGGAAGCTTTAGTTTCCAACCAGAGATCTTTGGGCAAGACAATATTGGCATCATTTTCTCCTTTGAGACTCAGGGTAATTTGCTGATCTGCAAAATCTTCTACTGGCTGGGGAGCATCCCACACGACCAAAACGGAATGTTCATGACGCGCTACCAATTCTTGATATTGGTCAGCAATAATTGAACCTGGCGCAAACAAAGATGAGGCATTATTTTTGCTTTGCCAAATATTTTTCGAGAGTGTAAAACCTCGACCTTGTAATTCACTAATTGGTGCGGTGGCTTCAGGAAAATCAGGAGAAAGAGATTTATCCATGTTTATTAGGGTCAAATTGCCCATCTTACCGTTGATACCTCTGCGCCCTTCTCTTCCTTTTCTACCTGAATACCCATCAGTACATTGAAACTCTTGCGTAGTACAGCTATAATCTGAACTTCCAGGTTCACCAAAGCAAGTCTTTTCATTCCAAGAAGGGCGATCGCAGTCACAACCTGCTCCTCCGTCTCCCGCTATTCCAGATTCACCACCTTCTCCTCCCGCAGCAATCACATAAATCTGCTTAAGATACTCTTTATTAGTGGCGTATACTGTCAAAGAACCGCCATTACCGCCGACTCCGCCATCTCCGCCATCTCCGCCACTGCCACCATCAGCACCTTGTAGGTTTTGACCAACAGCTTCCGTTGGCTTCTCACAAACAGCATCGTAGCCTTTTGCTCCTGCTTCTCCGCTGTCACCATTGCCCCCTGCTAGATCAAGAGTCATCGGTGTTCCATCAGCAAACACCGTCAAGTTATCGCTATTGCGACCATTCGCTCCTTTTGCTCCAGTTTCTCCCGTGTCTCCACTTTCTCCTAAAGTTTTCACCTCTGCTGCCACCACTCTAGAGCAGAGAAGCCCTGGCGTGACCGAAGAAGAAGAAAAAAATTGTGGCACGGATAAAATTGTTACAAATAGGGTCAGTTTACTAAAAAAACGTATTTGCATAGTCAATAAAACTATTTTAATCGTATCTTACTTATATTTGTTGTTCGTGTATCGCACATTTTTGCGTTTTTGTCACTTTTTTTTTAGCTTTAATTGACCAAGTTTATTAAACTTAATTTATTGAAAATGAAAACTGAAAAATATTTTAGTAGTTTTACATAATACTCTCTATATTCAGATATCTTAGGTATAAAGGCTTAAATAGAAAAAATATAATGAAACGTTGGTTAATAAGTTTATTGATCATTTTTTTTCTCAATGTTGTCATCGGGTTAAGACAAGTAGCGATCGCATCAAACATCCAGACTGGAGATCTAACAGAACAACAAATTGCTCAGGGTGAAAAAATCGCCAAAAAAGCTTTTCAAGCAGCACAGCAGGGGGATTTTGCGCGAGCAGAAACATATTGGACAACTTTGGTCGAAAATTTTCCTGAAAATCCTGCGGTTTGGAGTAATCGAGGTAACGTGCGTATTGGTCAATATAAGCTGGCTGAAGCGATCTCTGACTTCAACCACTCAATTGAAATTGCCCCAGAATATCCTGATGCTTACTTAAATCGTGGAATTGCTTACGAAGGACAAAAACTTTGGTCCGAGGCGATCGCCGATTACAACCATGTGTTATCTATTACTCCTCAAGATCCAGTTGCTTTAAATAATCGAGGCAATGCTAAAGCAGGGCAGCAACAATGGCAGGATGCATTGGATGACTATCAACAGGCTGCCGATCTGGCTCCAACTTTTCCTTTAGCACGCGGTAATGCTTCTTTGATTCAATATCAGTTAGGCGATCATTCAGAAGCAATTCGTAATATGCGTAACTTAGTACGTAAATATCCCATGTATTCCGATATGCGTGCTGCGCTAGCTGCAACTTTATGGGTAGAAGGAAAGCAAGGCGAAGCAGAAAGCAATTGGGTTGCAGCAGTTGGTTTAGACAATCGCTATCAAGATCTTAACTGGATTGAAAATATTCGTCGCTGGCCACCAGCAATGATTCAAGCTCTATCAAGATTTTTAAATCTTAATTAACATTTTTAGATTTTCCTACTTAAATGAACAATTCTGCTTTCCCAGAGTCTCTATCTTTTCCTCAAGCGATCGCTGCTACTCAATCTTTAATGGATCAAATTAACTCTAATCAATTAAGCGAACTTGAAGCTCAACAACAAATTTCGTCTATACTAAGCAGCAAAAATGGTGGAAGGGGATTTTTCGTTGCTTATTTGACCAGCGACATGGCTTGGGCAGATAATCCTTCTGAAGGAGTGCTGAATGGATTAAAATCTACGCAGGAGATGTCTTGCGAATTATTAGTCAAAAATTTAGCTATGTCTTCAGCTATGATTGTTGCCCATAGTCTCAATAATGATTCAGACAATGTTGCTGGCTCTGAAAAAGTTTATCGACGTACCTGCAATTTAATTCGACAATTAAACTTGCAATTAGTCAATGAAAAGCTGCAAGAATTACAGAACACGATTAAAAATGGTAGAGGTGAATATCAACAGTTTATTGAACGCTGGTGTTACAACTCTAAACAAAAAAAAGCAATTCAAGACGCTATTTCTGAATTTTTAATTTGATCTAGTTTAAGTTTGAGCTAGTTGCATCTATTCTAAGTATCTTCAGAAACTGGATCAACCTCGAATTTGTAGCCGACACCTCTAACAGTCTGAATGAAAGAGGGTTCTGCTGAATCAATCTCAATTTTTTTACGGATTTGACCAATGTGAACATCAACAACTCTTTGATCACCCACATAATCATAATCCCAAACACTTTGAATTAATTCATCTCTACGCCATACTCTTCCTGGGCGAGTAGCTAAAAAATGTAGTAAATCAAATTCTAATGCTGTCAAAAGGATAAACTGATCATTAATCTTTACTTCACGACGAACAGGATCAATAACCATATTGCTAAAAACTAAAGGCTGTTTTTCCGATGTAGAGACTGTCCGCTGCCTTTTTAAGATAGCTTTGACTCGATATTCTAATTCTTGAAGATCAAAAGGTTTGGTCAAATAATCATCTGCACCTTTGAGAAAACCTTCTTTTTTATCAGCAGCATCGGATCTACTAGTTAACATTAAAATAAAAACATCAGTGTTTCTCTGCATCTCTTCGCACAGGTTGTAGCCTAAAGCATCTGGAAGATTTACATCTAAAATTACTAAATCAGGGTTAAATTGTTCAAAAGCCTTTAATGCACTTTGACCGTCCACAGCAGACTCAAGTAAATAATCTTTCTGACTGAGAAAACGAAATATTAAATTGCGAATTGCTGGGTCATCATCTACAACTAGAATTTTAGCGGAAGCGGTATGCATAATTTTAACAGTAAACTAAAAAATAAAGCGAAAAATCGCTCAGAAAAATGAGCAAAGCTTGCATTCAGTCTTCTAGACAATTATCTATGCATAACTGGATAATGCCAAGAATATAAATCATTTTTAAAATTATACTAATTGTGCAGAGTACAATTTACAACCAAGAAAATTCCTAAGAAGAAAACTCATCTTTACATATTAGTTAAAGATGAGTTTTTTGCCATTGTTATATATTACGGCATTCAATATTTAGCCAATCAAAAAAAAAAGAAGAACCTGGCACTGAGCTATTTTCCCGAGGGGCTACCCCCCAAGTATCTTCGCCGCAACAGCGTTTCACAATCGAGT
>NZ_PVWF01000095.1 GCF_003003995.1 Pleurocapsa sp. CCALA 161 | reverse complement strand
TGCTTACTCTCTCTGAGTTTTACACGATTTGGGTTTTCCCTTGACTTTTTTCTCATTTCCTTAACTTGTGACCAATGATAAAGAATTAAGAATTTTAGCTACTTTATACCAATTCCTAAAAATAGCTGGAAAGATAAAAAATATTCTTAGAGTCAATGAAAAGGCTTAAATATCCATAAAAGCTATCCTAAAGGATTCCCTTCGGTCAAAGCTAAGAGCTAAACCTGTCCTAAGTCTCTCGTTATTTTTGAGAATTGGTATTACCTTTGCCAAGCGGATTGAGTATTAGGGGTAATCACAACTCCTAACTCATTTTGGCTGACTGCAACTGCCACTTTTCCCCTGGCTGCATTTCTAATAACCAACGATGATACTGAATCAAACTAGGGCGATGTCCGACGCTAATAAAAGTAGTCTTGCTATCTAGCAAATATTGATAGAGAATTGCTTCATTCTGGATGTCTAAGGCACTAGTGGCTTCGTCTAAAACAACATAGCGAGGTTGGTTGATTAAAATTCTGGCGAAGGCTAATCGTTGCTGTTCTCCAAGGGATAAAATTTCATCCCAGTCTTTCTCAAGATAAAATCCCCCTGAGCGTTCTGCCAAGCCGCCTAAGTTGACTTTTTCTAGAGCATGGTTAAGCCGATCTTCGGAAATGTCTAATTTTTCGTGAGGATAGATTAGCTGGCTGTGTAACGTCCCTAAAATCATGTATGGCTTTTGAGGCAAAAACAGCATTTGTGATAGGTCAGGACGATAGATAGCGCCACTACCAGAGTTCCATAATCCAGCGATCGCCCTTAGTAAAGAACTCTTGCCACAACCACTAGCGCCGGTGATCAGTAATCCCTCTCCAGTTGGCAAACTAACAGACAAATTTTTGATTAAAGTTCTTTGATAGTTGGGAGTTTGCAGAGTTAGATTTTTAATTGCTAGGTTATTTTGCTTGATGGTGTTAATAGTTGGGCAGACCATATCTTGATCGAGAACAACTTTAGGATGGTCTAGATAAACTTTGAGACTGGATAGACGTTCAACACTGGCAGCAAATGCAGTCAACTCTTTAAATTGATCGACAATGAAATTGAGTGAATGAAAAATCACGGCAAACGCTCCTGCCGATTCTGTAACCTTCCCCACTTCTAAATCTCCAGATATCACTTGAGGGGCAATAATAATAGCAGGAAGAATATACGGAAAAAAACTATAGGCATGACTTAATAAGCCCAAATATATTTCTTTCCACAGCACCAGTAGATTAAAGTTTTGAAAAACTTCCTCAAACTTATATTTAAGACTTTGGTTTTCTTGATTTTCCCCTTGGTAAAAAGCGATCGATTCAGAATTTTCTCTAATTCTGACTAAGCCAAAGCGAAAATTAGCCTCTTTCCTAATTTGATTAAAGTTAATTTTGACCAGTTTTCTGCCAAATATACCAACAACAATTACTGAGCCAAATAGGGAATAAACCAGCAAGATATAAACCAGTCTTTGAGAAATTTGCCATAGGGCAAAGCTAAAAGCAATCACCTTAAAGACGGAAGCAACTATCGCCAGCAAAAAACCGAGTGAGTCAACGGTAAAACCTTTGATATCTTCGGCAATCCTTTGATCTGGGTTGTCAAGATCGGTATTGAATCCCAATTCATAAAAAGCACGTTGACTAAAATAACGATTCAGAAATGAGTTAGTTAACCATCTACGCCAATAGTTGCCTAATATGCCTTGAACATAACCAAAACCAGCATATAAAGGAACATAAATTACGAGAATAATAAAAAAAGTTTTAATGGTTGCTTGAAATCGATCAATTTTTTGGGCAGAAAGAGAAGAAATAATATTGCCCTGCTGCTGATTTAACAGAACACTAAGTTGGGTATGAGCCACTAACAGGATGAATAAAAGAAATAGTAGACTCAAAGCACCTTTCTTTTCATTTCCTAACCAATATAGCTTTGCTAGCGACCAAAATTGCTTAAATATCTTCAAATTAAATCGATTCATTGAGTTGTTTTGTGTAACAGAAATGCTGCTTTAAAATCAATAAGTGTTAAAAAGCGTCTAACTAAATTTTGGCTTGATACTCTGGGGAGTTAACCACATAAGTTAATAAGCCTGCACAGGCATCGTAGAGGAGATCGATAACATAGTCAAAACCGTCTGCGCCACCATAATAAGGATCGGGTATTTCCCGATCAGGTTTTGATCTAGCAAAATCACAAATCATGCGGATCTTATCTTCGTACTTGCCCTCGCGATCGAGATATAAAATATCTTGATAGTTTTCTCGATCCATTGCCAAAATCAGATCGAAGCTTTGTAAGTCGGTTGGCTTTAGTTGTCGAGATTGTCCTATCAACTCCAGCCCTCTTTTCTTCGCAGCCACACTCATGCGTCGATCTGGGGCTGCACCAACATGATATCCCGATGTTCCTGCCGAATCGCAAACAATTGTTGCTGATAAACCAGCCTCTAAGATTAGATGGTTCATAATATTTTCGGCTGATGGTGAGCGACAAATATTACCCAAACAGACGAACAATAATTTATAGGTCATAAATAATTAAAAGCGATCGATTTAACAAATATGGCTGCTGATGATTTATCTCATAATCTCTGCTTTGGTAAATGTACCACAGAGTTATATCGAAAGCCTGACAAAACAAACTTAACAGTTTAAATAGCAATTTTCGTCGGTCAAAAGGGAAAGATAAATGCAGTCAAATTAAGCATCAGCAGCTTTAAATCTAACCAGAAAATAATGAGCGATCAAACAAATTTTAGTTAAGGATTTTCAGTTATTTAGATACCTGTGATAAAACATTAGGATTAAAGATATGCTTTCATGTTCCGACTGAAAATAAGTTTTATTTGTACCAAATTGTTCGACGCTGAAATATTTAAGGCGATCGCCCTCATATATCTATAATTAATTAGCAGGATAGTTGAATGTTTAAGTCTAAAGTCAAACATCGTCCCATGTTTACACCTCGCCGACGGGCGCGCCGACGTTTTTCTGTGTTGGGCGCGATTGTTACTGTCGGGCTATTTCTCTTATCTTTAGAGCTATTGACACGGATCTTTTTCGATCTGGCTGGCGATCAAACTGAGTTTGCCCAGATCAATCAATTAAAGCCGATTGATGCCTACAAATTGGATTTCCAATCAGCAAACCTTAACCAACAAACTAAAACATCAGACTTTTTGTTGGCTAAAAGCAATATGTCTTTGGGCTATAGTTTAGTAGAAAATCAACAGCATAAATTCTGGCAAATTAATGCCCAAGGATTTCGCGATCGCGATCCAGTTCCTCTAGTTAAACCTAAGGGTGAAATCAGAATTTTCTTATTGGGTAATTCAACTGCTTTTGGTTACGGCAGTTCTAGTAATGCTAAAACAATTAGCGATCTGTTAGAAGCTCGTCTGCAACAACGTCTGGAACAACAGCAGCTTACTCCTCAAATCTACCAAACAGACTTACCTTTACCCCCTGGCGATACCAAACAACCAAAGAACTTGGCAAAGCCACCTAAAATCAAGACTGGCAAGTATCGGATCATTAATGCTGCTGTTCCTGGTTATGCTTCTGGCAATGAACTGGCGCAGATTGCTTTACAGGTGTTGAAATATCAGCCCGATTTGATTATCCTGCTAGACGGCTATCAAGACTTAATGCTGCCAAGCGATCGCAAAGCAACTCAAATTCCAGCTAGTAAAGTAGCTCAAGCGGAGCAACCAAAGAGTATAGGCACTTATATCGATCAACTGATTGAACCTGTGTTAAAAGAAAGTTATTTGGCAAGAGTGACCGCTAAATACTGGAATAAATCACAACCACAAGATGTTCAAGCAGACTTTCTCCTTGATGAGCAAACTGCTAATCTAGTCAAGCATTTACCCCAAAACGAACCAGAACTCAAAAAAAGGATAGCTCGCTATACGGAAAATCAAAAACAAATTCTTAATTTGAGTACCGCAGCACAAGTACCCCTATTAGTGGCAATCCAGCCAGAAATTACAGGACGAGATCCTAGTAAACTCACTTCCGCTGAAGGAAAAATTATTACGGAACTAGGTAGAACCTATATTGAAAAACTTAGAAAAGACTATCCCGCCTTTACCAAAGCTGCTTTTAAGCTGGCGAAATCTTATCCTAATAACGTCAAAGTAGTTAATCTGTATCACTTGACTGATAAATATCCTTCCCCTAGTTTTCTCGATCCGATTCATCTGAATGAATTAGCCAATGAAAAGGCGGCAGAACAGCTTTATTATGGTATAGCCAGTATGCCAAAAATGCAGGAAAAACCTCGACTAGCAAAACAGTTACAGCCTTTATCTGGTAAAGATAGTAAGTAATTTAGGTAGTTAGTTGCTCACTGCTTTTCCTCGCACGGATCTGGATTTGGCTTCATAAAAATATTTTGATCAATATGAAGCAAAAAATTTGTCATCATCTTAAGCTTTGCTTATGCGTAAGTGTAAAGTGTCAAAAAGTAACACGTTTAAAGCAGATGAACTACGTAAATTGTTATGTATCGTAAGATTATATAGCTCAGTAGGTTTGATAAACTTGACGTTGAAGTTTAATGGCTCTTATTGTATGCGGTCATAAAACCAAGAAATTAAGAAAGTTGCCTCTGGTATTTTTCTTGATCAAAACAACATAAAAATTCATTTTCAGGAGACTAATCAATTATGGTTCAACGAGGTTCTCAGGTTAGAATTCTTCGTCCAGAAGCCTATTGGTATAACGAAGTTGGCACAGTCGCATCGGTAGATACAAGCGGTATTCGTTACCCTGTAGTCGTGCGCTTTAACAAAGTTAATTATGCGGGCGTAAACACTAATAATTATGCAGAAGCAGAATTAAAGGAAGTAAGTCCACCTGCCAAAAAAGCAGCTAAAGCCCCCGCAGCTAAAAAGCCAAAAGAAGGTTAGTTTTAGTTTTAAATTAGAGTTAGCCTAGCATTCTCCCTCGGTAGCCAAGTTTTACTGGGGGTTTTTAGTCAGTGAGCAATGAGTAACTAACAAAATTATTGTTTGTGGCATAAGAAAGGGACAGAAATGAGTTCTCCCCTCGCTTCGCCAACTTTTACCTGTAAACCGACTCCGCCAGCTTTTGTGCGGATATAGCCCAAGCCAAAAGAGCCTGTAGGAGTGTCCGTATAGCTGGTTAAGACGCCAATCTTGCTGTCTTCTAGAGTAATTGGTGTTTGTGGTTCAACTGCTCGATCTAATTTGATCCCCCAGAGCTTTTGCTTAACGCCTTTATAGGTATTGAGACGGGCGATAGTTTCCTGTCCAATATAGCAGCCTTTTTCAAAAGATATGGTCTGCCAAAGTCCTGCTTCTAAAGGGTTATAGTCTTCTGTTAGTTCTCGGTCTGGAGTTGGTCTGCCCTGCTGTATTCTCAGGCTTTCCCACAGGCGATCGCCAAAAGGAACAACACCTTCGGCAATTAGTTTTGACCAAACTGTCCCCGCTGCCTGGAGATCCATGATTAGGGTATATCCAGGAGTTGCTAACCCACTTCCCTGGGCAACTCTTACCGCAACCCCAGCAATAGTTACTAGCTGGTTATCTGCTGCGTCTGTTAATAAAATAGTCTCAGAAGTTAAATTTGATAATAAATTAGTGCTTTGTTGACCAAGGACGCTAAATATGGCAGTATTTTCTGAAATATCAGTTAATTCAACTTTGTCAAACGGAAAAATAAAGCGGTCAAGCCAAGCCATTAGCTGCGATTGACGATGGGGTGACACCAAAACTAAAACAGAATCTTCAGTAACGTATGCCGTTGCCAAATCAAGAGTTCTAGCCGTAGAAGTGACGAATACCGTATCACAACCCTGTCCGGGCTTGAGTTTTTCAAAGTCATTGGTGCTTTGATTATGGAGATAGCGCAGTCGATCTGCCCCTGTAATTTTGAGTAAACCCCAACCAGAGCGATCGCCAATAGCGACCCCGTTGTCAATTGCTGCTAAAGCTTGGTCATCACTACCAAAACCGAGAACAACCCCTTGGTTATCAAAAATTGCCCCTGCTGATGCTTGTATTTGTTTTAATTCCATTACACTCATGATCGATCGCGATCTTCCTTGATGGGACTATTGATTATTTATTAATTATCACTTAACCCAGAAATTTGACCGATCAAGATTAATCAAAGGAAAAAAGTTACAATCATTTCATCACCGTGGTCAATTGTCGTAGTTAATTCTTAATTACTATAACCTCTAGCCTAATTTTTCTAGTGAATACCGATACCTTTCCAAGCAGTTCTGTTACTTTTGACTCTATAGATTCCGCCTTAGCGGATATTAAAGCAGGTCGCTCAATCGTTGTCGTAGACGATGAAAACCGAGAAAACGAGGGAGATCTGATCTGTGCAGCTCAGTTTGCTACTCCCAGCATGATTAATTTTATGGCGGTGGAGGCAAGAGGGTTAATTTGTTTAGCGATGACGGGCGATCGCCTTGATGATCTCGATCTGCCGTTAATGGTGAGCAAGAATACTGATAGCAATCAAACTGCCTTTACCGTGAGCATCGATGCGTCGCCGAAGTTAGGAGTCACCACAGGAATCTCCGCCGACGATCGCGCTCGCACGATTCAAGTGGCAATTAATCCCGCCAGTATTCCCGAAGATTTAGTTCGTCCTGGACATGTTTTTCCTTTACGCGCCAAAAATGGTGGAGTTTTAAAACGAGCGGGACATACGGAAGCTGGAGTAGATTTAGCTAGATTAGCGGGACTATATCCTGCGGGGGTGATTTGTGAGATTCAAAACCCCAATGGTTCAATGGCGCGTTTACCCCAGTTGGTTAAGTATGCCCAAGAACACGACTTGAAATTAATTAGCATTGCCGATCTCATTAGCTATCGCCTCAAGTATGATCGCTTTGTCTATCGAGAAACTGTATGTGACTTTCCTAGCCAGTTTGGGGATTTTAAAATTTATGCCTATCGCAATGCTTTAGATAATACAGAGCATCTGGCGATTGTGAAGGGAGATCCTCAAGAACTAGCTGCCAAGCCAGCCATGGTCAGAATGCATTCAGAGTGTCTAACAGGAGATGCTTTAGGCTCAATGCGCTGTGACTGTCGGATGCAGCTACATGCAGCTTTAAAGATGATTGAGGCCCATGGTTTGGGAGTAGTAGTATATCTGCGTCAAGAGGGCAGAGGAATTGGTCTAGTTAATAAGCTCAAAGCTTATACTTTGCAGGATATGGGTTTGGACACTGTAGAAGCTAACGAACGTTTGGGTTTTCCTGCTGATCTGCGGGATTATGGCATGGGGGCGCAGATTTTAAATGACCTCAGTGTCAAGCAAATTCGCCTGATTACTAATAATCCGCGCAAGATTGCTGGTTTGAAAGGCTACGGTTTAGAAATAGTCGATCGCTTACCTCTATTAATTGAAGCCACTGACTATAATTCTCAATATTTAGCAACTAAAGCCAAAAAACTAGGTCATTTGTTGCTGCAAACTTACTTAGCTACCGTAGCAATTTCTTGGCAACAGGGAGCAATTTCTCCTGAAGCTCAGTATGAAAAGCTTGATAAAATTCGCTATCTAGCCAAGGGAGAGAATTTTCTGGTTCAGGAAGAAGCTCGACCAATTGCGATCGCTTTATTTAGTCAGGCTAATTTGATTTTGCATTTGGGTTTCGATCAGCCAAATTTGGCTAATGCTAATTGGTATCAAAACTGCAATCATCCCGATCTAGCAGGGGTATTAAAGATTCTCGACCAGCTAGCTACTTGGCAAGATGTTAGTCGTTTAGAGTTTTTAATCGCTCCTGGAGACGATCCGATGTCTAGTCTCCAAAACAAGTTGGATCGTCAGCATCACCATTTAACTCAAAAGCCATCTCAACTCTGTAAGACGATTGAAAGTCAAATGATTTATAGTTTTAGCCATCCTAGGGATCAATACGGCAAAGATTAATATTTCTGGTTGAACAAGCACCAGCGAGAAATTATGCTCATTTTTGTTGAAATCCATATTCTGTTAACATTAGCTACAGAAATTATTGTCTTATTACCTCATGGCTTCTCCGATTGTCAGTATTCAAGACGGTGCAGAAAATTCGCAGCAGTTATTAATTCATCCTCGTAGTGAGGGAATTTCTGTTCAGGGTAAGCTCACTATTCCAGGAGATAAGTCCATATCTCATCGAGCCTTGATGTTAGGAGCGATCGCCGCAGGAGAAACAGTCATTGAGGGTTTGTTGTTAGGAGAAGATCCTCGCAGTACCGCTACCTGTTTTCGAGCAATGGGCGCGAAAATTTCGGAATTAAATTCCCAACGAGTTACCGTCACAGGGGTCGGCTTAGGTAACCTGCAAGAACCAAACGATGTTTTGGATGCGGGTAATTCGGGAACAACTATGCGCTTGATGTTAGGCTTACTTGCTTCTCATAGCGATCGCCTGTTTACCGTCACAGGAGATAGTTCTCTGCGATCCCGTCCTATGTCACGGGTGGTCAAACCTTTGACCCAAATGGGAGCAAAAATCTGGGGTCGTCAGGGTAATACTCTTGCTCCTCTAGCCGTGCGCGGAAGGCAATTACAACCCACTCACTATCATTCGCCTATTGCTTCGGCACAGGTTAAATCCTGCATTCTCCTAGCAGGATTGATGGTAGATGGTCAGACCACCGTAACTGAACCTGCTTTGTCCCGTGACCACAGTGAAAGGATGCTGCAAGCTTTTGGCGCAACTTTAGATATCGATCACCACACCCACAGCGTTACTCTAACCGGCAAGCCTACTTTGCGCGGACAAAAAGTTGTTGTTCCTGGAGATATAAGTTCTGCTGCTTTTTGGCTGGTGGCTGGGGCAATTGTTCCCAACTCAGATTTACTGATTGAGAATGTGGGAGTTAATCCGACTCGCACAGGAGTTTTGGAAGCTTTGGAGATGATGGAGGCAGATATTACCAGACTCAACGAGCGAATAGTAGCAGGAGAGCCTGTAGCAGACTTGAGAGTGCGCCACAGTAAGCTAAAAGCCTGCGAAATTGGAGGAAATTTGATTCCCCGCTTAATTGATGAAATTCCCATTTTGGCTGTGGCTGCTGCATTTGCACAAGGAACAACCGTGATTAAAGATGCTGCGGAGTTAAGAGTTAAAGAAAGCGATCGCCTAGCGGTTATGGCAACGGAATTAAGCAAAATGGGGGCAAAGATTACTGAATTAACAGATGGGTTGGAAATTATAGGTGGATATAAGTTAAAAGGCGCAGAAGTGGATAGCTTTACCGATCATCGTATTGCGATGAGTTTAGCGATCGCCGCTTTAAATGCTCATGGTAAAACTATAATTAATCGCGCTGAAGCAGCTTCGATCTCCTATCCCAATTTTGTTGATACTCTAACTACAATTTTGCAATAGCCAAAAATCAATAATCGTGATCCCTAACCAACAATCAACATCCTCAAACATTCAAGCCAAGTTTCAATTTTATTTTGCTACACGGCTTAACTACCACTAACTTCACAGGATAGTTGACTAAACACCACAATTACTCAATAATAATTAAATCAATCTTTAAATTTTCTAGATTACACCTCTAGATGGCAGCAGCTACTTGTCCTAATTGCAATGAACCAAGTGCTGCGCGTGAAGACGAACTTAAATTAATTGGTTTACTTTTGTTAAAGTTTGCTTGAGTATCAGAGTTGGGAATTTCTGTTCTACAGTGGCTACAAAGCCAAAAACTCCGACGGCTACTAAGATGCAGGAGCATAGAACTGGAACAGCAGGGGCAAGAACTGTTGACATTCATGATTTTTACCGTAATATATCTAAACAAAAAGGATTTAAAACTTAATTTCTCTCTATAGATCCAATATAGATAAGATTTTTAAGATGTGAGGAAATTGTCAAAGTACGCAACATTTTTGTCAAGAAACCTTAAAAATTATGCCAAGATCCTGTGACTTTTAAACGATAGATGTTAAACAAATACAGATAATTTATGCGGTCTTTATGCAGCCTGTAAATATATTGCTTGAAACCACAAAAATGATCTGTATGATCGATCACCTTATTTAGCTGAATTACGAAAAATAATTACGGTGCTATTGGCGTGATGGGCGATCGCTTCGGGAATATTGCCGTTCATTACATTTTGTAGTAAGCCTTCGTTGCTAGCCCCTAAAATCACCAAGCCGTATTTTTTGTCTTGAGTTAATTCAATGACGGCTTTTGAGACAGAATCACTGGAAATTAGTAGGGGAAAGATAGGGCAATCGAGTTTATTTTTAACTAATTCGACTGCCTGTAAAAAATCGGTAGTATAGTGTCCCCCTAAATCGGCAGAAGATACCTGACATAGCTGGATTTTCGGCGGAATAGAATATAAATTAGCTAAAGCAGGCACAATAGCTAAAAGTTTATGAATGCGATCGCCCCCTGTAGTCGGAATCAGCCATTTATGGCGTAGATCGAGCTGTTGAGGAAAGGCATGAGGTGCATTCCCTAGCTTAATCAGCAGCAGATCGCAGGATGCTTGATGGATCAGAGTATCTACCACATTGCCAAAAATCGATTCAATTCCTGAACTTTTACCTTTCCAACCCATAAGCAACAGATCGATCTGTTCTCTGGTAATGGTTTCTAAAATAGCCTCACTAATATCTGTAGCAACGCGAATTTGAGTATGTAGGGAAATACCTGATGCTTTACCCCAGTTCTCTAGCTGCTGCATTAGCTTGCGTTCAGCGTCCGTTTCCACATTAGCCTGGGCAGGATAAACATAATTGGGAACACAGATCACGCGCAAACACTGAATTTCATACTGATGATATTTGGCGATCGCTGCGGCAATTGTTAACAAGTCATCTATATGTTCGGGATTTGCCAGGGGTAATAAAATACGCCCTTTTCCTGTGGCGGGAGAACGACTTTGATACACCACGTAAGAAGGTTCGAGGTGAGCTTTGGGATGATGATCGTAGTTTAGCTGTTTAGCTTCAGCTTTAATAATGTCGCTGCGGGTGATAATCCCCAGGAGTTTATAACCTTCAGTCACGGGTAAACGCGAAAGCTGATAGCGATTGAGGAGATATAAAACATCCCCTAAAGAAGTTTCAGGAGAGACTGAAATCGGGTGAGGAGTCATAATGTCCTTGAGCAACATTGAGGTTGCTGGTTGACTATCTTGAGGAAGATCCGACTGAGCAATAATACCCACAAGCTTGCCGTCTTCCAGCACAGGAAAACCACGATGATGCGATCGCGATATTGCCTTGACTAACTCTGGTAAAGGAAGATTACTGGGAAGAGTTTCTACTTTAGGCTGCATCACGTCGTTTGCCGTCAATTCCGTCATAAAATCATGGTTCGGTTTATCTTCCGTTAGTTCAATCCCGCTAATTTCTAGTAAATGCTCATATAAAGACCCCTTGGAAACACTTTCCGCCACAATATATGCTATGGCACAGCTAATCATCAAAGGCAGTACCAAATTAAAGTCTGCCGTCATTTCAAACACGATAATAATTGCCGTCACGGGAACTCTAACTACCGAGGTGAAGAATGCCCCCATGCCTGCCAGGGCAAAAGTATAGGGAGATTCCGACCCAATTAAAGCCACCTCTGCCAACCCAACCAAATATCCTAAAGCAGAACCTAATACCAAAGCAGGGGCAAATAACCCTCCTGGCGCACCCGCACTATATGCCAAAATAGTCAGGCAAAATTGAGCCACAAAGATAACCGCTGTTGTCTGCCAGCTAAACTGCCCAGTAATTAATAATTCTTTTAATCCTGCGTTATCTTCAAAAAAGGGTGGCAGCCAAGCAACTATAGTGCCTGAAATCAATCCAGCTAAACCAATTTGGATGGGTATTGGGAAAGGGAAGGTACGACTAAACTTCATGCCATGAATAATCCCTCGGTTAAAAATGCCCCCCAATACTCCTGCTAAAATACCCAACACGATATAAAAGGGAATATCATTAACAGCAAAACTACCTTTGCGTGCCGAATCGATTACTGCCAAGGGAACATTGAGATCGGTTGCACTCAGGATGCGGGAAACAACAGCACCAGTAAAAGAAGCAGCGATCGCAGTTTCTAAAGTCAAGCCCGAAATATCTCGCATCAACTCTTCAACAACAAACAGCACCCCCGCAATAGGCGTATTAAAGCCTGCTGCCAAACCTGCTGCTGCCCCGGCGGCAATCATCTGACGGCGATTAGTAGGAGAATTAGGAATCCAGCGACTAACCTGCGCCCCTAATGCAGCCCCAATATGCACTGTGGGACCACGACGACCAACGGTAAATCCAGCCCCCACAACTAAAATGGTTGCTAGGGTTTTAACTAGGGCAGTACGCAAGTCTAAAACTACGGGATACTTAGCTAAAGCAGCTTTAACTTGGGGAATACCACCCCCAGCCGCAGAAGGTGACAAAACCTGAATGATTACTCCTGCCAGAGTCCCACAAACTAGACCCGTTAGGGGTAAAACAATTTTTCCCCCCATCAGATTCGCTGTCTGTACCCGCCAACCTCCCAGCCAGCCAATCCCCTGCTTGAGCAAGACCGCAGCCAAAGCCGAAAACAAACCGATTAAACAGGCTTCTAACAAAGCGTAACGAGTATCTAGAGAACTATTTGCCAACCATGAAGATTTTTGCACCTTAGCCAGCAACTTTTTCATTCTCTTAGACTTCGGATGACCCAACCGCACAAGTAATTATAAAAAATCTTGAGAGCAAAGACATTTTTGCGATCGCTCTACAGTATTAGTTTTAGCTTATCTCGAACTTACGTCAATTTACAATTGACACTCTGTTGGAACAGCATACAGAAGATTGAGAGGTTGTCTGCGGTAAATAGATTAAGAACGTCAACAAATTCTTACAAAAACATTGTTTGCGATCGCTTTATGAGGAAAATTTCAGCTATACTAATTAAGTATTGAGAAACAGCCTCTCTCTTCAGAAGCAAGGAACAATGAATATCTAGCTACAGTCATTAAGCTAATGCATTTGCTTAAATAATCCTCTCGGCAAATAAGGGTTAACATTCTTTTTCCAGCAAAAGGCAATAGATAGTATTGATTTTCTCCGTAAGACTTAATGGCTGTCTAATTTCAGCAACCTATTGTTAATGTCCAATCCTAGATAAATGGTTAATGGTTGATATTTCTGTGGTTAAATTTCGGTAATTACCAAGATTAATATGGGTAATCTCTAGCCATACATAGCGCGATATATCTTATCATTAATTAACAATTGGCATTATAATAAGCATCGTTGCCATGAGAAATTAGATTGGCTGCACAACGTTAAACAGACGATTGAAATCTAAACCTGCACGGATTAGATCTGCAACAATCAGTGACCTCACCACATAGCATCTAAAAAGATAATTACCCTTCGGTAAACTCCGCGAACGTGAGGTCAAGTATTAATCATCAAAATATAGACAAAAATGAAAGACCTTTCTCGATATCGGAACATAGGCATCTTCGCTCACGTAGATGCAGGTAAAACAACCACTACAGAGAGAATCCTCAAGCTGACTGGTAAAAGTCACAAGATCGGTGAGGTACATGATGGAGAAGCAACAACTGACTTCATGGATCAGGAAAAAGAACGTGGTATTACAATTCAATCTGCCGCCACCAGCTGTTTTTGGCAAGATCACCAGCTAAATATCATTGATACTCCTGGTCACGTAGATTTCACCATTGAAGTTTACCGTTCTTTAAAAGTGCTTGACGGTGGTATTGGTGTGTTCTGTGGTTCGGGTGGGGTTGAGCCTCAGTCTGAGACTAACTGGCGCTACGCCAACGATTCTAAAGTAGCTCGAATCATCTACGTGAACAAGTTAGATCGTACTGGTGCGGATTTTTATAGTGTCTGTAAACAGGTTAAAGAAATTCTGGCTGCGACACCTTTAATCATGGTGTTACCTATCGGGGTTGAAAATGATTTTAAAGGCGTAGTCGACTTATTAACTCGTAAAGCCTGGGTCTGGGACAATTCTGGTCTGCCAGAAAACTACGAAATCCAAGATGTTCCTGCGGACATGGTTGATGACGTGGAAACTTACCGCGAACAGCTAATTGAAACTGCGGTAGAACAAGATGATGAGTTGATGGAGAAATACCTTGAGGGTGAAGAGCTTTCCGTTGATGAAATCAAGTCTTGTATTCGTAAAGGTACTCGCGAATTGGCTTTCTTCCCTACTTACTGTGGTTCTTCCTTTAAAAATAAAGGGGTGCAGTTAGTCTTAGACGGGGTGGTTGACTATTTACCTAGCCCCACTGAAGTTCCACCCCAGCCTGAAGTTGACTTAGAAGGCAAAGAAACAGGTAAATATGCAATTGTCGATCCTGAAGGACCTTTGCGTGCTTTGGCATTCAAAATTATGGATGACCGTTATGGTGCGTTGACCTTTACTCGGATCTACTCAGGTACGTTAAATAAAGGCGAATCTGTGCTAGATACTGCTACAGGCAAAACTGAGCGTGTCGGACGGATGGTCGAAATGCACGCCGATTCTCGTGAAGAGATTGATTCTGCACAAGCAGGAGATATTATTGCGATCGTTGGTTTGAAAAACATCCAAACTGGACACACTCTCTGCGATCCCAAAAATCCAGCAACTCTTGAGCCAATGGTCTTCCCTGATCCAGTAATTTCCATTGCCGTAACACCTCTTAACAAAGGTGCTTCTGAGAAAATGGGTGTTGCTTTAAGCAAGATGGTTCAAGAAGATCCCTCTTTCTATGTGGAGACAGACTTTGACAGTGGCGAAACTATTATCAAAGGAATGGGTGAACTTCACCTAGACATCAAGGTAGATATTCTTAAACGTACTCACGGTGTCGAAGTGGAAGTAGGCAAACCTCAAGTAGCTTATCGTGAGTCGATTACTAAAACCGTCACTGATAGCTATACCCATAAGAAACAGTCTGGTGGTTCTGGTCAGTTTGGTAAAATCGATTATACTATCGAGCCTGGCGAACCTGGTTCTGGGTTTGAATTTGAGTCTAAAGTTACTGGTGGTAACGTTCCTCGTGAATTCTGGCCCGCAGTTGAAAAAGGTTTTGCTAACAGCATTGAAAAAGGTGTCTTAGCAGGTTTCCCTTGCGTAGATTTAAAAGTCACCCTAACCGATGGTTCTTTCCACCCTGTCGATTCTAGTGCGATCGCGTTTGAAATTGCCGCCAAATCTGGTTATCGTCAAACACTACCCAAAGCTGGTCCACAAATTCTCGAGCCGATTATGAACGTGGACGTATTTACTCCTGACGATCATATGGGTGATGTCATTGGAGACTTAAACCGTCGTCGTGGCATGATTAAATCGCAAAATTCAACTCCAATGGGTGTTCGTATCAAAGCTGACGTGCCTTTGAGCGAGATGTTTGGTTACATTGGTGACCTTCGCACTATGACTTCTGGTCGTGGTCAGTTCTCAATGGAATTTAATCACTATTCACCTTGTCCTAAGAATGTGGCCGAAGAAGTGATTGCCGAAGCTAAAGAACGTCAAGCAGCTAAATAACTGATAGTTGAAAGTTGAATTGGCACTGTTTTAGCTTCAGCTGGAAGTAATAAATTTTAGTCTCGCCTAGTAATAACTACTAGGCGAGTTTTTTTTAGAAGTCACAAGTCGGCTTAAGCTCCTCAGAGCTAACCTTCATCGCTACTAATAATTTTGGGTACGCGGAAAAAATCCCCCTGTTGCTCAGGTGCAGCCTTCAGCAAGTCTGCCTTATCAGGAAAAGGAAATACTTGATCGGCACGAGTAATATTACTAGTTTCAATGGCTCTGGTGGTAGGTGGTACATCCGTGGTATCCAATTCACTCAACTGATCGAAGTACTCCAAAATACTGTTTAGTTGAGTGGTAAATTCCACCTCTTCCGCCTCGGTAATATTTAGTCGGGCTAAATTAGCTACTTTTCTTACTTCTGCGCGATCAATCATATTGACTTTTAACTTTTAACTTTTAACTTTTAAAAGAATACATCCATTTCCGATCGCCCTGTCGTCTTCAGCCAGTTTTGAGCTTCCAGATAGTTGTTAGGGGCAATTCTAATTGCCTGCTTCCAATATTCCGCAGCTTTGTCATAAAAAGATTCTGCCTCTTCAACATTGCCTGCTTCTTTGGCTTTCTCCCCTTCATAATGATAAATTACCGCCACGTTATTTAATGCCTGGGGCATTCTTGGGTTCAAATCAATCGCCTCGGTATATAATTCAATTGCCTTCTCGATGTTGCCATTACTGGCGTAAATTAAGCCCATATTGTAGAGAATGTAGCTGCGATCGTTAGAATCTTCTTCTAGAGTTAACGCCTCTTCGTAGTTTTCTAAAGCTTCTGCATATTCACCGTCTCCCTGTGCCGACATGCCATCGCGATAGTAAGCAAAGGCTTCCTTGGCTTTTTTGTTAGTTGGCAGCGCCTTGAGAATAATGTCTGCCATGACGGTAAAGGTTTTATCGACAAAGTTATCGTTTCTCTGGGTGCGGGGCATACTTAAATTTTTAAATCATTTAAATTTTAATAGATAAATAAATCCTAACGTCAAAGCAAAAGTAAAAACGATAAGTTTATTTTAGTTAATCCTCGTAAGGGCGAACCGCTGTTCGTCCTTACCTAATCATGTCTTTTTTATTTGGAATGACTATAATTTTTTTACCTACTCTTGGTCAGAATTTAAAGCCTAATTTTGCAGCTTAAATCTCCTGCTTTTTGGGAAAATCGGAGGTTTTCTTTATAATCCACGGGGCAGTCAATGACAGCAGGAACATCATCCATTAAAGCCTTTTTTAAAGTAGGAATTAAATCTTCTGCCGATGATACTCGATAGCCTTTTAAGCCCATGCTCTCGGCAAATTTAACAAAGTCAGGATTACCAAAACTAACCGAAGTCGAGTGACCAAACTGATTAATCTGCTTCCACTCAATCAAGCCGTAACCATTGTCATTAAAAATCAGGGTTACAAAAGGAGTTTTGACTCGTAATGCCGTCTCTAATTCCTGACAGTTCATCATAAACCCGCCATCCCCTGTCACTGCGACAACTTTGCGATCGGGATAGACTAGTTTAGCTGCCAATGCTCCTGGGATAGCAATACCCATCGCTGCAAAACCATTAGAAATAATACAGGTATTGGGACAATCGCAATGATAGTGACGAGCCATCCACATTTTATGCGCTCCCACATCAGAAATCACAATATCTTCGGGAGCCATCACCTGACGAAGATCGTAGACAATTTTTTGGGGCTTGATGGGAAAACCATCATCATTAGCGTATTGTTCATAGTCGGCTCTAATCTGACTACGTAGCTCGCTAACTCCTAAAGGAGTAGCTTTTCCAGAGCGATCGCAACGTTTCACAATATCATTGAGGGAATCTGAAATATCACCAAATACCTCTACTTGTGGAATGTAGCTACTATCAATTTCCGATTTGCTCTCATCAATATGAATAATCTGTTTATTCCCTTCGGGATTCCATTTTTTCGGTGAATATTCAATCAGGTCATAACCAACTGCAATCACCAGATCTGCCTCTTCAAAAGCACAACTAATTAAATCTCGCTGCTGTAAGCCAATTGTCCATAATGACAAAGGATGAGTATAGGGAATTGCTCCTTTACCCATAAAAGTATTTGCTACAGGAATACCCAGTTGAGTAGCAAATTCAGTTAAAGCGTCGCTAGCTAAACCGCGAATTACTCCATTTCCTGCCAAAACTAGCGGATTTTTCGCTTTAGAGATGGCAGCAGCAGCAGCATTGAGGCTGCGAGTAGAGGCATAGGTTTTTTCTCGATTGTCTTTATTTAAGGGCTTGATCTTGAGGGGCATGGCTGCAATATTTTCGGGCAGATCGATATGAACCGCACCAGGTTTTTCGGATTGGGCTACTTTAAAGGCTTTACGCACAATTTCAGCAGTATTGTCTGGGCGAACAATCTGAGCATTCCATTTAGTGATGGGAGCAAACATGGCTACGAGGTCTAGATACTGATGTGATTCAATATGCATCCGCTCCGTACCTACTTGTCCTGTAATAGCGACAAGGGGCGCGCCATCTAGGTTAGCATCGGCAACACCCGTCATTAAATTAGTCGCGCCAGGCCCTAGTGTGGACAGGCAAACTCCTGCCTTTCCTGTCAAACGACCATAGACATCAGCCATAAATGCCGCACCTTGTTCGTGGCGAGTAGTAATAAATTGAATTGAGGAATCTCTCAAAGCTTCCAGAACGTGTAGGTTTTCTTCGCCTGGCAAACCAAAGACGTATTCTACCCCTTCATTTTCTAGACACCGTATTAAAATCTCTGCCACATTAGACTCGCCCATTACCTTATTTACCCTATTAATCAATTGTTGAGTTTTTCACCAGTTTATTATTATTAACAAATTATGTATTATTTGTAACTGATAATTTGCAGTAATTCTGATGGTTCTCTGACTTTGAAGTTGAGCTTAACTTTAACCGAATTTTTTTCCAAGAGGGGATTTATAACTTAAATCAACCTATCGCTATTATTTTACAACGATGATTAAGTTGAGCGAAGAAAGCGCTTTAAATCAGTGGTTGTTTTGACATCAGGTTAAGTACCTATGCAAAATTAATTACATAGCGATCGCCACAGATCATCGATTAACTATCAAGCACTGGTTTATTGCACTTGAACTGCGACTTTAAGTTAACAGCAAAGCCAGCGACCAAAATAGTTAAGCCTCCCGTAATCCATAGAGGAGCAGTATAGTTTAAACTAACCAGCAAACCTGAAATTACTGGACCGAT
>NZ_PVWF01000094.1 GCF_003003995.1 Pleurocapsa sp. CCALA 161 | reverse complement strand
AACTAAACTCACTAACTAGCCATTAATGAAAAAAATTGCTTTGTTTGGCACTAGTGCCGATCCCCCAACCATAGGACATCAGACTATTTTACACTGGCTATCACAGCATTATGATCGCGTAGTAGTTTGGGCATCAGATAATCCGTTTAAACAGCAGCAAACTCCCTTGCAATACCGTAATGAGATGTTGCAGCTGGTAGTTGACGATCTTGGTCTGAATAATACTAGTCTCCATCCAGAATTAAGCGATCGCTATACTTTAATTACCGTCAACAAAGCGAGGCAAAAATGGGGACAGAATATTGAGTTGAGCTTGGTAATTGGTTCGGATATTCTCCCGCAAATCCATAGTTGGTATTGTATTAAAGAATTACTAGGGCAAGTGAAACTGTTAATTGTACCCCGTATGGGATATGGCATTGAAACAGAGGCTTTAGCGAGCTTAAACCGTCTTGGTGGAGAATATGCGATCGCCAGTTTAAAAGTAGCCGAAGTATCTTCTAGTAATTATCGTGTGCAAAAAGACCAAAGTTTAGTTACCCCTGCGGTTAAAGATTATATTGAGCAGCAGAATTTATATCAAATCAAAAATTAATTAAAAATTATATTAAACGTCTGGTGTGAATTAAAAATTGCTTGTGAACTAGTACTTGTCATAGTGAATTTTAATTCAAGGAATGAAATAACGTTGTTTCGCTGTTACTGGGTAATATTTAAAAGCTAATATTTAAAAGCTAATAGCTAATAGCTACGAACTAGTAAACTCGAACGAAGCTAATTCACACTAAGCGTATTAACTTAACTCAAGATTTGCTCCACTGCTCCTGATGAATGATTGTATGCAACTGCCAGCTATCTAGAGTGTCAGGATAATCTTCACGATAATGTCCGCCACGACTTTCAGTGCGGAATGCGGCGCTTTTAAGAATTAAATAACCTATATCAAGTAGATTTAGTGTTTCTGCATATAGTTTTAACTGCGGTTCTGCTAAGGCGTGGCGTAGTTTAAACTGTTGTGTAGGCAATACAGCTACGTATTGATTCAGGCTTAAATTATGCATTTGCGATCGCCAATCCTTTACTTGGGCGATCGCCTGCTCCATAATCCTGGCATTACGGCATATTCCCGCACTCTGCCAGATCAACTCGGGTAATTGATTTCTAATTATGGTTACCAAATTTAGTTCTTTGTCCCAATCAGCAGATATTTCCTTCATTGCTGGTGCAACAACAGTTGGGAGGGAAAGAGGCTGTAGTTTTGCTAGTTGCGAGGCATAGACGATACATTCCAACAAAGAATTGCTCGCCAGACGATTTGCCCCGTGTACTCCAGTGCTGGCAGTTTCGCCCACTGCATACAGTCCAGGAATCGAAGTTTGGTTCATGGTATCAACGATAATTCCTCCCATCCAATAATGAGCCGCGGGCGTTACGGGAATTGGTTTAGTGAAGATATCTACATCCCAATGCTGACAGACGCGAATAATATTCGGAAACCGATAACGAATACGCTCTGGGGGAATTGCTTGGAGATCGAGAAAAACATGACTTTCCCCTGTCTTTTGTAAATGGCTAAAGATAGCTCGACTGACAATATCTCTAGGGGCTAATTCTCCATCAGGATGATAATCAAAAGCAAAACGTTTGCCACTATGGTCAATTAAGTGCGCACCTTCTCCTCTAACCGCTTCACTGATTAAAAATCTGGGTGCGCCAGGTACAGTTAAAGCAGTAGGGTGAAACTGGACAAATTCGGGATCTCTAATTGTTGCTCCACTGCGCCAGGCAAGTGCCACCCCATCCCCCGTACTGACTTCGGGATTGGTAGTTTGGGAAAATACCTGTCCCCCTCCTCCTGTGGCGAGAATAACTGCCCCCGCTTGAATCCAGCTCACATGATGGTCTTTTAAAATACTAATACCCTGACACTCCTGGCGGGAATTGAGCCAAAGTTTGAGGGCAAATGCTTGGGATAAGACCTGAATATTGTTTTTTTGTAATACCTGCTGGGCTAAAGTCGCGACGATCGCCCTGCCTGTAGTATCCGCAGCGTGAAGTACTCTGGGGCGAGAATGGGCTGCTTCTAGGGTCATAGCCAGCTGGCTTTGGTGGCGATCAAACGCCACTCCCATCTCGACTAAAGATTTAATTGAACTTTCCGCATGTTCGACTAAAAATTTAACCGCCAGGCGATCGCATAATCCCGCTCCTGCTTTAAGCGTGTCGTTTAAATGTAACTTAGGAGAATCTTCCGCACTGATTGCTGCTGCAATTCCACCTTGAGCCCAATCACTAGCTCCTGTATTTAACTGATCTTTGGTGACTAAAGCTACTGACAAATTATCGGGCAGACATAAAGCACCATAAAGCCCCGCAGCCCCTGAACCCACAACGATGACATCAAACTTAGGGTAAATCAATTTTAGTTATCTTAAATCTTAATTGGATATCATGCCATATAGGGTCAAAAAAACCACGCTTAATTAATAAACGTGGTCCTAAAAATTACATATTAAAAAAGTTGGACGCTTGACGTTTTAAGCATACATGTTGCGCAACGCAAGATAGAATATCACGCTCAATTTCTTTTAAATCAACAGCGATAATTCTAATATAGTCCAGGATTATAGCGATCGCCACCAGCATTCATGGAAGCTTCTACATCCGTCACAAAAAATTCATCTATGTTAGCCTGTAATCGTTCTGCTTGACTAGGACTCAAGCCAGGAATATCTAAAACATCTTCTACCGAGTTGTAGGGAGCATTTTGGATGATTTTACTAGCTAGATCTGGATAAAATCCACGCAATCTGCGGAATTCACGGACATCACTATTATTAAGGTCTAATTTACCCTTAATTAGTTCTCGACGCTTAGCATCAGATGTATTTACACGAGCTAGCAGTGCTGAAGGCTGGATGGTATATAGTCCTGATGCACTTGCATGGGCTGTGGGAGCAAATCCCCAAGCACCGACAATTAATAATAAGACAGCAACAACGCCTATGAATCTCTTCATTGATTTTAATTTCTCCTGATTTGAAAATATTTTACAGCTAGAGAATTATTTCTCTATAGTTAATAAATTTTGTTGACTATTTATTTTCTTTTAAGGTATCTACGTCAAATGACGATGGAAACCTACTCACAGATTGCATTGATATATATCATAATTCTTTCAACCCATTTTTTGAATACTAAGTTTCTCTCTAATCTATTTTAAGTTCTTTGACGAGTTCATAAAACAACATTCGTGTCAGTTTAAAGTAAATTCTGATTAAGGCATCTTTGCCCTTAACTGATTTTCTTAGTTCCTGATAGCGATCGCACAATTCTTGTCTAATGGCACTATGGTTAATATTGCTACGAGTAAGTATTACAACTGCCCAGTTCTAAAGATGAGTACGGATAATCGCGTTACCGTGAAACTTCCGTTTTACCTTGTCCCCTGACTGTTTGTAGCTGTAGGATAGAGCGCAAAAAGCTTGAAACTTCCTCAAAGAGCGATCGCGCTTTTGCCTTCTTTCTGTTTTTTAAGAGTTATCCAGCAACTGAGTATTTATAACTAGAGTTTTTGACAAAATGTTACTTGATAAGCTCCGCAATTTCATTGACTATTAAGCTTACTTATGTGTAAAATAATACTTAAATATAATTAATTTTTGGTTACGTTCCTTAACTCAATACTCAAGGTTCTCGACCTCAGATAATTATCAACATCTGGGCATCATTGAATAACTAATAATAAATAGGAGACATAAATACTCATGGGAGACAAAGATTTTTTCTTAGACCCTGATGACGCTATGACTATGGGCGACATCAACTATATGAGAACCAGTAAAAGAACTAGAAGAACTTTTCCTAAAACCCTCAAAAACAAAGATGGTTTTGCCTTTGAAAACGAAGTTTCTTCTATGGAAAACAGAAACAATCTTTACAAAAATAGTAACACTAACCAAAATACTACCGTAAATACTGTTTTCAATCCTACTCCAAGCTCTCAGTCTCAACCTGGAGTTACTGGCGGGTCCGCAGTTACACAAACTAATCCAGTTAGAGAGTTTACACCCGAAATAACACCACTGTCCCAAACTAAGTTTGATGCTCCTAAGCCTTCTGCTGAAAAGCGTCGTCCAGACAATGACATGGATATGTTCCGCAATATGGCTAAAAATATCAGGAAATAAGCATAGTTTTCTTAATAACTAGCCTTATTTGCTTGTTAAATCAGACAAAGTATTTAGCTGAGGTGAATTGTTACAGTTCACCTCATTTTCGTTTTTTTTTGCCAGACATCATCAAAACTGCTTTACGATCTTCAGGAACAGTTAAGATCGAGTTAAAAAAATTAAGCTGCTAAATAGGGAGCAAAAAATTAATGACTAATACGCAAACTAGAAAAGCCGATCATCTGCGTATTTGTCTAGAAGATGACGTACAGTTTCGCCTTAGCAACGGATTAGAGCAATACCGTTTTGCTCATTCTTGCTTACCAGAGCTTAATTTAAGCGAAGTTGACCTTAGCACTCAGTTTCTCGGTAAGAAATTAACAGCACCACTGCTAATTTCTTCGATGACAGGAGGAACAGAACAGGCAAAAATAATCAATTCTCGTTTAGCACTAGCAGCCCAACAATACGGATTAGCTATGGGGGTAGGTTCTCAGCGTATTGCCGTTGAAAACCCGACTGTAGCTCATACTTTTGCCATGCGATCGCTTGCTCCTGATGTCCTGTTGTTTGCTAATTTGGGAGCAGTACAGCTTAACTACACCTATGGTTTAGAACAGTGCCTGCGGGTAGTCGATATTTTAGAAGCTGATGCTTTAATTCTGCATCTTAATCCTTTGCAAGAATGTATTCAACCCCACGGTGATACTAACTTTAAAGGCTTACTCGCCAAAATCAAGCAGTTATGTCAACAGATCAATGTACCCGTAATTGCCAAAGAAGTAGGCAACGGAATTTCTCAGGAAATGGCAACCAAACTAATTGAGGCTGGAGTAGATGTTATTGACGTAGCGGGTGCTGGAGGAACATCCTGGGCAATGGTAGAGAGTGAAAGAGCCGAAAATAATCTCCAGCGACAATTAGGGAGAACTTTTGCTGACTGGGGAATTTCTACCGCCGACTGTATTGTCCAAATTCGCGAGCAATATCCAGATTTACCTCTAATTGCTTCAGGGGGATTACGCAACGGAATGGAAGTAGCCAAAGCGATCGCTTTGGGCGCAGATTTAGCAGGGTTAGCTTTTCCTTTCCTTCAAGCAGCATCTGAGTCGCCAACAGCTATCGATGAGTTAATTAAATTATTAATTGCCGAACTGAAAACCGTTTTATTCTGTACTGGTAATGCTAATTTAACTGAGTTAAAACGATCGCCAGCTTTAATTAAAGTTGCTTAATTTGGTCAATTAAACTAACTCTGGGGGAACAGCGGGCATAAGTATTTTAAAGACTGTTCCCTTATTTGGCTGACTAGTAACCGAAATCTCTCCCCCACTGCGTTGAACAGATTGCTTGACTAAAGTTAATCCTAAGCCAGCCCCCGCAGATTGAGATTTATCTGAAGGTTTAGTACGATAAAAGCCATCAAAAATTCGATTGATTTCTTTACTGGGAATACCCACCCCAGTATCTGTGACTAAAATTTCGATCTGCTGAACTTCTTTCTTAAAGGATGCCTGCACAAAGACTTTTCCTTTGGCTGGAGTGAATTGTAAACTGTTGTTGAGCAGATTGATAATAATTTGTCTAAACCAGGATTTAGGACAAAAGATTGGCGGTAAATTGGCAGGAATTGTGTATCCTAACTGAATCTCTTTTTCTTCGGCTAGAGGTTGATAGGTGCTGACTATGCCTGGCACAAAATCATCTAAGCGCAGATATTCGGCTTCGGCTGGAGTTTCCAACTGCAATAAACCCAATAGACCATTTACCAAAGAATTTTGGCGATCGCATTCGCTACTAAGCATTTGGAGATATAGCTGCCTCTGCTCTCCCTTGATTTGTTTCGACTCCAACAGACTTAGAGCCGTTTTCATATGTGTAATTGGCGATCTCAATTCTTGAACCAAATCGTTGAGAAAGTTTTCTTGTAAGCCTAAGATATTGACAGTAGGTGCAGGTTGATTGTTACCTCTGGCGCGATATATGTTTAATGCAGTCTGAACTTTTTCCTGTTGACTAACTTGTAAAGTAATTAGCTTATTAAACAAATCTGCCTTAACTTCTGCGGGCAAATTGAAAGCGAAAGCTTCATTGGCTTGAGTACTCTCTAAAACAATATTTTGCTTAATTTTGGCTAGAATAGTCCTGATTTCTTGAGGTACAAAACTAGAAACCATTTTTAAATATGGTTGCTGTAATCTTTTACCCGAATTATCAATTTGAATTTTGCTTTTTTGCCATTGAGCTACGACCAAAGAACAAAAATCTGACCCAGAGACAATTAAGCAACATTCTCGCTGTAGGGTTTGGCTCTGATGAAGCTTAACAGCAATAGGAGTTTTGGCAGCATTTTTTTGTAAAGCTGAACCAAGTTGGTGACGTTGATTGTTACAAACAAAGATTTGTTCAACATTGCCCTCTTGCTGTAATCGTCTAATTTGATTGATCCAACTTTGAGTTTGCGGTAATTTGACCCAAACTGTGGCGCGAATTTGTTCTTCAATTAACAAATCAATAATACTACTAACATAATACTTGAGTGTCTCTGCTCCCACTGAAAGGGATACCAGAGGTTCATCTAAGTCCTGAGTTAACTGGTACAAAGATGGTTCAGAAGTGGCAATATTCATATTGTTAATAGCAATTCTATTCTAGAGCAAACACAAGTAATTAATATTTAGGTTTAGGATACGTAAATAATTTCAATAAGACGAGGCAAGAATAATCAACAACTATTACAGACAAGTGCTTAAAGTGGCAAGCACTGAACGAGCTAAAGCTGCTAGATGATAGCCACCTTCTAGACCAAATAAAGGATACTTGTTAATATTTAAAACATATTTTGTCAGGATTGCGTAGTCTTCAGGCTGTAAGGCGATCTCAGCTAAGGGGTCACTATCATTAGCGTCATAACCTGCACTGACAATTAGTAAATCTGGTTGCCAACTGTCGAAAAATGGCATCACCTCTTGTTCAAATATGCGTTGATAATCAGCGATCGCACTGCCTACCGAGAGAGGCAGATTAAGAAGATTATGATACTTGCCGCTAATACCTTGTTTTGTCCCTGTATATGGATAGCAAGGGTGTTGATGTAGAGAACAGTAAGCAATATTGGGGTTATCTGTGACGATCGCCTCTGTCCCATTCCCATGATGAACATCCCAGTCCAAGATCCCAACTCGCTCAATTTTCGGCTTGCTTAAAGCATAGTGAGCAGCGATCGCTGCATGAGAAAATAGACAAAAACCCATGGCTGTATCCCTAGTAGCATGATGTCCTGGAGGACGTGCCAACACAAAAGCAGGTCGATGATTTAAGACTTGATCGACTCCATCTAACCAAGCACTTACGGCTAATAGAGCCACTTCATAACTCCGTGTTGATATAGGTGTATCACCATCTAGATATCCCCCACCTGACTCAGCAACTCGTCTAATTCGTTCAATATGTTCTGGAGTATGAATCTGCTGGACATAAGCTAATACATTCCTTGACTCCGCTGGAGTGGGTAATTGCCAGGCAATTTGCTCCTGCCACTGAACAGTTTTTAAAGCTTCGGCGATCGCTATTAACCGTTTAGCTTTCTCTGGATGTCCATAACCCGTGTTGTGTTCGAGAAATTCTGGAGAGTAAATTACGGAAATCATCGCTATTGTGAGTTTTTTGAATTTAAGGCTATGGTCTTGTTTTAACCTTAAATATTTTTTTCCCTAAGCGAGCGCAATATCACGATTTGTTTACACAAAAATTGCTATTTTCCGCCAATTCTCCAGAACTCAATTTTCTTTGGGCAAATCTGAGTTTAGCCGAGCGCGAGCGCGGATTGGCTTGCTGTTCGTCTCTTGCGGCGGTAATCGGTTTTTTGGTAATTACCTCTAATAATTCACTCCCCCGAAAACAGTGTTTGACGATCCGATCTTCCAGGCTATGGAAGCTAATAATGCCGATTTTGCCACCTGGTTTTAGCCAATTTGGGGCTTGGGCGATAAATTTCTCTAAAGATTTTAATTCTTGATTAACTTCAATTCTTAACGCCTGAAACGTTCTAGTAGCAGGATGTATCCTCCCATGACGATATTTGCCAGGAACAGTAGCAGCGATCGCCTCAGCTAATTCTGTTGTAGTTTGGAAAGGGCGTTGCTGGACAATTTTTTTCGCAATGCGACGAGAAAATCTTTCTTCGCCATATTCATAGATCAGATCTGCGAGGGACACTTCTTGCCAGTGATTCACAATTTCCGCTGCGGTGATTCTTTGGGAGCGATCCATACGCATATCTAAAGGGGCAGAGTTGCGAAAACTAAAGCCTCGTTCCGCAACATCTAGCTGAGGTGAGCTTACACCTAGATCAGCAATTATACCGTCAAATAAAACATTTTTTGGTTGATAATCGGCAAAGTTGCCTTGCCAAAACTCAACCTGCTGGGGATAATAATGAGCCAGTTTTTTTTGAACTGCGGCGATCGCAGTTTGATCGCGATCTATCGCAATTAGCTCGACGTTTTGACCCTGCTGGAGAATTAGTTCACTATGTCCTCCTCCTCCCACCGTCGCATCTAAATATTTTCCTGCTGGTAAAATATCTAATCCAGCAATTAATTCGCGACTCAGCACAGAAAAGTGCTTAAATGCGGCTGATTTCTGTGCATCCACAGTATTTAATCTCCTGAAAATCTTAATTAAGATTTTATAACCTAAATTGTGTTAAATGCTAACTTAATTGGAATTTGTGGGTACAATAATGTTATGTAGGGTGATCGGGCTTTGCTTAATCGTCTCTACTTTTGTCAATTATCAACTATAACTTAGCTGAATTTATCATATTCACACATGGAAGTTAGCCAGCGCTCAGGGCCAGTAGAAGAACCTCCTGGTCATAGGTGGGCAGCGATTCTCGGAACGGGAGTGGCAATTGTCACCCTCACTCTTCCTATAATCATGATTGCCTCCTATTCACCATCGGGAAGTAATGCGCAACCCATTCCTCAAGCTACGTATCAAACCAAAATTAGAGCGAACTCAATGGAATAAAGAAGAATTACCACGCTACACAGATTCTTTATTTATTAAAGCGTTGGGAATAAAGACTCAATAATGAATTATAGCGAGCATCTTAGAATTAGAAGAGCTAACTTTTAGCTGTGACAAAAAGTAGCTGCTTTCTCAGGCAAAAAACATTTAGAATGCGTAATGTTTGCGTCATCTGAAACAACTATGAGTAAAATTACACAGTGGCTAGTCTTGGGAGCTATATTTTTAATTACGTTGCTCTTGAGCGTCAGGGCCTCCTGGGCAAAACCAAATGTCAACCAAATGTTGACATTACATCGTCATGACTATCCGACTCCTACCGCGATCGCTATGCTAGAACCGCAAGTTCCCGTAGCTAGCGAAGCAGTTGAATACATCACTATAGATGGACAGGCAATCAAGGGTTACTATGCTTATCCTCAAGATATGACTAAACCTCTTCCTGGGATCTTAACTATTCACGAATGGTGGGGACTCAATCAAAACATCAAAGCAATGGCTCGTCGCTTGGCGGGAGAAGGTTATCAAGTGTTGGCGGTAGATTTATACAATGGCAAAACAGCCGATACTCCCGAACAAGCCAGTCAATTAGTACAAGAAGTAGCCAATAATCCGTTTGGTGCTGAAGCTAATATTTCTAAAGCCTATGACTATCTGGTCAAAGAGAAACAGGCTTCTGCTGTAGCCTCCCTTGGCTGGTGTTTCGGTGGTAGCTGGTCACTAGAGACTGCTTTATTGTTTCCTCAAGAATTAAATGCTGCGGTTATTTACTATGGGGGAGAAGTGGGAGAGAAAACGGCTGAGGAACTCAGCACCTTAGAAATGCCCATTTTAGGCATCTTTGGCGCGGAGGATAGCTCTATTCCCCTGGAGACGGTCAACCAGCTAAGATCGACTCTTAAAAAGCTAGATAAGAATGCCAAGATTTTGGTATATAAAGGCGCGGGACATGCTTTTGCTAATTCTTCTGGTCAAAATTATGTTGCCGAAGCAGCCGAAGACGCCTGGAAACAGACAACCAAGTTTTTGAATAAGTATTTAAGCTAACTCAATAGTCTTGCCAGGATGAATAACGTTGGGCGTAATAGTCTAGAATTTCTGAGACTCTTTGCTTGTCGGCTGCTGCAAGCTCTTCAAGATAGTTGATTTTTAAAGCGGCAACCTGGCTTTGATAATAGTCAAATTTTTCTTGAGGATCATGCTCAATTGAGCGCATAATCAGTTCAGTCTCCACTCCTTCCACCTGGCGCAGATGAGCTGCTACTTCGCGATATACAGCTAGCGGTAACTGATGGCAGGTAAGCTGCCGTCTGGTTTTTTGATTTGTAGTTGATGATTGCATAAACAATTGAAATTTTTAATAAATTTTTTGGGCGTTGCTGATTTGAAGTATGAAGCTGAAAAGTAATCTGTTCGTAGCTGTCAGCTATCCTCCTTCGAGGACGTAGTCAGCTATTAGCTATTAGCTTTTTAGTTGATTTGTTTGGTTGCAGAAATTGCCGAATCATACCTAGATTCTGCAACGCCATTTTTTAATTCTAGACTCTTGATCTTCTACTCCTAACTTAATTTTCTCACTTTAGATCGAGTTTGGGGATAATCAATCTCGGATACGAGGACATAATCATTGCATAATATAAAGATATGCTAAGAGTTTTGTCTGCATCAATCGCGAATTCAAGATTGGGCAATTGCCAGACTCGTAGGGTAAAAAATATTGTTAGATAGAAAAAATTAATAACCAATTATGAAAACTGTTTCCGATAGTAAAAGGGCATTCCATAGTGCTTATCCTCGACCAATCAACTCTATCTATCGTCGAGTGATTGAAGAATTACTAGTAGAGATGCACCTGCTGTCAGTAAACTCTGATTTTAAACCCGATCCGATCTATTACTTGGGAATTGTCACTTCTTTTGAGCGTTTGATGCAAGGTTATCAGCCAGAATCAGATCGAGAAAAAATTTTTAATGCTCTTTGTATTTCTACCGATGGTGACCCTCAAAACTATAAGTCGCAAGCGGGGACTCTGTTATCTTTAGCTAAAGACAAATCAATAGATCAGCTGGTGGACTGGTTTGATAATCCCAACGGAGATAATGTGAATCACATCGTTGAACCAATTAAAGCGATCGCCAGTAATGATCACTTTAAGTACAGTCGTTTGTTTGCCATTGGTATTTATACTCTTTTGGAAGAATGCGATCCCGAAGTAGCTCAAGATCCAGAAAAATGTAACGCGACTGTCGATAAAATTGCTGAAAATCTTCAGATATCTAGCGAGAAAATGAAGAAGGATCTCGATATTTATCGCGGTAGTCTAGAAAAAATGGAGCAGTTACTTAAGGTGATTGAAGACGTTTTGGAGGCTAGTCGCAAGCAACGAGAGAAAAGAGAGCAAGAAAAGCTAGCCAAGCTAGACAAAAATGAGCCTCAAGCAGAATCAGCAACCGCAGAATAGTAGCCTGGCGGTCGTCTAATGGATGTAGCTCACATACTGGTCAAGCCACAAATTGTTGATCATGCTCGATGATTGAGGTTGAAACTTAACCATCTTGGAGTTGATTACGACAATCCTCTTTCTGACTCAGGTTGTTAATTTTATTAATAATTTGAGTCGGATTCATTGATTTGAGCAAATATTCATCTACACCGCATTTAGTAAATTTTTGCCATTCATCATGCTCAAAGCGATCGCCAAGTAGAGATACTTTAGTATAGTCAGCCAAAGAAGCATGAGCGATCGCATTGACAATATGTTGAACATCCATCATCGAACAATCTTGATCGATAATGACAATTCTAGGCCGCAGTAGTTCAATTTGATTAACCACCATCGCCGAATCCATTAGCCATACAACCTGATAATCGATAGTATTTAATAGTTGACAGATAAAAGTTGCGCTAGCTTCATCCTCTGTAACCAAGACAATGGTTTGTGAACCTGAGGCAGTTTGAGGTATGTGCGTTGTTGGCGCTAAGGAGTGTAAATTCTGGTTAGAAAGCTCTCTTTCAGGTAGATAAACCGTAAATATCGATCCTTCACCCAAAGCTGATTCTATTTCAATTGTTCCGCCATGTAACTCCACCAGTTTTTTGGTTAAAGCCAGTCCCAATCCTGTACCGCCGTGAACTCGCTGGCGTACATTTTCAATTTGTTTAAATTTCTCAAATAGTAGAGGGATTTCCTCTGGGGCAATGCCAATTCCTGTATCTTCAATTTGAAAAATTACCTGACGTTGTTCGCGCCAAACTCTGAGTATTACTTCGCCCCCCTGGGGAGTGAACTTAATGCCATTACTCAAGATATGGAACAGGATTTCTTTTAATCTAATTTCATCAGCAAAAAAAACAGTTTTTTCTGGCTCGATCTTAATTTCCGACCTCAGTTTAATGTTTTTTGCCTCAGCAGTCTCTTGTAACAAATGTAGAGTGTGCTTGACTGCTTCAGGCAGCACTACCTGTTTGATTTCTAGCAGATGCTTACCCGATTCCACATCGGAAAACTCCAAAATGTTGTTAATCAAAGAAAGTAGGTGCTTACCACTTTGCTGAATTAGATGAAGATATTCATGCTGTTTTTCTGGAGATAGGTGCATCTTTTGCTTCGTCGATGACCATTGCAGCAGAGTACTAGACAAACCAATTACACAAGTCAAAGGAGTTCGTAATTCATGACTCATACTGCCTAAAAAATCATGTTTAGATTTACTAGCTGCTTCGGCTGCAATCAGGGCATCTTTTAGCTGTTGAGACTGGGTTTCCACCTGTTTTTCCAGCAATTTCTTTTGCTGCTGTAGCTGTTGATAGGATTGATGGTTAAAAATAGCGATCGCTAAATATTCCGCTACCTGACGTAAAAACTGTACCTCTTGATGTTGCCATGCCCTTGGTTCACATTGATGAGCAATGATTAAGCCCCATAGTTTGCTTTTAATGTTAATTGGAATTACTACTTTAGCTTTTACCTGCAACTTATTCATCAAAGACTGAAGACAAAGATCTAGATGAGAATCTACTGTTAAATCATTAATCACCAAGCCAAATCCTTGACGATATTTCTTGCTACAGCTCGAAGCTTTATCCCAACAACCTATCTCTTGCAGATATAAAGTCGACACAATGTCTTCGCTGCTTCTCGCCTCATGGGTAATTGTATCTACCGTCTTGACTGGCTTGATGTTCATCTGACCAGATTTTAACGAAACCCCTAACTGATAGACCAAAAGCCGATCCGATTTTAAGAAATCGCAGCTACGATTAATTGCAGTTTGAATAATTTCTGGTAAATTAAGGTTTTGAGCGATCTGAATCTTAATCTGTTCAAAGATTTTTTCTTGCTCTACCTGGTAATGAAGTAAATTTTCCATTTGCGGACTAGAGTACTGACTAGGATCGCGATCTGTTGGTTCTGCGCTATTGATTAGCAATTTAACTGCCTTGAGGATAAAGTCTGTGGTACTGTTTGTGTTTGTGGTTAATTTAGCCGTAAGATTAGTACGTAGACGCTCAATAATACTAATATTCCACTTTTGTTCATAGCAAAATTGAATTAATTTATCAGTTATTACTGCGGAATCAAATATTACGCTAACCTGGTATATTGGAGCAGCCAGATTTTTTTCTCGATGCAGCAGAACATTAAAACTTGGTGTTATTAATAAGAAGAATTGATCTGTTTCTATTTGTTGTAAAACGCGTTTTTCTGTTTCATTTTTTAACAGCTCGATCAATGTATTTTCTGTGAATAACTGAGTTTCTTCCTGAGTTGCCATATCCAACCAAAGCTCAGCAAGCTGTTGCCAAACATGATTATGAACATTTCTTTTAAAAACCAAAGAAGGTGGAGAACTCAACACAATCAGAATCTAATAACTAAGATGGTTTTCTTCTCTATACAGCTTGGCTTATTTTGATGAGCTTTAACTGAACTGTAATTATTTCTCAAGATTATAAATCGTACTCAAATTATGCATAAAATCGCAGCACTTCCTGGAGGATGGAATTCCCATACTGAAGGAGTGATTTTTATTGAACAGTCTTCTGCACCAATTATTTTTTTGACTTATGCTGATACAGATATTCAAACTCTTGCCACAGCACAAGCTATTTTAGACGATCATTTTCCTCATCTGAGAGTTGCTAATTTATTAAATTTGCAGCAGCAGTTAAGTATAGATATGTATCTAGAAACTGTAGTTTCCCCTGCTAAAGTTGTCATACTTCGTCTACTGGGCGGAAGTGCTTATTGGTCTTATGGATTTGAGAGAATTAAAGAAGTTGCTCAACAAAACAATATAGCTTTATTTATTTTACCTGGAGATAATACCCCAGATCTAGATTTAATTAGCCATTCTACGGTTTCTTTAACCGTTGTCAATCAATTATGGCGATATTTAATTGAAGGCGGTACAGAAAACTATCTTAATGCTTTGCAATATATTAGTGATGTTTGCTTACAAACAAATTACTGCCCTGATGCTCCAAAGTCTGTCCCCGAATTAGGCGAATATAAATGGCAAAGTTACTTTAGTAATTCAGTTGAATTTAGTTATCAACTACGTCCAAAAATCAATCCTGAGCTTAATCAAAAATTAGGACAATGCTCTTGTGGAATATTATTCTATCGATCTCATTATTTAGCAGGGAATACTACACCAATAGATGGTTTATGTGAATCTTTAGCTATTCGTAATTTGCACCCTTTACCGATATTTATTGATTCATTAAGAAATGTAGAATTACAGCAACAACTATTAGCTTTACTTAAAGAAACAAAAGTTAAATTATTACTTAATACTACTAGTTTTTCCTTAGCAAAAATTGGCGAATCGGCTCAGTTAGAATTTTGGCAGCAGTTGAATGTTCCCGTCCTTCAAGTAATTTTGAGTAGTAGTACCGAATCACAATGGTCAAATAGTTCTCAAGGGTTAATGCCCAGGGATGTAGCGATGAATGTGGCACTGCCAGAAGTGGATGGCAGAATTATTACCCGAGCGATCTCTTTTAAATCAGTCCAAACCTGGAACGATAGCCTAGAAACGAATGTAGTTGTCTATCAACCCAAAAGCGATCGCCTGGATTTTGTCGCCGAATCCGCAGCTAATTGGATTAAGCTGGCGAATACCCCAGTACAAAAACGCAAAGTCGCTTTAATTCTCGCTAACTATCCGAATAAGGACGGTAGAATTGCTAACGGGGTGGGTTTAGATACTCCCGCAAGCTGTATTAAAATTCTTGAAGCTTTACAACAAGAGGGTTATACCGTTACGGATCTTCCCCAGACAGGGGGTGAATTGATTCAACGATTGACCAAGGGAATCACCAACGATCCAGAAAGTCGGCTGAATCGAGCTTGTTATCAAAGTTTATCTCTAGAGGAGTATCAACAGTACTGGGAAACATTGCCCGCAGAAGTACAACAGGGTATTACCGACAGATGGGGATATATTGATGATTGCCAGGTAGGGGCGAACATTGACGTAGGGGCAAACGGCCGTTTGCCCCTACAGATTGATATCTCAGGAATTCAATTGGGCAATGTGTTTATCGGTATTCAACCATCGAGAGGCTACGATCGCGATCCTAGTTTAAATTACCATGCGCCAGATCTTGAACCCACCCACGAATACTTAGCCTATTATCATTGGTTACGCAGCAGCTTTGGGGTACAGGCGATCGTCCATGTGGGAAAACATGGCAATTTAGAATGGTTACCAGGAAAAAGTTTGGCATTATCGGCTAATTGCTATCCTGAAGTGGCATTACAGACTATTCCCAATATCTATCCTTTTATTGTTAACGATCCAGGGGAAGGTTCTCAGGCAAAAAGGCGATCGCAAGCGGTAATTATCGACCACTTGACTCCACCCCTAACCCGCGCAGAACTTTATGGTGGTTTAGAAAAATTAGAAGCGCTGATTGATGAATACTACGAAGCTCAAAGCCTAGATCCTACAAGGCTGAAGATCATTAGCGATCGCATTACGCAACTGGTACAACAGGAAAAACTAGACGAAGATCTTGGCATCAAACCGACGGATACCCAAACTTTGGCGCAATTTCTGACCGTCGCCGATGGCTATCTCTGTGAATTAAAAGAGGCTCAAATTCGCGATGGCTTACATATTTTTGGTCAATGTCCTGATGGGGAACAACTACGGGATTTAATTATTGCGATCGCCCGTTCTCCTAGTTATGGTCGTCTTGGTCTGACTCAAGCTTTGGCACAGGATTTTGGTTTGGATTTCGATCCGTTATTAGGCGCAAACGCCGAAGTAGGGGAGAAGGGCCCTTCGCCCCTACAGGGAATGAATGATTGGCAGATTAATTACCTCAAACGATTCCAACAAGCCCGTAATCAGGGAGATGCGATCGCGATTCTTGAATCAATTGCCATAGAGTTAGTAGATAATCTAATTAATAACCAACCCATTGCCTATTACCCATTACCTATTACCTCAATTCAACTCCAGTGGATCAAACAAACTCTGTTACCGAATTTGATTAAAAGCGATCGCGAAATTATTAATTTACTCAAAGCTTTAGACGGCAAGTATATACCCAGTGGGGCATCGGGAGCGCCTACAAGAGGTAGACCAGAGGTATTACCTACAGGACGCAACTTTTATTCGGTAGATATTCGCGGCATTCCCACGGAAACCGCCTGGTCAGTCGGCAGTAATGCAGCCGAAGTTTTAATTGAACGCTATACCCAGGAAAACGGCGAATATCCTCAATCTTTAGCGATCTCCATCTGGGGAACCTCTACTATGCGTACAGGAGGGGATGATATTGCTCAGGTAATGGCATTAATGGGAGTTAGACCAGTTTGGGATGGAATATCTCGTCGAGTAATTGATTTTGAAGTCCTACCTAGCTCAATTTTAAATCGACCCCGTGTTGATGTAACTGTCAGAATATCGGGCTTTTTCCGTGATTCTTTCCCCAATATTATTGATTTATTAAACAAGGTAACCCAAGCAGTTGCTGACTTACCCGAAACGGAAAACGTTAATCCGTTAGGTAATCATGTACGCCAAGAGCAACAGCAACTTGAAGCTCAGGGCATAGACGCAGCAGCAGCGAAGGAGAAAGCCAGCTATCGCATTTTTGGTTCCAAACCTGGGGCTTATGGCGCGGGAATGCAGGGCTTAATTGAGGCGCAAAACTGGCAGAGTGATGAGGATTTGGCGAGAGCCTACCTAAACTGGAGTTCCTATGCCTATGATAGTTCGGGCAAGGGACATGCAGCTCCCGAATCTTTTAAGCAGCGTCTTAAGCAGCTACAGATCGTCTTGCACAACCAAGATAACCGCGAACACGATTTACTCGACTCTGATGATTATTACCAGTTTCAGGGAGGCATGACTGCTGCGGTGCGCAGTCTAACGGGTAAAAACCCTGAAGTATATTTTGGGGATAATTCCCAGCCCAGTAACCCCAGAGTACGCAAGCTAACCGAAGAAATTGCCAGGGTATATCGATCGCGTGTTGTTAATCCTAAATGGATTAAAGGAGTTATGCGTCATGGTTACAAAGGCGCGTTTGAAATTGCCGCTACCGTAGATTATCTTTTTGCCTATGATGCCACTGCTAATTGCGTTGCCGATCATATGTATGAAGGAGTCGCCCAAGCCTATATCTTTGATCGCCAGGTACAGGAATTTATGCAAACCAAAAATCCCTGGGCATTGCGAGATATGTCAGAAAGACTTCTAGAAGCCCATCAACGGGGACTTTGGCAGAATGTCGAGCCACAAATGATTGATAATTTAAAAGCGATCGCCAATCAATCTGAGGCAGTTATTGAAGAAATTTAGGGGTTGCTGAGTCGCGCAGAAGTAAGCTATTTAAGTATTGATTTAAGCACGAATATATTTTTCAAAAATATTACTAAAATCCCGTTTTGTATAGCGCTCTAACATGGTGGCATTATAATTTAAAAGCAGAGCATTGTAATGTTTGACAATCGTGTCTTCACTTTCGATCTCACTAATTTTATACATTGATGCCAAAACTTCAAGGCACTGAGTAGCATTGTTGCGAGCAATTTCTTGCTGATGTTGTAGTTTACCAATACTAATCAGAACTTTATAAATATCTTTTAATGATTCGAGGCAATTCTTATTTACATCAATGCTCAAGGCTAAACGTTCGTCCAAAGTAAACTTTAATTCTATATCTAAATCAATATTACCTGCGGTTTCAATTAATACTTGTGAAATTTTATGGCTGGCATATTCATAACGCTTAACTGATCTTTTACTCGAAATAGCCGAATCTCCATCTACATGAATTAAAGCAAAATTGGTGAAGCAATATTCATCTTTTTTGGATTTAATGAGGAAAAATATTTTTTCCCCATCTTCGTGAAATAAGTAATCATCGGCATCTACTTGATCGTAGTCAGTAGGTGAAATAATTTTACCAATATCACTCAAACCAAATGTTTCGGATGCTAATTTCTTAAACATATTTTTTAGAAGCCAAACTTACTTTTTTGTTAGTATGCCCAATAGAAATACCCAAATATCAATCATAAATATTATCAACAACTATTTGCGATCACAGATGAAATGAGAAATTTTTACTATCTACTACCTACTACCTACTACCTACTACCTACTACCTACTACCTACTACCTACTACCTACTACCTACTACCTACTAC
>NZ_PVWF01000093.1 GCF_003003995.1 Pleurocapsa sp. CCALA 161 | reverse complement strand
AAGGAACTAAAAGCGGCAATTTCTCAAGGAAGATTGATTGCCTTGAGTGGTGTTGTGGGTTCGGGAAAAACCACCTTCTTACAAAAACTGATGACCGACTTGATCAAGAGTAAAGAAGTAGTGGTTTCTCGTTCTTTAGCAGTGGAATCGGATAAAGTTCGTCTGGTAACTTTAATTACGGCTTTATTCTATGATTTATCCCCAGATAAGGTGGAAAAAGTTCCTTCTAACTCGGAAAAAAGAGAACGGTTACTCCTAGAATTGATCAAAAAAGCCCGTTTTCCCGTAGCTTTGTTTGTGGATGATGCTCACGGACTGCATAGTACCACTTTGGTTAGCCTGAAAAAGTTAATTGAACTGGTACGCAGTAATGGAGAAAGGTTAAGTGTTATCTTGGCAGGACATCCCAAGCTCAAGAATGATTTGAGAAGACCTACCCTAGAAGAAATTGGAGGACGTACTCAGGCTTTTGCCTTGCAAGGTATTAGGGGTCATCAATCTGAGTACATTAATTGGCTTTTGACCCAAGCTACTTTTGAAAAAGTTCAACCTACCGACATTTTAGAAGCAGAAACTATTGACTATTTGAGTCAACGATTATCTACACCATTACAGATCGAGCAATATTTGACTCTGGCAATGAATGAAGCTTATCAGGTGGGGCTTAAACCGATTACTACTGACTTTATGGAAACGGTCTTGGCTATTGGGTTAGATGACCTTGAACCTAATTTAATTCGACATGGGTACAACGTTAGATCCATTGCCAGGTTACTTAATGTCAAACCTGCCGAAGTACGTTCGTTTCTTTACAATCAACTTCCTCCAGAAAAAATACAAGACATGAGAGATCAAATTCTCAAAATTGGTATTCCTCTGTAAGAAAGCCTGTTGATACTTAATGTGGGTCGAAGGGTGTTATTTCGGGCTACTGTCAGAATAATCTGGGTCGATTGTCATTTAATCTGGGTTTGAGCCATTTATAGTGTCATTTATTGTGGTCTCAAAAACGACATTATTGCGGGTCGGAGTGATTATGATTTCGGGTCGCTACAACTAGTCTATTTGATGTTTGGCTATCGTAATACTAGCCTTTTACTGCTCGAAAATGGTCGGTTTAATCGCATTAACTCCCACTCCACTGACTTGGGATTCTATAACTATTTAGACTTAGTAGCTCAGTACAGTAGTGGTTTGTATCGTGATGATATTCAAAAAGCAATTATTACTGAAGCTATTTATGGTGTGGAAAGTAATTGTCAGCAAGCAATCAAAGGTTTTACCAGTCGCATTAGAATTGAGGACTTAATTCGTAGTACCAGTAAAAAATATCAAGAACGAGAACGAACTGTTATTGTTACTGCTATTAAACGCGCAGATGAAGAATACTGGGGGCTGTTAAGTAGATGGTTGTCAGAAAAGCTACCCCCATTAGGACAATTAGATCGGGTAATTTATTGTGGAGGTTCGACTCCTTTTATTGAAACTCTTATTAACGACTATTTTAAGAACTGGCAGGGTAAATTATTTAATACTAATAAAATTGGCATCGAGTTACTAGAAAAGTTAGATCTGTCCCATACATCTAAAAATAAGTTTATCGAACAGTATTTACCAGTTCGTTTAGCTGATGCTTGGGGTGAATTTATAGAATTGGCTAATCTTAAACTCTGATCTCGTACTTTAGTTCGATATAAGAACAGTCAAATCTAAGAGATATTCGTCTTGGGTTGCAGTTAATCTATGACATATAACAATTTAATTTTAATCTTATGTCTAAGGAAAACGCTGCAATTACCGCTAAAACAGAACTTAAAAGAGTTATTAAAGCAGGTAAAACTGAATGTGCTACTCTTGCTAATATAATCAATCAAATTATCGATCAAGCTCTTTGGGAATATCTCGATCTCCCTGGAGATTCCGCAGCAGACAAACTTCACAATTTAATTTGTTTGCCCTTCGACCAGGGAGGACTAAATAGTCAGATTCATGAAATCGATGCTTTGTTGACCATTTCAGCCTCTACTCAAAGAAAATTTCGTACTATCGTTTATGCAGCCAAGCAGGGCTACCGTAGCGATTTAAAAACCAAGGAAGAGGATAAAGTAGATGTTGAGTTTTCTGGCGTTCAAAACTCTCAACCTAAAGCTAAATCCAAAGCCAAAAAACCTAGTTCTAGTCAACTCACAAGCGATCGCGCTGCTAGTCGCGCTGCCGAAGCCGTACCTGAAATTAACGATTTACTTGAACAAGGTCTGGTAGCTAAAAATGTCGCAGCTAAAATGGGTCAGAAATTAGAAAACCCAGATGAACCTACTCTTAAAGATCGAGAGATCATTAGTAACCGCAAACAGATCAGCAAACAACTTAAGAAAATTGTTCCCGACCCCTTACCCGAAGACCCCCAGGAATTAAATCGAATTAGAAAGCAAGTCAAACAGGTAATCGAACAAACTACAGGACTCAAAAGTAGTGTTAGAATTTCCTTTAATCGAGACCCTCAAGTTACAGCCAAGGGAATTGTTAAAGCTATTGAGGATATTGATTATCTACAACAGTTAATTGTGTCGCTAGAATTAGAGATTGAAGAACTCCAGTCTCAAGATAAGTCGAAATCTAAACCTCAATCCAATCTTAAGCAAGATGAAATTCCAGTTCTTATGGTTGTTTAAATGGTGATAATAGTAATCAAAATTAACAGACCTCTAACTAGAGGAGGTTTATCAATTAAAGGAGAATAAGCTAAAGATAGTAATCCCGAACTAGTTGTCGAAAAGAGTAACATTTGTTTATTATTACTCCAAATTAACAATACTAAACTTAGTAAAGATAACAGTCCTAATACTATACATAAAAACCAGTGACGCTCTGCACGGGCTAAAGCCACGGCAGCTTCTTAGGAAAACCCTACTACTGTAGAGCTTAACTCCCAAAGGCTGCGTCCCAGCCTAAGCAGGTTTAAACTAGCGTTCCAATCGCGACAAGCTGAAAAACCGCAAGAACAATCAATCCATCTATCTTTTAGTGACAGATGTTCAAACAGAAAACCACAATTCGAGCAAGTTTTGGAGGTGTAGGCAGGGTTAACCAGACTGACTACTCGACCAGCTTCTTCCGCTTTATCGAGCAATTTTTGTATCAGGTAGCCCCAACTAGCATCCAAAATACTCTTACTAAGTTTGTGGTTTTTCACCATGTTGAGGATTCGCAAATCCTCCAAGGCAATGCGGTCGTAGTTGGTTATCAACCAATAGACCAACTTATCGAGGAAATCTTTGCGAGAATTAGCAATGTGTTCATGTTGACGCTGCAATGCCAACACCGCTTTACGCCTATTGTAAGAACCAAGTTTTCTTCTCGAAACACGACGTTGCAAAACCCTAAGTTTGCGTTGTTGATTTTGATACCATCGTGGATTTTCAATCTTCTCTCCATCGCTAGTAGTAAGCAGACTGGCAATACCAACATCGATACCAATTTCTTTCCCCGTTGGTGGCAAAGGGTTGAGTTCAATCTCACAGGCAAAGCAAGCGTACCATTTTCCAGCTTTTTTGATGATGCGAACAGTTTTGATTCTCCCTTCAATTGGTCTATGCCAGCGAACGACAACCCGACCAACACCAAACAATCTCAACCTGCGTCCATCAATCTTAAATCCGTTGCCATATTCTTTGAATCCAAAACTTTTCCATCGATTTTTTCCTTTAAACCTTGGATATCCTGGTGTTTCTCCTGCTTTGATTCTACGGAAAAATGCTTTAAATGCTTTGTCCAAGTCTTGTACAACATTTTGAAGAACATGGCTATGCACCTTGCCAGCATAGGGATTAGAGGCTTTAAGTTCTTTAACGAGCCGAAGTTGCTCGATTTTAGATATAGTCTTCTTTTCTGTCTCGTAGGCTTCTTTTCGTTGAGCCAGACAAGCATTGCTGGTTGACTGACAAAAGATAAATCAAAAACCTTAGAGTAGAAGCTGTCAGAGGGCTGAGGGGTTGGGAAATATTTTGGGGGAGTCAGTATTCTAAAATTAGATACCACTCAAAATAGAAGAATACTGTGAAAAAGCGAAGCAGTGCGGTGGACAGGTTCCCTGGCATAAGCAACTGCTTCAAGAAAACTCCCGTCTTGACAATGCCTTGAATCAATGGATGAGTCAACCAGTTACTTGGTCACATCTGTGCCATCTGAAAACCTGCATTTGGATGATAGTTGCCTTGATACACACTGGTAGTGTAAATCTTACAAAGTGGTCGATGTATATTCCTTGTCGTGGTCAGTTCGCTCAAAGCCGACAAAGACGCATTCAGCGCTGGCTAAACAATCCTCGAATCAACGTCCATCACATTTATGGGTCATTAATTAAAACCGCACTTTCTGATTGGTCAGAATCAAAGATATTTTTAGCATTAGACACTTCACTGTTTTGGGATGAGTATTGCCTTGTGCGTCTTTCAGTTATCCATCGAGGAAGAGCTTTACCTTTGGTGTGGCGAGTGATGAAACATGAAAGTGCTAGCGTTTCGTTTGCTGATTACAAAGAAATGGTCGAGCAAGCACAAACTAGACTACCAGAATCAGTCAAGGTAATTCTATTAGCCGATAGAGGATTTATACATACCGAATTGATGACCATGCTGACAACTCAACTAGGATGGCATTATCGTATCCGAATTAAGAGTAATACCTGGATTTGGCGTGGAAAATGGTGTCAACCTAAAAATTTTCATTTTCATCTAGGAGAAGCAATTTGCTTACATAACGTACAGATTCATCAAAGCGAATTTTATGGCAAAGTTCATGTAATTCTGGGACGTAATAGCTTCAACGGTGAGTTATCCTAAAGGATACCGCTGCGCATATGGGCAATTGTCAGTGACGAAAAGACTACCCTTCAAACTTTTGCTGAGTATGGGTTACGTTTTGATATTGAGGAAAACTTTCTCGATGACCAATCAGCAGGATGGAATGTTCAACGTTCCATGATTCGTGATGTTTGCGCCTTGTCCCGCCTGTGGTTTATCTTAGCTGTGGCTACTCTCTACGTCAGCGCGACACGAAGTTAGTCCTTTAGGGCCCAAGGTGTGGAGGTAGTTTATGCGGGAAAACGAAGATGGGTCGATACTCATTGGTTCAGAGGAAATAGTTATTTTCTGAGGGCGTAATTCTGGGGTCTCCCCAGAATGTTGACCGCCCGAATCGCATTGGCTGGGATTGGGTTAAAGCTGCACTTTTAAATGGTTGGAAGTTGCTTAGGTAGTGTAACTTTCTCTGGCAATAAAGACCCTAATCCAGCAATGGCATCACGATCGCAACACGAACGACGAATACATCAGTTGGAATTCAAAGTTCTGACTTATTCCTACAATGTTTCTTAAAAGTTTTGTCAGTCAATCAGCAAGCATTGTACCAATATCTGCAAGTGGTAAGCATTTCCTCCAAACTTCTTACCTGGGTTTTCGTTGGATACAACCTGTAAACAAAAGCTTTCATCATAGTCCTTTCTGCACTGCAATGTATTTTTTGATGATTTCGCTCTCTACATTGCCAGCAGTAGAGACAAAATACGAACGAGTCCACAGACTCGGAAGCTTTAACGGTTTAGAATACTACTTTTATAGTAATACTTACAATCTTACTCGTAATTTCATTCATCATTGTTTAATTGCGAATAAGATTGTTTGGTTTTGATTAAAGATATTTTTACTTGATATTCAATCTAGTATCTCGTTCGATTAATCTTGCCCAACTTAGGGAATTCCCTCTTTCAAGATATTTAATGATCGCTGTTTTGTCTATCGTTCTAGTAATTTTTTCTCGAATAAAATTTTGAGGAATTAGCTCTAAATCTTCTACTTCATCGTAATCAATTTCAATTGGTTGTATACCGCCTTTTGTAACTATGCTCAATTTATGTCTTGGAGTCTCTAATTTAGTAACTTGATTGAGATTGAGACGAAACTTGATTAGTTCTGTCAGCCTTTTAGCTAGATTAGTTCGAGACTTCTTTAAAGCTTGCAGTTCTGTTATACGAGCATCGATTTCATTTGTATCTCCCAAAAATTTGATGTAGTCAATCAAACGGTCTACTCTTTGTCCGTGTTTGGTTATAGATTCTCCTTGTCTACGGAGAACGATACGATCAATTAGCTGCTCGTTTTTTTCTAATTCTGGATCGGATTTTTCAATTACAGCATTTAGTTGCTCTAGGTCAGAGTCTGATGATAAGTGAGATAACTCAATTTTCATATGGCTTTATCTGTTATTTAATTGCAGACTAATAACGTCGCCAGACGTAAGAAAGATAATCACTCAAATTAATATTAAACTGCCTTGTCAAGTGAAGCTAAGATAAAACTTTTTAAAAAATGTGAAACAGTTATGAACCGTGCCTTTTTAAGCAAGAACACATAGTAGCCATTGAAAATACCGAAGTGCATAATGATGACATAAGACAACACACATATTACTAGGTTTATCACAATGGCTAATATTCTAATTTTTCATAGCGATACAATTATGGTTCAAGGTTTAGCAACTTTTCTCACTAGCACTACTAGTCATCAAATTCGTATTGTTAACCACTATTTTAAATGTCTCGACTCTGTTAATTTCTTCGCTCAGTTAGGAGAAATTTTTGTGATTATTGCCGAGGGCAAATTATTAGATTTAAATCAATGTCAGCAATTAAACAATTTCAATCAGAGTAGACTTATTCTCTGCGATCGCCCTGCCGATTTTGACTCTCTAATCTTGGCTCTTAATTGTAATAGTTCTTATATTGGACTAGAACATAACGATCCTGAAAATTTAATTTTAGCTATTAGTTGCGCCTTAATAGGAAGTGTTTTCATCTGCCCCCAGGCAAAGCAAAAGCTTAATCACTGCGTTTTTGAACCTAATTTTAAACAGCGTCAGGCAGTAGCTCAACTAGAAGAGATCGACCAAAAAATCTTAGTCTTAGCATCCCAAGGTTATAGCCACACCAAAATCGCCACAATTGTAAATTATAGCCCTCTTAATGTCGGTTATCGTCTACGAACTATTGTTCAAAAATTAAATTTACAGACTAAACAAGAGGCAATTTCTCTGGCTATCAACCTGGGTCTAGTCCGTAGTTTTAATCAACAGCAAATTTTCCAGGCTGCCTAATTTTAGTTTTAGCAAACATTTTGATAATCACAATTTCAATTAATAACTATAAAAACTAATATTTACAAATTATGGTTAAAAACAATCAAACTAACGATAAAGTTCAAAATAACGAAAAAACCATTCATTTTATTGACGGCAATCGAGGTAATATCGGTAAGAGTTTTTTCTCCTCGTTGATGTGTCACCTCTATGTCTCCAACCAACGAGGGTTTACTTTATTTGATACCGACCGTCACAAACAAGATGTTTCGCTCATGTATGGTGGTATTACCGACGTACATTTTGATGGATGCAATGAAATTATGGCTAATTATACTAATGAAGCCACTAAAGTAGATCGTATCTATGAAGAGGCTCTCAAACAAGATGTAATTGTCAATATGCCCTCAGATAGTCATAAAGAGCTTTTCTTTTGGTTACAGCAAAATGGATTAGATAATCCTCAGTTTTTGCAAGAAGAGAAAATCAAAATTATCATCTGGTATCTCTCAAACGGAGATCGCACCAGCTTAGAATTATTAAAACAGTCAATACCCAAAGCTTCAGCCTTTACTACTATTTTGGTACGCAACTTCGGAATCGATAATGAGTGGAATTTGGAGAAGGCTGATTTTGTGGAATTTCTCAATGGTATTCCCAAGCTAGATTTGAGCATTATGCCAAGAGGTGAAAGGGAAGCTACTTTTAAGCTAGGGAAAGCTTACGACACTTATAGTGGCAATAAACTTTCCCTCAATCGTCTGACAAAGTATTTGCAAACACAGTGTAGCGAGATTGTAAGCCTATTTCCCTTAACTACAACTTCTCAAGCTGCTTAAAAACATGGTTACTTCTGATTCAAAGCAGCAAAATCCTGTTCCTACGCCAATACAACAGTCTGGTCTTCACGGACATCTCACGGTGGCGAACCAAGTTCGCCACCCGTGTCCTCCCCTATCGATTGTCGAGCAGTTAGCTCAAATGGTGAACAAAGAAGAAGTTATGTCCTTGCTTGAGTTTAAAGAACAGCAGCAGCTAGATAAAAACGATCCTCTTTGGGCATTTTTACTGGAATTTAAAACTATTGAGAATTCAGTTAACAAACAAGAAGAGATTCTCCAGCTTTTAATTGCTGGTTTTGAAGCTAAATTTAAGCAACAAATTGAGGAAAATCAACAACGGATTGATGCTAGTTTTCATATTTACTCTCAAGACCTGATCAATCAATATCAAACTTTAACCAAAAACTTAGAGGTGACAGAAGCTGCCAGCATTAATCTGACTCAGGCAAAGATTTCTAGTAGTGTGGCTAAGATAGTCAAACACGCTGCCCATGAAAAGGCGGTACATGACTGGATTGCCATGAGCCGTTTGGGTATCTACATCCTAATTCCCATGATTATTACTACTGCTGGGGGTTGGTTTGCTCGCAGTTATTTTGACTATCGCTACAGCAATTCTGGTTTAAGTAATCAAGATACTGCCCTGCTTCATTGGTCTAAGTCTGATGAAGGCAAATTAGCTCACAACTTAATTGAATGGAATTCACGGGGATTGGCATATAAAGGTAAAACTAGAATTTGCGAACAAGAAGCAGCCAATTTAAATGTCACCCTCAAGTTAGAGGGGAAGTCCGTAAATCAGGGATGGTGTGTGCTGTGGATGTTACCCCCCGAACAAAGATGACTGTCCATCATTAACTATTAATTTAATTACTAACTATCAGTTTAAAATTCTTCTTTAACAATATGAATTTTTTAAAATCTTCATTGTGGTTAGGACTAGCCCTAGCCTCAATTTACAGTACCATTGCCGTAAAATCAATCCAAGCCACTGAAATTCCTACTCAAACCTACGACATGATCAATGAAGACAACTCTTGGGCAGGTACGCTAGAAGCTCCTAATTTCAGTGCCATTACTCTGAGAAGTCTTGGTAGTTTTTCCGCATCTGGTTTTATTCCTGATGACTATGTTGGTTATAGCTTGGGTCGTCAATGGCAGGCTGGAGATGCAGTTATCGATGTCCTCAAGCTAGGAGATCTCGATGAAGCTTTGGGAATAGGTAGAATGCGCTTGGGTGAAATTGTCACTAAATCGGGTCATCAATTTCATGAAGTAACTCTCGATCGCTTAGGATTTATTGAAGAGCAAACAGTAGCTAGTTTCATACAAGCAAACCCTCAACTTAAATCAGAATCTATTGAGAATGTTCCTCCCCTAGCAGATCTCGTGACTTTAATCTATGGCGATCGCGCTAGAATAATTCTAAGTTTACCCGTACAAGTATTAATTGATGTCCGCCATCAGTCCCAATTTAACCCAATTAGCCTCAATAAAAGTCTAAAAACTTCGAGTAATAAGACTTTTACCCTTTCCCAAAGCGAAACTCAAGCTCCTAAAATTGAGATTTCCGAAGTTGAAATGGGAGAATTGGACTTGAGCCAATACACCCTAGAAGACGTATCTGGTATGGAGGATAGTTTTGTTGAAGATTTTGAAGGCTGGAAAAATGAATATGCAGGTGAAGTTGAAGGGCTTGCTGATATTTCCTTAGACAACTTTCCCAATCCTGTAGCTACGACTCTGGCATTTGTTTCCCGTGTCGATACTATTTGGAGTGATGCTCATGGAGAAATCAAATCAGGACAAAGTGTAGCTGGTAGCAATATTGCTGGTTATGCCGTTCCCTGTCAAACTCAATGCGCTCATATTGAATTAGATGACTTAGAGAACTCTGGTCGCGACATTCGTTGGATATCAGAAGGTCGTAGATGGATGCTTGGCAACGATCCTAATAATGCCAATATCTGTCCTGAAGCCCCTTGGGGTGTAGATGGAGGAGAAGGAATATTAGGTGAAGTTAACTGCGGTAAAGAACCTACTGGTCGCAATCCTTTTGGACCCACATTTAAAGTCGCCCTGTGGAATGTAGATGAAACTACAGATACGGCAGAAACTTCTATCTTCTTTCGCATCTGTATTCGATTTCCAGTAGACTTGGGTTGTACTCCATATTTTATTGGACCAATTCCTTGGCTACCTGCTAATCGTGAAGACTGGATAATTCTTGGTCCTGGATTGTAATATATAAAAGTTTTTAGTATCAATTAAGTATTTACTCACAAAATTATCTCTCGCCCTATTCCTTTATCTCTAACATCTTCCCAGATCTCTTGAGGATCTATTTCAATCCCTTCTTGTTTTATTAGCTCTCGCAACTTTTCAACTTTTTGCCAAAAATCAACTTTATTAGTAAAGACTTGCCGACGTTGAACCTCATTTTCAATGGCACTAATGAGAAAATCATGAAGAGATTCAGCATTACCAGCTATTTCTTCTGCTTGTTGCAGTAATTGAGAAGAAAGTTTAAGAGATATAGTGCGATCGCTCATGGTTTTTTTCGATAACAATACTATTTTCACCTTTGTCACTTCCCTCAGTTGAACTATCACAATTTTAAACCCATTGACTAAATGGTAAATTGTTAGCGCGATCGCTCTCTAACTCCAACAGTCTGCCTAATTATTTATTCAATTATTAAAACCCAAGCAGAAAATTTTGCTTGGGTTAGAAGTGGCGAACTCTTACATGAGAAAAACTAAAGATGGCAGAATTAAGAAAGATAAATCTTCAACTTAAATTGAGTTTCCGCCGAGTCGCTGCATAATGTATAATCCTGAAATTTTCAACTCTCGATGACAGCAGGCAGAAATACACAACCCCTTACGGATAAGCAAATAGCTGAAGTTATTGCTTATGCGCAAGTTTTAGCTATTCCGACTGATGTGATTCGTTTCTCCAATTATATGAACACCAGCTATGGCAATATTTTTGGCAAAGAAATTGTTTATGTAGGCAATGATGTTGCTCCGTTATCTTCTCCCCCAGTTTCAGGTATCACTGCTAACAGTCGAATCAGTATTAAAGGCTCTCTCGCTCATGAATGGATTGGTCATCGTGGTGCAGAAGTTGTTAACCGTTCTTTTGAGCGAGGTTCTCTTGCTTCTCCTTCTCTAGTTAATATTGCTTTAGATGAAGCTCAAGCTAGTATCCGTGCTGCTCGATTTGCACCTCAATTAACTTCAGTTGAACGCTATACTTTACTTAGAGATGCTATCGCTAGATTAAAATTACACCATCTTAAAATTCGAGAAGTTGCTCATCTTCTTTTTATTACCCATCTTTAATTTTGTGTTCGTATGATTCCCATTTTTAAACTAGTTGATATTTTGCACACTCCTGAAGGTATTGCCCTTGCTGGTGCTTATTCTTCTGACTCTCTCCATCAATCACTTGACTCCCTTTTATGTGAGATTAATCAACGCCTTGACGGACTTTCATCTATTAGCTATCTATCCAATTCAAGCGATTATCAGCATCTTCCTCTTCAAAAAGTTCAATACACTACTTCTATTGGCGATCGCGTTAATTTATTTTTGCTTCTCGGACATCTTGAGCTACCCCCTGATTTAGTTCCAGGTACACTTATTTATCCTGGCATTCGGCAACCTTCTCCATCTGCTGCTCAATTGTCCATCTCTTAAAAAAGCGATAGCCGTAGACATCGCTCTATAACTGCAACAATCTGCTTAAATAAGAATTTCCCAGAAAAATTAAAACTTTTGTATTATTGATGGAAGAATAGACTCGAAAGATTCAGGGGTCATATTTTTTAGTAGCACGATTGTCATCTCAATTGCCACTTTCTCTTTCCAGATCCCGCGCATGACTGAAATGAGTCCCGCCGTTGTTAATCCAGTTGCACCGAATAAAATGGTTATTTTATTCGGCTCGTGAAAAAGAGTAACAACCAGACCAATCGAGATCAGAAAAGCTAGTACAACCATTCCTACACAAATAAAAAATGCCCAATCCTTGGATTTCCGTAATTGTTCTAAGTCAGTTATGATTGGCTCCGTGTTCAGTGGAGCTTCTTCTGGTCCTAATGTCACTTCACGCTTATAACCAGGGCAAACGCATACTCAAGAAGTTAAAATCTTGGCGAGATAATTGTTGTCCCAATTATTGTCAGCTTCAGCAATGCTTGACCCAGTTAATCGTCGGTTTTATTTAATTCTTAAAACCCAAATGAAGCCTTGACTACGGGTAATTCATTCCAATTCGTAGTATATCTGGGACTTACTTGATCTCCTCTTGTATTCCAAGATTTATTGACTCCGCCTGATACCAACGATGCCCATTTTCTGTTGAATAACCCATTCTGGTATGTTTTTGAGCGACCATGCCTCTGTTATATCTAGAGAATGTAACCAATTCGAGTACTGTTTACCGACACCCCAGATATCTTCAACCGCGATCGCTTTGATGTTGAGTAATCAGCTTTTTGATTTTAAATACTGGCACGCCCATCTTCACGCCTAAATCTTTGACTTCCTGAGAACGGGCCACAACATATGCGGAGCGGTATGCTAAAGCACTAGCTTCGCGTCGTCCTTTAGGACAACCATCGTTATTGGAAAGTACCACGACGGGTTTGCCGACTAGGGCGATCTGTTTATTACTCGGCTTGAAAATACCTGATGTCATTTAATTGGCACTATACAGTCTGGTGTATCATTTTTCGGGCTGTTAACCGTTTTACTCACTGGATATAGCTGCAATTCGATTTCGGGCAAAGCTTCTAATAGTTCTTTTCTGTTTCCGACATTCTCAAGCCAAAGGTCGTAATATTCTGGAGGAATAACGACAGGCATTCTGTGATGAATCTCGGTAATGTTTCCCTTGGCTTGGGTGGTTAAGATTGTACAGGATAAAAGCTTTTCATCTGTTTCTGGGTAAGTGCAAGCTGACCAGATCCCAGCTAACACGAAAATCCGTTGCCCTAAAGGACTTGCTTCGCGGCGCGGGGGTTCCCAAGGTCTCGTCTTCTGGGGAAACCCCAGAAGCTCGTGACGACCGCCCCGTTGAGGATATTTCGTAAGACGCGCCAACAATGATTTGTCTTGGTGAAAGTAGTAAGGTTGTTTCTTTTTATCCCATTCATAAAATCCCGACACGGGAATTAGACAAGGATATTTCTTAAAGCTATCTCTAAAACTAGGTTTTTGTTCAATGGTTTCTACACGGGCATTGATTAGATTATTCTTCCAAGTATCCAAACTTTTAACCCAACTGGGAATTAAACCCCAACGCATTTCTACACCTTCATGATTATCGCCTATCTTAATGACGACGGTAATATTCTGAGATGGAGCAATATTAAATCTCGAACGATTGAATGCTACCTCAGCACATTTGAATTCTTTAGCTATCTCGCTTTTAGTAGTATCTAAATTGATGTGGCAATCGATTTCTATTTTTCTCTACAATGGACTGCTTTGGGAAATTGAAAGCAAAAAAAAAGAACCAGATAATCTAGTTCTTTGTTGTCGTGAACTACCAGACACTAACCCTATCGGGTAGAGTGCTGGCTTCCAAATTCATTCGCAACAGCAACAATAGTTGACTTACGCCCTCTGGGTTGTCTTACATTGCGTCCAATTGATTAGAGTTGAGCGTAAGCTGGCATACTTGCGATTACAGCTTGTGCTGCCTGTTGAGGTGCATAACCCGTAGGCTGTTGAACCTGTTGTTGTGGTACAAATCCTACTGGTTGTTGAACCTGCTGAGGCGCATAACTCATAGGTTGTTGAACCTGTTGTTGTGGTATAAATCCTACTGCTGCTGCTGCTTTAGACTGAGCGTTACCAACCGCATAAGGATTAGTATTAGCATTATTAGTATCAATGCCGTTACCGTTATTACTACGGTTGATAGTGTTGCTATTTTGACGCACATTTTGGCTGTGCCAGTTGAGGTCAAGAATATATTCCATGATGGTGACATGAGGTCTTTCCCCTGGAACTGGATCGGGTAGCATACTAGGAGCAAAAGCTTTCATCGTTAAACAAAGCGTTCTTTCGTTCACTTTTGGTTGAGCTACTGAACCAAACACTTGCTCAAAGACTTGTTGTGCCTTTTCATAGTCAGGAGTTGTCGGTCTTGAACCTCTTTCATTAGATATTTGGTTGACATATAAGGTCTTAAACATATCCCTACAACCAAAATATAGACTTTTGAAGACGGTCGAGGATTCACTCAATTGTATGCCCAAGTTACTGTTGATACCAATGTACAATTGATTAAGTAATTGTGATTCTTGAGGACTAATTTCGACACCGTAGAAGTTGACATTCTGTCCTTGTGCTTGAGGCATTGGTGCAGGTTGCTGAACCTGTTGAGGTGTATAACTCATAGGTTGTTGAACCTGTTGAGGTGTATAACCCATAGGTTGCTGAACCTGTTGGGGCATTGGAGCAGGCTGAGATTGGGATTGAATATTATTCATAGCATTCTTGTAGTATTAGACTAAACGATTAGTTGAAATAATTTGATAGTGTTAAACATCACTACTAAAATTAATTCACCTACTAAAGCCCGCCAGGGCTATATTGTTCTAATCAACAATTCTGATTATCAAACCAAACAATAGCCGTTCACTTACATAGCACAAATGGGCAAACTAATAAAATCCGAATCTATTAGCCATGATCATGCTTGCCGAGCAAATTGCCCTCAAACACGACTCTCCCTTAACCACACTACAACTTTATCCTAGTGATTACGAACTGGTCTTAAAACAACTAGTCTTGTCTCAAAGCAGCGACAGTTATCCTGTTTACTATTGGAATAATGGTTTTGTCTTCATTGTCAAATTAAGTTTGGAACAAGACCAACTTAAATACGGTTATCCTTTACAAGACTGTAGCAATCCTTTAGCAATAGTACAGCAGAAAAAACTCTCCCCAGGATTATATATTTTCGATAATCTTCTCGATTTTGAGCATTTAACTCCTATCGAACGTTCTGTTAGAGAATCTCAAATCTTTAACTGTGTCAATCGTCTCAAATTTCAACTAGGGATCAAGATAATTTTGTTGGGGGAATGGATTCAACTTAGTCCTAAGCTAAGACTCAAAACAGAACAAATTCAAATCGGATTGCCAACAGGAGTTGAAATTGCTCGAACTCTAGAAACTAAATTGAGCCATCAACCCCCAATTAAGCTAATCTCTGCTTGTCAAGGACTAGCTTGGGGAGACATTGATCATGAGTTAGAACAGTTTCTAGGTGTACCATCAGAAATAAATTCTGATTCCCTAACCTCCCTAACTCAACGATTTATTGAATTAAAAGACCACATACTCAACAATAGCGGACTAAACTTAGAATATTTTAGCAATCCAGATATCCCTCGTATTGGTGGTAATGATATCCTCAACAAATTCTTGTTTGACAAATTAGTCAAGCTCAACGAACCATTAGCTGCCCGATACGGATTGAAGCCCCCCAAGGCAATGTTATTTGTTGGTCCTCCAGGTACGGGGAAGAGTTTAACGGCTAAAATGACTGCTAAAGTTTTGGGCTATACCTTAATGGGCATGAGCTTTGGCGATATTTTAGGAGCGGAAAATCCAGATCGCATTGTTTCCCTACTTTTAGAACTAGCAGACAGTATGGGTAAAGTCATTCTCTTTCTGGATGACTGGGACAAAGGTTTAGCAGATTGGGAATCTGGAGGGCCAGCTAGACGAATTGTGCAAAAATTCCTGACCTGGATGCAGGAGCATACGTCTCCAGTCTTGACTATTGCTACAGTCAACCGTATCAACCTGCTGCCAACTGAATTGTTACGTCGATTTGATGATGGTGGAATTTGGATGCTCGATCTGCCCCATCGAGGAGCGATTTTTGATATTTTCAATATTTATCTAGCTCAATGTTTTCCCGATCAGTTTACTAATCCAAGTCCCAAATCAGTAGAAAATACTCCCTGGACATTCGAGCAATGGGTAGAATTGATTGACGAAGCAGAAGAATGTACCCCTGTAGAAATTTCAGATGTGGTTAATACTTGTCTTGCGGACTGGTATTGTAGTCTTTCTGCTAGAGAACGAATCGATGGTAATCAGTCTGCTATCTTGGATTTTGACTATCTCTTGACTAAAGTAAAACAGATTGATAAAGCTTCGGTCAGAGCAGCAGACTCGATTCAGCAAATGCGAAATGATGCTTGGTTTGCTAAACCAGCCTCTAGTCAAGACTCTAGCCCCTTTAGATTAGAAGAAGAACCCCTTTTGGGTGGAGGAATTGGATGAACTACTCAATCAAAGATTTGGGATAAGTCATTAAGGCGATGCCTTTAGGGCATATAGCTTCGCGTCGCGCAATCGCCACTCTGCGATAAGATGAATTCAGTTATGGCGATGCCGAATAAAATGCCTGTAAATCCTCATCTTTACCCCGATAATTGGAACAGTCTAGCATTAGAAGTCAAAGAAGCTGCCCAGTGGCAGTGCCAATGTTGTGGCAAGAAATGCTACAAGCCAGGGTCAAGACCAAATAATTTAACTCGTTCGGAGTGGACGGCTGACATTCTACAGGTGCATCATAAAAATCATGACACCGAGGATAATCGACTATCGAATCTGCTATCTGTTTGTGCTGCTTGCCATCTAAATTTACATCGGGGGCGGTATAGCAGCGTAAGTGAAGGTCAGTTGTCGTTGTGGTAAGTGCGATCGCTCTACAAACCTAATTAGAAACTGTATCAATAGTCTCTTCACCCTCACGTTCTGCTGCGACCCTTGTGTAGAAGATATCATCTGGTTCGTAGACAGTGCCATAGTCATCAATGATGGAATATTTGTAGCAGTCGTATGAGGTGTTTATCACGGATACCGCTCCGCGACGCGAAGCTATTTGCGAAGCTTATCCTTTAGGAGTCCTTTAGGGCATATAGTAGATTGCCAATGTGTATTGATTGATGCTGACAAGTTGGATGATACTCATGAGTTGGCGAGTAAATCATTTTTCTATTTTAGTTTTATTGGGGAGGGAAGGCGATCGCATCGTCAAGCTTAATGCTTTATTTAATTAACGAATGACTCGAAATGTGAGGTTAATTCTAGAATTAACCTTCTTTTTAGTTTTTGGAACTTGATGTATCCAGTGCTGTTGAGTTTCTCCTCGCATCAGCAACACACTGCCATGAGTTAGCTTAAGCTCAAATTTGTCTACCTCGGTTTTAGTTTTATGTTTCATCACAAACCGACGAGTACCACCAAAACTAACCGAAGCAATAGTCTGACCTGGAGTTAATTCTGGTTCATCATCTGAGTGCCAGTTCACACTGTCGCTGCCTGTGCGATACAGGTTTAGCAAAACTGAGTTAAAACTGACCTGAGATAACTGTTCGACTCTTTGCTTAACTTCCCGCAGAGTCGAATTCCAGGGATGTGGATTCATCGCTATTCCTGAGTAAGTATAGTTTCGCCCTGAATCCCCATACCAGGCAGTTAGCCGAGGTAAAGGAATCTCTTTTCCATACATTTTGATATTATCTTGCTGCCAGAAAGTTTCCTGTTTCAAGTTTTTCAAGAACCGATCTGCTTCTACTGTAGTAAAAGCAGCAGGATAAAAGATTAGATTGCCATCTGGAAGCTCAAAATTTTGAGCTTCATTGCTTTCAAATGGGGAAAAGAGTTCTAATTGGTTCATAATAGTATATTTTTACTATGTACTTAATTGTTTACCATTAAATCCCCCTACTTTGATATTTATTTTTTTTGTCCAATACGATATGCAACATTAGCTGTAAGTTTTGGCGAGTCAAATTTGACATAATATTTGCCCAAATCAGACTTCTCTTCCTCAAAAGGTACTGTTATCCTATCTTCTTGGCTTTTGATAATGTCTATATTATGCGTTTTAGCTAACTCGTCAAACCAATCATAAAATTCAGGATTATTATTATCAACAAATAAGAAAAGTGAGCCTGATTTTGCTTGACTGAATAAATTTACAAAGTATTGGTTTGCCAAATCGCGTAATGCCACTAATTCTGACATAAAGTAAATCATCGTAAAAAGATCGGACTGAAAATATTTTTGGTGATTTTTCCAGTCATTAGAATTAGTTACATCAAGTGGTAGATAGGAAGTTGATGTATTAAATGTTCGCTCAACTTTATCATCAACATCACTCCAAGATTCCGCCCATGCCTTCTCTTGATCGCAAATTTGGAATTTTATGTCAGGTTTCTTTTGATTGGTCATAAGATACTTGAGGATACCCAAAAAATCGCTACCAGGACCTCCGCCAATGCAAGCTACTTTTACTTTTTCTTTATCAAAGATACTATTTAACTCACTATTCTTTTCAATAAGAGTACATACTAAATTGGCATGAGATGTGACATAAGCATAAATATAAGCAAATCTAGTAATGTGATTGTTGTAAGATATATTATGTCCGTTTAAGAGTTGAGTATACTCTTGGCGAAGTTGTTTTAATTTATCGTTAATTTGTTCGTCTTTTTCAACTTCATTTCCTGAAATTTGATCGTATTCTTCGTCGAGAATGGACTTGATTATTTGAAAGCAGTTCATTGATAAATAACCTTTAATAAACGAAAACAGTCTACAGTTATAGAGTTCCCTGACATCCCTCTCAAATAAATATTTCTGGTTTTTTAGCGTCAAAAAAATAGTTAAACTATACCGATCTCTACTTTACTTGCGTTCTCAAAAGCAAAGCTGATAAAGAAGCTTTCAAGCTGGTAGGTTTAATCCCTTCAAGATTTAGTAAATTAAGAATCTCTGTGTCATTAACTAGTTGCTCTAGCGGGGTGACAATATAGGCTAAAGCTCAGAAAAGAAAAGGATTTGAGACAAGTAGCCAAAAAAGATAGGCTGAA
>NZ_PVWF01000092.1 GCF_003003995.1 Pleurocapsa sp. CCALA 161 | reverse complement strand
TTTTAATCTTGTTGAGCTTTTCCGTGATGTGGACAGGCAGGCGAATAGTTCGGCTTTGCGTGGCGATCGCTCTGGTGATACCCTGACGAATCCACCAGTAGGCATAGGTACTAAAACGATAACCTTTAGTGGGATCAAACTTTTCCACTGCCCTTTCTAAACCAAGAGTTCCTTCTTGAATTAGGTCGAGCAATTCTAAACCACGATTTTGATACTTTTTAGCCACAGAAACAACTAGGCGTAGATTCGCCTTAATCATGTGTTCCTTAGCATGAATACCATTCTTTTGAATTTTATCTAATTCCTTGACATCACAGTTGATTACTTCGGCCCAAGCTTGTTTCCCTACCGCTAATTTTTCTTTGAGGACAGGAATTTCCATCCCTACCGTCATTGCCCATCTTTTAATTGAAGGACGATGACTAAGCTGAGTTACTAAGCGATCGTGGACATCTACTAACTGAATAAATTCTTGTAAAACAGCATTGCCTGTCTCAGCAGCCTTAGCTCGTTCTTCTATGATATTAATATGGCGCTGCACTTTTTGAGCTTCAGAAACTTCTTCATCTCGCTCTAAGAGGGGAACTCTGCCAATTTCTTGAAGGTATAGTCTAACTAAATCGGTAGTAGTACGACTGCCTCGACGAGCGATCACATCAGGATCGGCACTATCTAAATCTAGTTCAACAAGTTCTTCGCTAAATTTATCAGGACTATCTTTGTCTAGATCGATATCAGCGTCCAAATTTAGATCGATGTCGGGAGAAGTATTGTTTTCGTCGGTTTCAATGTACGAAGAATTAGCAAGCATAGGGATCATTAGTAATGACGACTCAAGTGAAGGTTGTTGACGTGACTTCCTCTTTAAATAGATTGCCCAATTCATTTTAAAAATGAACACAAACTGAAGTATTATTTGGCTGTTTTCAGTTGCTCGGAACTTTTTTGCGTGATCTTACGGCTAATTAGCTGTTTTATCGATCACCTAAATATCAAGGAAGCTGTTAAATATTGCTTATGGTGTGTGGAAGGATCTGTTTAGCTAAAAGTTCCCGTAATTGCTAGAATTTACATTTCTTTACATAACTTTTAATAAAATTGCCTCATGAAACTGGCGATATAAAAGCGTGAAATGCTCTGTAGATATAGAATGAAGCGCAGTTTTAAGTAAATTTCTAGAACAAGCCGAAAAAATGAAACCGCTGGTTGATTTGCGGTTCTAAGTCAGAAAATATTGAGTTTATTGTCAGTAATTATACTGGCGTAATCTTGGGCTTTTGACGAGGATAAAGCTGGATCAAGGCTCTCACCTGTTCTGCATGATAGGAACTACGAGTTAGGGGGCTTGAAACTACTTGTAAAAAGCCAATTGATTCACCAAACTCTTGCCAGGCCTGGAACTGTTCTGGAATAATAAAATCTTTGACACTTAAATGTTTTTGAGAGGGCTGAAGATATTGTCCAATGGTCAAAATATCGCAGTCTACATCTCGCAAGTCTTGAATTACCGCTCGTACTTCTTGATCGGTTTCGCTTAAGCCCACCATAATGCCAGATTTGGTGTATACCCAAGGAGCAATTTTACGTGCCTGTTGTAATAGTTCTAGCGATCGCTGATAATTTCCTTGAGGGCGTACTCGTTGATAGAGTCGGGGGATAGTCTCGGTGTTGTGATTTAAGACATCAGGTTGCGCCGCCAAGATCATCTCTAAAGCATCCCAGTTGCCACATAAATCGGGAATTAACAATTCAATGGTAGTTTGGGGTGATACCTTTCTAACTGACTCAATGCAGCGCACAAACTGCGATGCACCCCCATCAGATAAATCATCTCGATTGACCGAGGTAATAACTACATGATTAAGGTTAAGACGGCGCACTGCCTCAGCTAACTGTAATGGCTCAAAAGGATCTAGAGCCTGGGGTTTTTTCTCAAAATCGATATCACAATAGGGACAAGCGCGAGTACAGGCAGGTCCCATAATCAGAAAAGTCGCTGTGCCAACGCTAAAACATTCTCCAATATTGGGGCATGATGCCTCTTCGCAGACAGTATTTAAGGACAAGTCGCGCAGAATTTCTTTAACCGTGCCAACTCTTTCTAATTGAGGTGCTTTGACTCTTAACCAGTCTGGTTTTGCTATCACTCGCGATCGCTCCAGTTGCTATAAGATGATAATTGTTTATTTTATCTTTTTCCTGGATGTCTTGATCTTGTTTAAACTAAATCGGCAAAAACTTCCTGTACTGCGGGATAAATAATTTGCCCTTGTTTAATATTTAATCCTTTGGCTAAAACCTGATTTTGGGCTAAAGCTGCTAGACCGTGATTTGCTAGCTGCAATACATAGGGTAAGGTACTGTTGTTTAAAGCTTGAGTAGCTGTCCCGGGAACAGCACCAGGCATATTGGGTACACCAAAATGAACTACCCCCTCTTCTTCATAAGTTGGCTGAGTATGAGAGGTTGGACGCAGGGTTTCAATACAGCCCCCCTGATCGACTGCCACATCAATAATTACCGAACCTGGGCGCATCTGAGCAACCAACCGACGAGAGACTAAAGTAGGGGCTTTTTTACCCACTACCAGCACTGCACCAATTAATAAATCTGCGTCTTTAACTGCCTGTTCTATTTGAGCAGTGGTACTGTACAGTAACTCTACTCGTGAACCAAATAAACTTTCTAAATAACCGAGACGTTCGACGTTGATATCAATAATTTGGACTTTTGCCCCCATCCCAACGGCAATTTTAGCTGCTTCAGTACCCACAACACCACCACCAAGAATGACAACTTGACCAGGACTTACTCCAGGAACTCCTCCCAGCAATACTCCTCTACCACCCTGCTGCTTTTCCAAATATCTAGCGCCGAACTGTACTGATAAACGTCCTGCAATAATGCTCATGGGAGTTAGCAGGGGCAACATCCCATTATCTAACTCTACAGTTTCATAGGCGATCGCCGTTGTGCCAGAATTAACTAAGGCTTCGGTTAAAGAACGGTCTGCTGCTAGATGAAGATAGGTAAACAGCAGTTGATCTGGTTGTAGATAGTGATATTCACTGTTTAAAGGTTCTTTAACTTTGACCACCATTTCTTTAGACCAAACTTCGGCAGCGTCAGCAATAATCTTTGCTCCTGCCTGCTGATATTGGCGATCGCTAAAGCCAGAACCTTTGCCCGCATTGGTCTCGACAAACACTGTATGATTTTTGGATAATGCTTGGACACTATTAGGGGTTAAGCCTACACGAAATTCTTGGTCTTTAATTTCTTTGGGAACACCTATTTCCATCTTGTTTAGTCAACTAAGTAATGCTTCAATACTCTATTAGTTAAGCAAAATCAACTGTGGTTATGGTTACTATTTATCCTGATTCTGGGTTTATTTTATTGCATTCGGTCTATAGTGCGGTATTGAATTGCTTCGGCTAAATGATTACTTTGCAAATCGCGATCGCCTGCTAAATCAGCAATCGTGCGAGATACTTTCAACACTCGATCCATTGCTCTTGCAGATAATCCCAGCTTCCTAATTGCTCCTTCTAAGAGATTACGGCTAGCATCATCTAAAATACAAAACTCTTTTAGGTGATGGGATCGCATTTCCGCATTACAACTTATTCCTGGTTCACTCGCAAAACGTATTTCGGCTAGCTTACGGGCAGTGACAACTCTTTTTCTGACTATTGCTGAGTCTTCTCCTGTCGTTTGTCTGGTCATTTCTTCTGGTTTGAGACGGTTTGCTGCTACTTGCAGATCGATCCTGTCTATTAAAGGCCCAGATAGCTTCGCCCAGTAATTTTCCCGTTGGCGCGAGGAACAGGTACATTGCTGAATGGGATCGCCAAAATAACCACAGGGACAAGGATTAGTGCTGGCAACTAAGGTAAATTGAGCGGGAAAAATTACCGATTGACGGGTGCGAGAAATGGTCACCTGTCCATCTTCTAGAGGCTGGCGCAGATATTCTAAAACATTACGCTTAAATTCAGTGAGTTCGTCCAAAAAAAGTATGCCTTTATGAGCCAAAGATATTTCACCAGGACGAGGATAAGTACCACCTCCAACCAGCGAGGGGCCTGAAGCGGAATGATGAGGACTGCGAAACGGTCTTTCGGTAACTAGTTCACCACGATCTTTTAATAGTCCTGCAACGGAGTGGATTTGAGAAACTTCTAAAGCTTCATCGAAAGAAAGATTGGGGAGAATTCCTGGAAGACGTTGAGCTAGCATCGTTTTTCCGCTACCTGGTGGCCCAATCAGGATCAAATTGTGTCCCCCTGCTGCGGCAATTTCTAAGGCGCGTCGAGCCTGAATTTGCCCTTTTACGTCTTTGAGATTGGGAATGTGAGTAAGCGATCGCTTTTTGGTTAAAGGATTTTCGGCAATTACAGGCTGATATTTATCTGGCTGATTGAGAAAGTCGGCAACCTGTCCAATATTAGCAAATCCATAAACCTTGATATCATTAACTACTGCTGCTTCTTGAGCATTCCCCAAGGGCAGAATAAGTCCTGCAATACCCATTTTTGAGGCCGCAGCAGCGATCGGTAAAACTCCTGAGACAGCTCTCAGGGTACCATCCAGGGAAACTTCGCCGTAAAATAGATAATCGCCCAATAATTGGGGATCGACCTGTTCTGAGGCAGCGAGAATGCCAACGCTGATCGGCAGATCAAAACAAGGACCTTCTTTGCGTAGATCCGCAGGAGTTAAATTGATCACAATTTTCCTGACGGGAAAGACAAAGTTGGCGTTTTTCAAGGCTGCTTTTACTCTTTCTCTCGATTCTTGAATTGCCACATCGGGCAAACCCACAACGATGATTTTAGGCAAACCACCCGAAACATCAACTTCTACTCCCACCTTGATGGCATCAATACCAGCGATCGCTGCACTCCAAACCCTTGCTAACATGAATTAACAATTTATTTTATTTATTCCAGCCTAGGTTGCTGATCAAGAATTGTCTAACCGCAATTTTACTAATCTTTGAATTTTCTTAGTTAATCTATTCATTAGGGTAGGTCAATTAAGCCTATACCCAAGAGTAGGGCTTAAACTAAAAGAGATTGCCAATAACTTCAATTCCCGCCTAGGTCTTGACGTATTTTGATTCAAGCCATAATTTTATTGTACTGATACTTTAGATCTACTTTAGGGAACAATAAAATTAAACATAATCTCAGTTAAATTAGCAATATTAGAGCTTTATTGCGATCTAAACTTCTTTTTATTCTTAAATTGTTCATAAATCTCTATTATTTAGATTCTAACTATTAACTATTCAAGTTGTCTAACCAGCAAAATATTGATAAAGATTAATTTTCCAGGTCAATCAGAACAATATGAATACCAATTATAATCAAATTCAAAAAATGGATTTAGAGCAAATACACCATATATTAGTAATTGAAGATCCATCTTTTGTTAGAGAAATTGAGCTTGATGCTGCCACCTATTCTATTGGTCGTCATTCTAGTAATGATATTGTTCTTTCTTGTCAGAAAACTTCTCGCAATCATGCCACTGTACTTAGAAGAACAGACCTGAAAACTAATCAATGTTCTTATTGGATTTTGGATGGGGATTTACAAGGAAATAGAAGTAGAAATGGTATTTATATTAATGGTAAGAAAGCTTTAGTTCATGAATTACAGTCTGGAGATATAGTTCATTTTAGTGCTGATGCCTCAGTAAGGTATAAAATCTCCACCGAGCCATTGCTAGATGATGCGCCATTAGATGAAAATTTAGTACCTCTTGCTCCTATAGCTGCTCCTGTAATTGTGCGAGATACTTTGGTCAATAAAGAAACAGTTGTATCTTCAGAACAACAAACACCTCAAAAAACTGAAAAGCCAATAGATAATTCTTTACAGCTGACATTAGCCGAATTAAGTCCTCAACCAATAATTGAAAGCGATCTTTATGGCAATATTACCTACATTAATTCTGCTGGAATAATTAACTTTCAAGATATTTATCATCGTAAATTAAATCATCCCCTCTTAGACAACTTGATTTCTCAATATCATCAGGGACATGACAACATTATTAATCGTGAAGTTACCATCAATCAAGAAACTTTTCAGCAAACAGCTTATTATCTACCAGAGAAAAGAGTAATTAGGAGTTATCTGACTAATATTAGTCAGCAAAAGATTGTCGAGCAAGAATTACAGCAGGTTAAAACTTTTTATAGTCGTATCAGTGAGCAAATTTCTGAAGGAATCATTCTAGTTGAATCTGCTACCAAACAGATTATTGAAGCAAATCACGCTACTAGCAAAATCTTAGGATATTCTGCTGCTGAATTATTACAGATGAATATCTATCAATTAGTAGAACAATCAGAAAAGTTTGCTTTAGTAATTAAAAACATAATTGCCGAAAATAATAATTTTGAAGGAGAATACTCCCTACGGCATAAAAACAGTAATTTAATTCCTACTCAAGTAAAAATAAGTATTGTCAAATTTGAATCAGAAGCAAGTATTTGTCTAATTATTCGTACTTTAGAGTCAAAAACTGCTCTAAATACTGTTGAACAAGCATCAACTGAATTATTCAAAAGAGAGTTATTTAATCAGCAGCTATTAACAGCGATCGCTAATGCCAAAAGAAGTCAAAAATTATTAGCTGTATTATTTTGTAAACTAGATTTTCTTCCCGACATAAATGTGAGTATTGGTGAGAAAAACTACGAAAAATTATTATTAGCTTTAGAAAAAAGATTAGACACTTGTTTGCGCTCAGGAGATACGATAATTCGTTGGCATGAAGATAAATTCGCTTTGTTGTTACCACAAGTCAGTGATATTGAAGAGGTAACTAAAATTACGCAACGAGTCAATCAATCAACTCATCAGTCTTTTACTCTTGGTAAAACTAAAGCCTCGATCACCAGTGTTACAGGGATTGCCGTCTATCCTCAAGACGGAGCCGAGCCTGAAATTTTAATAGCTAATGCTCATACTGCTCTTGAACGAGCTAGCAACAATAAAATTGATTACCAGTTTTATGATGATGCGATGAACTCACAAGCACTAGTTGCATTAGAGTTAGAAAGCTTATTGGAGCAGGCTTTAGAACAAGAAGAATTTGAGCTTTACTATCAACCACAAATCAACATTAATAGTGGCAAAATGGAAGCTATCGAAGCTTTGCTGCGGTGGAAACATCCCGAATTAGGTTTAGTCGCACCAGGCAACTTTATGAGAATAGCTGAAAAAACTAAGCTCATTGTGCCAATTGGCGAATGGACAATTCGTACTGCTTGTCTACAAAATAAGCAATGGCAAACCCAAGCAATGCCTGTGGCAAAAATGATTGTTAGTCTTTCTTTAGTTCAATTTCAACAGTCAGATCTTGCACAAACAATTGCTGAAATACTATCAGAAACAGATCTTGATGCTAGTTTGTTAGAGCTAGAAGTTAGTACTGCAACCTTGATGGATAATATCGACCACAGTCGACATCTAATTAATCAATTAAAGTCTTTAGGAGTCAAAATTGCTGTAGATGGATTCACCAGTGGCTTTTTAGCTCTAGACTATCTCAAGCAAATTCCCCTCGACAGTCTGAAAATAGACCGCGCTTTAGTTCAGCAGCTTACCAATAGTCCTCAAGATTTGGCACTGGTCAACGCACTTATCCAAATAGGAAAGGGTTTCGATCTCAGGGTAGTTGCGGAAGGAGTAGAAACTCAAGAACAGGTAGAATTGTTGCGCAGTTTAAACTGCCATTATATGCAAGGGTATTGGTTCGGTCGTCCTTTGGCTGCTAACGAAGCTGGAAAACTATTACAGCTTGATGATTTAGCAGAAGTCATGGTTCAACCTCAATCCTCTGCCGTAGTAGAAACAGAAGCAGCAAAATTTGAGTGCGAATAAAGAATTAGCTTGAGATAAATTCAGTACATTTTAACTATCTACAATCAACACAAAAATCAACACAAACTACAAACCCAATACTTTTCGTTTAACAATTTAATTAAATCGTCTAGGAAAAGTCTTGATTACAAACCTTTCTTTAGATAGAAGGGATCGCAAATTAATAATGGTAAAAATCAGACAGGGATACAAATAACCAAGATTCCCATATGATCACATCATTAGACAGCAACTAGATAAATATGAAAGTTGGTTCTCAATATCTGGGTAATAATGTTTGCGAGTTTACTCTTTGGTCGCCTTTAAAAGAAAAAGTAGCCGTACATCTTGTTTCCCCTGAAGAAAAGTTGCTAACAATGACCAAGCAGGAACAGGGTTACTGGTATCTTAAAGCCGAAAATATTGACCCTGGTACGCTTTACTATTATCAACTTGAAGACTCAGTGGATAGACCAGATCCCGCTTCACATTTTCAACCACAAGGGGTTCACGAAGCATCAGCAGTTATCGACCACAATAATACTAGTTGGCAGGATTCTCAATGGACTGGTATTCCTTTAGAAGAGATGATTATTTATGAACTGCACGTTGGCACTTTTACTCCTGAAGGGACTTTTAAGGCAATTATTCCTCGTTTGTCAGACTTAGTAGAGTTGGGAGTCAACACTATTGAACTAATGCCTATAGCTCAATTTCCTGGCGATCGCAATTGGGGTTATGATGGGGTATATTCTTATGCGGTACAGAATTCTTACGGTAGACCAGAAGATTTAAAGCAATTAGTCGATGAGGCACACCAGCAGGGAATAGCAGTAATTTTAGATGTAGTCTACAATCATTTTGGGCCAGAAGGTAATTATATGGCTCATTACGCTCCCTATTTCACGCATACTTATCAAACTCCCTGGGGAGATGCAATTAATTTTGATAATGCCTATAGTGATGGGGTACGAAATTATTTTAGTGAAAATGTTCTGTATTGGCTGGAAATTTATCACATTGACGGACTGCGTCTAGATGCAATTCAGGCTATTTACGATGCGGGGGCAAAGCATATCCTGCAAGAGATGGCGGAAAAGGTAGAGGAATTTTCTCACCAAGTAGGTAAAAAATTTTATTTAATTGCCGAAAGTGACCGTAATGATGTGCGCATAATTCGTCCACGAGAACTAGGCGGATATGGACTGGATGCTCAATGGAGTGATGATTTTCACCATTCCCTGCGTACAGTCTTGACTAAAGAGTCGGGGGGATATTATGTAGATTTTGGCACTTGCCAACAACTAGCTAAAGCTTATCAAAATACTTTTGTTTATGATTGGCAATATTCCCAGTTTCGTAAAAGATATCATGGTAATGTTATAGGCGATCGCCCTGCTTGGCAATTTGTAGTTTGCATTCAAAATCACGATCAAATTGGCAATCGAATGTTAGGCGAACGTTTATCTGACTTGATTGATTTTGAAGCGGTAAAATTAGCTGCGGGTGCTTTATTGTTGTCTCCTTATATTCCTTTGTTATTTATGGGACAGGAATATGGAGAAGAATCTCCTTTTCTTTATTTTGTTAGTCATGAAGATCCAGATTTAGTTGCAGCAGTACGTGAAGGTAGAAAACAAGAATTTACCGATTTTCATCTGGAGGGAGAATATATCGATCCTCAAAGTACTCAAGCTTTTAATTTGTCAAAAATTAATTGGCAGCAAAAAAACGAAGAGAAACATCAAGTTTTATGGCAATTTTATCAACAATTAATTAACCTACGAAAAACTATTCCTGCTTTAAAAAAACTCGATAAGCAGAATTTACAGGTTACTGCTGAAGAAAGCGATCGCCTTATTACATTACATCGCTGGCAAAATGATAGTCAAATATTTAGTATATTTAATTTTAACGATCAAAATGTTGAGTTAAAAAATGTTGTTCTAAGAGGAAAATGGCAGAAAATATTAGACTCTAGTGAAACTAAATGGATGGGAAGTGGTTCAAACTTACCTGAAAAGATTGAAACAAAAGAACAACAATTATCAATTAAGCCACATAGTTTTGTAGTTTATCAGCAATAAATTTTAGTAATTTTCAATTGTTTTAATCTCCTGTCCTGACCTCTAATTCTTGTTCTTATAAGGGTAGGGTGTTTACTTATTCCGATTTTGACCTCTGACTTTAACCTTTAATTATGCATATTCCCACAGCTACCTATAGAATTCAATTTCATGCCGATTTTAATTTTAAACATGCTCAAGAAATTATTGCTTATTTAGCCAATTTAGGTATTGGGGATATTTATGCTTCACCTATTTTTAAAGCTTGTCAGGGAAGTACTCATGGTTATGATGTAGTAGACCCAACTATCTTTAATCCAGAACTAGGAACCGAGTCGGACTTTAGTGATTTAATTGCTCAGGTTCAGGCTCATAAAATGGGCTGGCTGCAAGATATTGTACCAAATCATATGGCTTATGATAGCCAAAATTTGTGGTTAATGGATGTTCTAGAACATGGTAAAGATTCAGAATTTTTTGATTTCTTTGATGTTCATTGGAATCAAACTTATGAAGAAATGGACGAGCGAATACTTGCTCCTTTGTTAGGAGATTTTTACGGTAATTGTTTAGAAAGAGGTGAAATAAAACTTGACTATCAAGAACAAGGCTTAGTAGTTAATTATTTTGGCTTAGAACTACCAATTAGAATCGAGTCTTATATAACTTTTATCACTCATAATTTAGGTACTTTAACACGAGAAATAGGTCGCCAACACCAAGATTTTATTAAATTTTTAGGAATTTTATATTTATTAAGAAATATTTCTGAAGAAACTAAGGAAAGAGAACGGTACGATCAATTAAAATTTATTAAAAGTCTGCTTTGGGAAACCTATATCCAAAATCCTAGCGTAGAAAAATTTATCCAGAACAACCTCAAAGAATTTAATGGTGAAGTTGGTAATGCTGAAAGTTTTAATCTATTAGACAAGCTGCTAGCCGAGCAATTTTATCGTTTGTCTTTTTGGAAAGTTGGTGCAGAGGAAATTAATTACCGTCGATTCTTTACAGTTAATGAGTTGATTTCTGTAAAAGTAGAAGAATTAAAAGTATTCAATCAAACTCACGAGTTAATTAGTCGGTTAGTTAGGGAAAATCAATTTACGGGAGTACGTATCGATCATATAGATGGCCTATATAATCCTGCTGAATATCTAACTAGATTGAGAGAAAAGTTAGGAGATACGTATATTACAGTGGAAAAAATTCTCGAATTAAGCGAAGATTTACCTGCAAGTTGGCAAATACAAGGTACAAGTGGATATGAATTCCTAAATTATGTCAATGGCTTGTTTTGTAATCCAGAAAGCGAACAGGAGTTTGATAATATTTATACTCATTTTACTGGTTTAAAAACCACTTATAAAGATTTAGTTTGCGAAAAAAAAGGCTTAATTTTATCAAAAAATTTAGCAGGAGATCTAGAAAATCTAACTCAAATTCTTAAAAGAATTTCCTCCCATACAAGAGCAGGAAGTGACTTTACTATTTATGGTTTAAGACAAGCTTTATTCCAAGTATTAGTACTTTTCCCTGTTTACCGAACATACATTGATGCTAATGGAGTTACTGAAGTAGATCAAAAATATGTCCAAGAAACAATTAAAGCTGCCAAGAAAAAAGCTCCTTTGTTAATTAACGAATTTAACTTTATCCAAAAAGTATTACTTTTAGAATACGAAGATTTTCGCAGCAAAACTCAACGAGAAGAATGGCTGCATTTTGTCATGCGATCGCAACAATTAACAGGACCTTTAATGGCAAAGGGAGTTGAAGATACGCTTTTATATGTTTATAACCGATTACTATCATTAAATGAAGTGGGAGGAAATCCCAGTCATTTCGGCATCGAGTTAAGTTTATTTCATCAATTCAATCAAAATAAAGTTAACAATTGGCAGCAGGGAATGAATACAACTGCTACTCACGATACTAAACGGGGTGAAGATATACGCGCTAGATTAAATGTGCTTTCGGAAATTCCTCAAGAGTGGTCACGGCAAGTTAATGAATGGCGTAAACTTAATCAAGTTCACAAACAAGAAAGTATGCCCGATGCAAATGATGAATATTTCTTTTATCAGACTCTGTTGGGTGTTTTTCCTTTTGCCGAAAGTGACTTAGCTAATCTACCTACTAGAATAAAAGATTATATTTTAAAAGCAGTGCGAGAAGCTAAAGTTCATACTGCTTGGTTACGTCCCGATGAAGAATATGAACAAGCGTTTTTTAGCTTTATTGAGCGCATTTTATCAACAAAAGAATCAGATTTTTGGCAACAATTTCGACCTTTTCAAAAACAAATAGCTGAATACGGAATTTACAATTCTCTAGCTCAAGTATTAATCAAAAATACTGCTCCTGGCGTTCCAGATTTATATCAAGGCGCAGAATTATGGGAATTAAGTTTAGTCGATCCCGATAATCGCCGCCCTATAGATTATCAACAGCGAATAAATTTTTTAGAAGACATTAAAGCAAAAATTAAGCAAGATATTCTACAATTAATTAAAGAACTAATTGCTACTAAAGAAAACGGCAAAATCAAACTTTTTCTGACTCATCAATTACTAAAAGCTCGAAAAGAATATTCAGAAATATTCTTAAACGGTAACTATCAACCAATAGAAGTTACTGGAAAATATCGCAATCATATAATTGCTTTTGCCAGAAATCATGAAGATAAAATTCTTGTGGCGATCGCGCCTCGCTTTTTAACAGCAATTATTAAACCAGGACAACTCCCCCTTGGTGTAGAAGTGTGGGAAAATACTAGCCTTAAGTTAACCAATAAAAATTGGCATAATCTAATAGATTGTCAAACGATAGTAGGAGAAAATTTGGCAGTCGGCGAAATTTTCCAGAACTTTCCTGTGGCTTTGTTAATTGGATAATAGATTTGACTAATTGGGAAGCACGGATTTGCCCTAAGTAGAAATAACAAATAACCGATCAAACACAATTCAAGACCAAGATACAATAAAAATAAATAGGGATAAGCAAATGAATAACAATTTCAACAACTCGAGAAGTTTAAACGCTATATAAATCCCTACAGATACAGCCGTTTCCAATTGAATAGACTACGCTCTTAATTAATTAACTCGCAGCTATAAGCCATAAGCTTTAAGCCTTTTCTAATCATTCTAATAACTGTGGTCTACTAACGTGAAAAACGCTGTAGGTGAGCAAATCTTAAATGTACTTAAATACTAATAACTTGCTCACCATTGATTCTAGGCTTTATTGCGATAAAGAATATTGACAATAAATTTAGCAACTACCTGGAAGAAGCTAGGTTTTCTCTCGCCATTAGTAGCATTTGAATCTACAGAAGTCTTGGTTGCTGACTTCTCAGGTGTTGGCTTCTGGGGTGGTATTGCCTCGGCTAAGGCCGTTTCTGCTGCTTCTAGTGCTTCGGATTGAGCAACAGTGGCCTCAGCTATTTCTTGGGGAGGTTCAGCCATAGTTGAAGCTGATTCTGGTGCGGTGAGATTGTCCTTGAGATTAGTTTCAGTCTCAGCAGAAGGAACAGGTTGGGGTTCGGTTAAAGAATGACACTTGTTTAAAAAATCTTCTAATTTTTGGCGATCGCTAACATCAATTTGACGAGCATTGGCAGCACATTCAGCAACATCATAATCGCCAATATAAGCAAGCCATTTTTCTAGATCTTGTCTAACTAGAAAGCCAGTAGCATCATCAGGGTATTGCTCGCATAATTCTAACAAGTCTTGGGCATTATTAGCTACTCTACCGTCGGGAAAGTGAAAAGGCTCAGTCATGGTCGTAATTTATGGTTAAATCAAAAAAGTTCAATTTTATCTTGCCACAGGTATCTCGATCTAAACAGTTACAAATTTTCTGAAGATTAATTGCAGTTAACAGAAATATGAGCGATCGCCAACTGTGAATTGATACTAAATCCGCTTGACAAAGGTAATGTTTAATTTCTGCGTAAAAATTTAGTGATGAGATGAGAATAACTAATACTTATTACTTATTACTCGTTACTCAATTTTTTAACCAACCTATCTGGAACGGATTTAGTATGATTATAGTTACCCTGGTACTTGCATACCTCTATCTACGGCTGGACGTTGTTTGAGGGTTTCATGCCAATGTTTCAACTGTGGATGATTATCTAAGCTTAAGTCCATAAACTCAAAAGCAGCTACCCAGGGATAAATTGCGATGTCGGCGATTGAATAATCATCACCGCTGATATATTTTGTTTTAGCTAATTGATTATTTAAAACATCATAAAGTCTTAAAGTTTCTTTATGATAGCGCTCGATGGCATAAGGAATTTTGGTAGGAGCATACTTATTAAAATGGTTATACTGCCCAAACATTGGTCCAATGCTACCCATTTGGAACATTAACCACTCAATCGTTTGAAAGCGCTGTTTTACTTCACTAGACAGCAATTTTCCTGTCTTATCTGCTAAGTAAATTAAAATTGCTCCCGATTCAAAGATCGTCAACTCGGCATCGCGATCGACAATGGCGGGAATTTTACTATTAGGATTAATAGCTACAAACTCAGGGGTAAACTGTTCTCCCCTAGAAATATCTATACTGTGAACCGTGTAATCTAAGCCAACCTCTTCCAGCATGATAGAAGCTTTGCGACCGTTGGGGGTAGTAAAAGTATATAAATCGATCATGTTGATTCCTACATTGCTAATAACTATTTTATTTACCTACCATTATTGCGACACATCCAAAAGATGACCCGTAGCTAGGTAAACTAATAACTAAGTTTAATTATGCGATTTTCAAGGGTTTGTTGGTGGATATGAGTAATACAGTTTGGGAATTAGATTTTTATTCACGTCCTATATTAGATGAACAAGGAAAAAAGCTTTGGGAAGTTTTAATCTGTGAAAGTTCTAACAGTATAGAGCGATCGCCTGCTACGCTCTTTAAATACGCTGAATATTGTCCGAGTACCAGCGTAAATTCATTATGGCTACGAGAAGCAATTGAAAAAGCGATCGCCAAATCTGGCACCACACCCAAAAAAATTCTCTTTTTCCGTCGTCAGATGAACAACATGATTGTCAAAGCCTGTGACGATGCAGGAGTTAACCCTGTCCCCAGTCGTCGCACCTATGCTTTAAACCAGTGGCTTGCCCAAAGAATGATTGATGTTTATCCTCAAGCAGAAGGATTCGATCTCAAGACGGCTAACGCTGCTTCGGTACAGTATCCTCCCTTAAACGCCATTCCGTTGCCAGATGCGGTAAAAGGCGATCGCGGGGATAAATGGACTTTTGTTAGTCTGTCTGCTGCTGATTTTGATGATATGCAAGATTGGGAGATTGCTTTTCAAGAATCTTTTGCCCTCTCGCTGTTAGATATTCAAGCTGAGATGGCGATTCCTGGCTTAATTATTTATTCTCCCCGCGCTACTCCCTTAGCAGCCTGGATGTCAGGGTTGGAGATGGGTTATCTTCAGCTTGAAAAATCTGTTCGTCCGCAACTGCGTTTGGAAACTGGCTTAAGCGATAGCTGGACGTTAATTAACTTAACTAATCAAGAAATTGTTAAGCAAGCAGAAGATTTTGAGAATGCCAAGCAAAAAGCCAATGGAGTTCACTTTTTAGCAGTACAATCATCCCCAAATGTTGAATCTTTTGCTGGTTTTTGGTTGCTGAAAGAATAAAAAGAACAACTTTTAATAGCTAAACTATTAATTACTCTTAACATTTAGGCGAAAACCTAAATACAGACTAAATACATAGAGCGATCGCCTACTGTTACTTCACGTTTTATTGTTTTACTTTTTAGCAATAATATAGATAGCATGAATTAAACCAGGAAAATACCCCAGCAAGGTTAGTAAAACATTGATCCAAAAGTCTGTACCAAATCCCACTTGAAGAAAAACTCCTAATGGTGGTATTAAGATCGAAAAAATAATGCGAATTATATCCATAGGGCATTTTACCTTAGTGTAACTATATTTTTATTTTAATATTTTTATTTCAAACAGCAGCGACAATCAATCATAAGATATAGTAATTCCTATCTTATGGTTTCTTTGCTTATCATACTTGGCTAACTCCTCAATAATGCCAGACAAACTCTATTTTGATTGAGAAGGAATTAAGCGTTTCTCCAAAGACTTAACCCGAAGATTAGCAGTTTTATTTTCAGGCTCGTATTTCAAGGCTTCTTTATAAGTTTCCACGGCTTTAGTAATCATCTGTTTTTTCTCGTAGACGTTACCCAAATTGTTGAACGCAATTACATATTCAGGATAAAGCTTTAAAGCTTCTTTGTACTGTCTAATGGCAATATCGTATTGTTCTTGAGCAAAATAAGCATAGCCCATAGCATTATGAATTAAAGCCTGATTTTCGGCTGGCAATTGTTTATCTACTTTAAGCGCTTTTTGTAGGAGTGTAATCGACTGAACAAACAATTTTTTGTCTAAATATAGACTTCCCAGTTCATAATATTCTTCAGCAGTACCTTTTTCTTGTTTCAGCTTGTCTTGCAGACGAGAAAAAGTACTTTCTTGCTTACGGGTTTTAATAACTTCTCGTAAAATATAAATTGCCGCAAAAACTAAAATTGCTAGTAAGGCAGAAATATAGGCTATAGGTAGATTCTCATTCATGGGCGATCGCGCTTTGTGATACTTTTTTAAAATTCGATTTCTGATTACCTGTAATTTTCACACATCTACCAAGACGAAATCCTTAATAGTTAACAAAATGTTGAGCGTTGTTAATCGTATTGATGATTAATACTACAGCCGATCAAAGCCATTCCCAACTAGGATAAGTTGCAGCTTGCCCGCATTTTTGCCCAGATTCATCAGTTAAATTCCACAGAGTTACTTGTTTAATTAAAAATCTTTTGCCTTGACTAGAGATTCTCACCCCCTCATAATTCTCAATATATCCCTGTTCTTTTGCCTGCTTAAGCATTAGCGCCCTTTCTGCTCTAGCTACTGGTTCGGCACTTGCAGCAGAAGGGGTTTTAATAAACTCGTCCCAACTCAAAGACCATAATTGCAAAGCAGTTTGATTACCGTAGTTGAAAATAGGATCTGCTTGAGTACCATGAGAAACTAGGACAAACGGGACATAAAATAGAGCTTTCGATAACTGTTCTGGCGTATTTGCTGAATCAATTAAATCTTTGCCCAATAGCTGACGATAGCTATCCGACACAATTTGAATCCAACGAATAATTTCTGGTTGTTGCCAAACAGGTGTAGTCATAGGTTGGTGAATTAGCTTGCGTTCCAATACATCCTTGAGTAAAAAATCTCTGAGTTTCAAAATGGACGCGGTTTATCTAGCTAACCTGAGTTCGGGTTAAGCAGATTAATTGGTGGAGATAGCTGTAAGCTAATAGCTAATAGCTAATAGCTTTTGAGATAGTTTGGATGCAACTCTACTATGAAAGAAGAACGGAAAATAGTATTTTTAAATACCTTCAAAATAAGGATTTGAGCTAATCCCGAACTCAGGCTTAATTATTAAAATTATTTCTTAGAGGGTCAAAGATTGAGGGTTAGTTTCAATCAAGGTAGCCAAATCTTTTAAGAAAGCTGCTGCTTGCGCGCCATAAATAATGCGGTGATCTGAGGTAATATTCACCTTCATTTGGCGTTTAACTCCCATCATTCCTGAATCATCGGCTACCAACTGAGGTTTTGAACCACCAACGGCTAGAATTGAACCCTGTCCTTGAGGCAAGATGGCATCGAAGTTATCTACCCCAAACATACCCAAGTTAGAAAGGGTAAATGTACCAATGCTATATTCTTCAGGCTGTAGTTGCTTAGAGCGAGAACGAGCAACTAAATCTTGCCAAGTGCGGGATAGAGAATAAATATCCATCTGATCGGCATTGCGCAATACAGGGGTAATTAACCCACCATCAGGCATAGCTACTGCTACAGCCACGTTAATTTGGGCATTATATTTAATGGCATCTTGGGCATAGCTGGCATTAACTACGGGGTGATTTTTGAGAGTGACAGCGATCGCTTTTGCTAGTAAAGCTGTCATGGTAACGCCCTTAGACTTAATTTGCTTGTATAATCGATCCAAAGCATCGGTATTAATCGTGTAGGTGACATGGAAAGTCGGCACTTGCAAACTGGTCATCATGTTCTGTACCACTGCTTTTTGTAGGGTATTGAGGGGTACAGTTTCACCAGGAGTAATATTTAGAGTAATATTTACAGGAGGAGCAGCAGCAGGAGTTACACGAGCAGCTACTACCGCCGGGGTAGCATTAGCAGTAGCTTGGGGGGCAACACCAATGGGGGTTGCCATAGGAGTCGAAACAGGCTTACCAGCAGCTTGTTCCACATCACCCGCCGTAATACGTCCATAAGGACCACTTCCCTGAAGAGATTTTAAGTCTACCCCTAACTGTTTGGCTATTTTTTTAGCTCTTGGCGAGGCAACTGTTCTACCTGAACTACTATTACTGCTGCCATTACTAGCTACCGTAGCGGTATTAACTTCTATCGGTGCTGTTACAGCCACAGGAGCAGCTTCTTGAGGCTTACTACCACCACCTGCATGAGATGCTGCTTGTTTCTTCGCTTCGGCAATTTCGGCTTCAGTTTCGGCTATTAAAGCGATCGCACTACCTACAGGAGCTTCTTCCCCTGCTTCCACCATGATTACTGCCAGATAGCCATCATAAAAGGTTTCAACGTCCATGTCGGCTTTATCCGACTCTACCACTAGGACAGTTTCCCCTTTCTCTACTTTATCCCCAGGAGATTTAGACCACTCAACAATCTTACCTGTTTCCATAGTGGAACTGAGAGCGGGCATAAATATATCGTGAATCATAATGTGCAATCTTCTGCTTAAAGTTAATTACCGATTGATTTGAAGGAAGCCACAAGCGATCAGCTTGAAAGCAAACCGAAAGATATTATATCTTTAATCCATGGTGCAGAGTTTGTAGTCTTGTAGTCGAAAACTGAGGCTGATTACAATACCTGATAATAACATTGCTCATTGCTCATTGCTCATTGCTCATTGCTCATTGCTCATTGCTCATTGCTCATTGCTCATTGCTCATTGCT
>NZ_PVWF01000091.1 GCF_003003995.1 Pleurocapsa sp. CCALA 161 | reverse complement strand
GAAACAGAAACCTAAGTCGTGAGTCTTAGGAATCCCCCACTATATCGGTACTCCGATTAGTGGCGGGAGGATGTCAATCTACAAGGTGTATTTATGAGCTTCGTTTGGGGAAAGGTAAGACTACCTTTGTTTGTCTACCCCTCGATCGCTCATCATGAAACCTAAAACTATCCTCAATGGTGCAATTCTATTTATTGGTCTAGGTCTGGCTGCTTATTCTCAACTTAATGGTTATCGATTACGATTCAATGTCGAATCTGTCCCTGTCGAAGCTGCTAAAGACCCAGAGGTGGCAACCGAAGTATGGCAAGTCAAAGAAGGCTCAATCTATGACGGTGACACTTTAAGAGTAGTTCGAGGTACTGAAGAACAAAAGATTAGATTCTGCGGAATTGATGCCCCAGAGAAAAACCAGGAATTAGGAACTGAGTCAAGAGATCATCTGCGTAGCGAAGCCATGCCGTAGGCTTATCGCGCAGAAATCAGCTCAGAAAGAAGGTTTAGGAATTTGGAATGGTAATCCTCAACCTCTTTGGGAATGGAGAAAGGCTAATAAGTAAGTAAGACAATAATTACTAAAACAAATAGTTTGAATTATAGATAACGTGAGTTCGATGAAAATTATTTGAGCAAAGAAAAGGCTGAGACTTATGCTAAAAGAAGTATTTCAAGTCTCAGCCATGGAATTAAAATCTCGTATCGATCTTACCGAAATTTTTTGCGATGTAGATGACTTCTATCAAAGTTTTGAACAATATTGCCATTCAATTCCTCAGTTAACAGCGATGCCTTCGGCTAGGCGGAGCCTAATCGCAGGAGAAAAAAGGTGTCGTAGTAGAATGAGTCTTAGCGAGGTCATAACTATCGTAATCGCCTTTCATGGCAGTGGTTACAGAACGTTCAAAGAATTTTACACTTTACAGGTGAAACCTCATTGGCAAAAGGCTTTCCCGAATTTGGTCAGCTATAACCGTTTTGTGGAGCTAATGCCTTGGTCAAAGATGCTATTGTGCTGCTTTCTACAAACTAGGAAAGGGAAAATTACGGGGATTAGCTTTGTTGATTCGACACCAATTGAAGTCTGTTGTGTCCCTGTCGTAGTTATTCTCACAAAGTTTTTGAAGGACTGGTGGGCTGGAGTAAAAATTCTGTCCTAAAGGATCCCTAACCCTAAAGGGTACACTCAATGCGATAAGTGCAAGCCGCTTCGCATAAGGGTACACCTTCGGATAACCGCTTCGCATATATCTCTCTTTTGTCACTCTAGGCAGTTGAGCAGTAAAACTCATCCCAAGAATAGACCAAATATCTTAAGCAATCAAACTCATTTATTTTAGTGATAAGCCTCGGAAATCCCAATGAAAGTTGAGGAACGGGAAAAACTTTAAGCCATCTTAAAATGAGATTAAAACAGATAAAAGGTTGTAGAATTAATTGCAGATTATTTAAGGCATTGCTTGCTCCGTCCTATACGCTGAGGTTTCCTCAGCGCGGGCGGTGCGCTTTTCCAGCCTGTTCCTGAATCCCATAAAGAATGTTGTTGATAGGTTTCTGGAACAGAATTGACAGAAGGATTAAAGGATACATTATGAAGACAAACCATTAAATAAGCACACATAACTAATTCCCACCATTTTTGAATATCTGCGTAGTTCGTTAGTCGAAAATCTGCCCATCCCAACTCATTTTTACTATTTCTAAATCCCTGTTCAACAAAAGCTCTTATTTTGTAGATTTTGCCTACCTCTTGGTATTTTAAGTTGGTAATTTTGGTCATTAAGAACCAAGTTGAGTCATCGGCAACAGTTTCTTTGTCGGTTGTTATCTGCCAGTATTGTATTGTTCTTCTTTTTCCATAAATTATCTCTCTAATATATCGAGTTTCTTCTTTTCCATTAATATTGAACCCCATTTGTTTGAGTTCTTTCACTAATTCTGCTCCTAGTTCTGGTTTAGAGTAATATTTATCTCCCTCTTTTAATCTTTCTTTTGGCTTGAATATTTTAAACTTTAAAGGAAAGGTCATTCCTTCACAATAACCGTAAGCATTGACCGACACTATTCCCTGGTCAATTTTTACGGTTATTGCCAATATATTGTCTCTTGACATAATCAGTCTTTTTTCCTTTCTTCTTATCTCCTGTTTCATCGATAATTACTATAATTTCTTTCCCTTCTAAAATGGATAAGATAATTTTTAATCTTCTTTTCTCTAAGTCTTCTGCTTGCCACGGTGATTGACTAATAAAATGATGTAGCGATGCAGCACGGTCTTGTTGGTTTCCAGCAAAGAGCGACTGCATCAAGAAATCCTTGAGCATTTGTCTTACCTATTGCTTTGGCGATTGCGAAGCTAGCCGTTGCGTAGCTGCCGTAGGCATAGGCATCGCTGGTAAACTTTTCCTTTTAAGGTCACTTAATTTACCCAACTGAAGATATTTAAATGATTCATAAGCTCTCACTTCTATGAATAAATCTTTATATAGTTCGCAGTAAGTATCTACACATTGAACTGTTGGTCGAGGGGAGCGAGGCTTAACCATAGTCTTTGTCTGACTTTCAAGCTTTTTCCCTCATTTTACTTTGCCAAGTCGTGACAAAAGAGAGTTAGTTCAATTGTCATTGTTTGAATAACGGGGAGAACATTACAATTGAATCCAAAAATATTAAAAAGAAATAAGCTCGCAGCTATTAACCATCCCCGCTTTAACAAATTAAACATTTGGATACTCCTAGTTAATAATCTTTCTCAACCGAATCATCTTGATATTTTAGTTTGATTGGTCAGATAAAGCGATCGCTATAAACTAGATTAATTTGAACTAAAACATAATGTCAAAAGTCAAGTCTAAACCCTGCGATTTATGTTCTACTGAAGTTGATATTCGCTATCGTATCCAATATCAAAAAAATGGTGACTGGAAATTAGTCTGTTCTGCCTGTTGGCAAAAAGTTAGTCAAGATAATCCTTTCTACCGTTACGGTGGTACATGGAAAGCTCGTAAGTAGCAATAGCGATCACCACACTACGATACAATACTCTGCAAGTGCGATGCCTTTGGCTAGGCGGAGCCTAATCGCCAACAAGTAAAATGCCTGTAAATCCTAATCTCTATCCCGACAATTGGCAAGAATTAGCTCGGACAGTGAAAGAGAGTCAAAATTGGTGCTGTGAATCCTAAAGGATTCCTAAAGGATTAGCTCGCTTCGCTCCCGTCACCGCTCCGCATATGTTGTGGCAAGAAATGCTATAAACCAGGAGAAAGACCAGGTAAAAGCAAACCTACTCGTAGAGTATGGATACCTAAACCTGGAAAGGATGAAAAGCGTCCATTGGGAATTCCCACAATCAAAGACCGCGCCTTGCAAGCGTTACTAAAAAAAAACGCTCTAGAACCAGAATGGGAAGCTCGTTTTGAGCAGAATTCCTACGGTTTTCGACCAGGACGTTCCTGTCATGATGCTATCAAACAAATAAAAAACGCAATTCAACTTCAAGCCAAATACGTGCTAGATGCTGACATTGCGAAATGCTTTGATAGAATCGACTCCATATGATGGAAAGTTAATTTACTGGAGTACCAGGATGGGGCGTAACCCCGATATGTCCTCTCGAAAAGCATCTTTGCTCAAGAGACAAAGTTGGTTGAAAACTAAGGTGATGGTGTGGCGATTTGTGGTAGATTGGTTTTCTGTTTCTGTCATAGTCTATTGAGTGGAGTTTTGGGTGTAATCTGAGTTCGGGTAAGGGCGATCGCACGTTTTTTTTTCAGAGATGAAGCAATTTGATTCTGATGATTGAGTATAATGATTCATTCAAATGCGATCGCTGCGTGTATAATCACCATTATTGAGTAAGTATCGAGTCACTTCTATATGGCACTAAACCAGAAGGAACAATTGCTGAAGCAAGTCCCAGATGCACTTCTTGATCGTCAAAAAAGATTTGTGCTTTGAACGCTTTCAGTATTTGATCCTTAGAAATACCACCTAGAAAAAAAGCTGCATCAACTCTTATAGTCATTTTAATTAATTTCCCTATGGTTACTTTGTATTAATGATGATGGTGAATTTTACTTGTTACTTGTGAGACAGTTGCGTTGCGGAGGTTTCCTCCGTTGAGCAAACTGTCGAACCCGAAGGGTTACTTGTTACTTGCTACTTCGTTATAAGATCCACTGGTTGCTATTTGAAATGACTATACATCCCAAGCTCTTAGTGTCTTTATTACTCTCTCGTGAGCAGGACTATTACGAGCCGTAACGATAGCAATTCTCACAGGAGCATTAGCAGGCTCAAATCCTTTTTGCATCTTACTAAGAGCTATAAGCAGCTTTGCAAATGGACCTTCTTGCAATGGCTTGTTTACATTCTGACGTTCATTTTCATAAAAAGCTTCTAGTCCTTGTGTCTTATATATTGCTTCCGACTCTTCCGAAAAAAGAACTGCGTCAGCGTCGAAGGCAATCCGAACCTTGTCCGTCATTTCAATAGAATCATTTTGGGGAGGATCGTAAAGCATTGCAGCAGCAAAACCAGCATCTATCGCCGTTCCCACATCTTCGTTAGATTTTGATAAAAAAAGATCGACATTAAATCCTTCCAAATAGTTAGCCAAAGGTTCACCACCAGTTAAAGCAGCCCTTGTAATGCTTAATCGAGTTAAAAATACGAAGACCAGTATCAGGACTATTTTTCGACATAACAATGACTTCCACAAGCCTTTCACCCTTAAGCTTATTTAGCTCAAGTAAGTTCTTGACTAGAGGAAATGCTGTTCCAGGTTTTAGCACATCGTTCTCATGCTCCAATTGATAATCTATATATTTTTCAAGACCTTCGTCCTTAAATATTTTCGCTTCATGTTTCAAATCAAAAAGCGCACGTGATGAAATACCTATAACCAATAATTTAGATAAATCGTATGGCACGGCTCAAAACCTTTTTTCTCTATTACTTAACCAAGCTATCTAATGCCATTTGATAACTGTATGAGACAAATCACATTGAATTAATTACCAGCTATAAAAAACTTTCAAATTGCTCCTCATACTAAAGTTCGGGAGTAAGGCAAAAAAACTGTAGTTCTGTGGAACTAAATATCGATTAAAGACGAGTCAAATCTTAGGGTAGCCAAGGTTGACTCGTTGTTATTTTTGATATGTAAAGCAGATAAACACACACAAACTACAGTTGTTTAAACAATGAATAGCACTTTTAACGTAAAACCCCAACCTCAAGTAAAAGAGCGAGTACAAGAAGAGTTTCAATTTGAACCTCAAGCCAAATCCAGAAACGGTAAAAAACTTTATTCCAAACAATTCATATCCAGCTTCCGTATCGAATCCCAAGATCTGCCTTTTGTCGCGGTCGGTATTGCAGGTAGCATCTACTTGGCGGTTACCGATCTAATTTTGTTGGTTACTATTCTCTCAAGTTTTTTGGTAGCAGGGAGCATCTATTTCATTTCAGCCTGTTTGCCTCTAGTAAGTAAAAAGCTCAACTTGAGAATTTCTATCTGGCACATTTTAACAATTGTTTTCGGTTCAACTATGGCTTTTAGTGCTTGGCAACCCAGTCACGCTTTGTTCCTAACTGGATTAGAAACAGCAATTGATGGTTTGGTAACGAATGGGGGAGTAGGCAGTATTAGTACGACTCAAATCGCAACTTTATTTACTTTTGTCCGAATTTCCTTAGTCTTAGTTGGTCTTGGTGGTGGTTTTGCAGCTTGGCAACAGCAACAACAAGGTCAATCCATGACACCTATTATCATGTTCGTCGGCGGTTTGTTCGGTATTGTTCTGGCGATTGACATTCTGACAGCGGTAATTGCCACTGGCGCGTAAGAAGAGCTTACAGCTTATAGCTAAAAAGCGAAGCGAGGCGGTCTTGGGGAGCCAGTCCTGAAGACGGGTTTCCCGTCGCAGGGAACTGGCGTTGGTTTCCCCCATGAGCCATCGCTTCAAGAACTAATTAATCCCGAACGTAGTCTATCAAGCAACTTACCACAAAGTCATGGAAACTCTAGAAAAGCTGATTTCAATCAATCCTGCCCTTAACCGTAAAGCCAAGTTCTTTGGTTTCATGCCTATCTCTCAGGTTATGCCCCTTGGAGTAATCGCCTTCTTCTGCTTTTTAATTGTGGGGGCAGCGGGAGGGAAAGACAAGCACTTTGGAATCGCCTTTGGCTTTATGACTGGTACATGGCTTCTAGCAACTGGCGCTCACCCTCACTATATGACTGACAGGATGCGTCCTTTTCCTGGAAAAAATTGGACTCACACCAGACTTCCCTATGTCTCACCCATACCCGAAAACCGACCAGCCCAACTACGCGAAGCAATCAAAGATGATGGGCGTTGTTCAAACGAGGGTTACACTTTGAGGAAAAATCCCTGATTTAGACCGAACATATGTTCTAAAATATTGCACTGGGACAAAGAAATAGGGAATATGGTTAAATTAGGGATAATAAGCCCAATTTATGAGTAAACCGAGTGAATTCAACTGATTCTATAGCTTCTCGTCTTCAACCTCTTCATCGTCAACAATTAGCAGTTCAAGTCTGATCAAAGCAAGAACCAGTAAGCCATCTAGCCAAGAAAAAACAAGTCAGTCGCAAGTTTGTCTATCAACAAAAAGCAATTGCAGAAGCTGCCTTGAATCAAGCTTTTGAACAGGAAAAGAAAGAGAAGGAAGTTTTATACTATCTTCCGATAACACAACAATGGATCTTTCAGTTCATCTTAGCGTTGATTCTCATCTGTCACTGTTCTTATCGAGGAATCAAAGAGTTATTAAGAGATTTATTTGATTATTCTGTTAGTATCGGTACAATACACAATCGAGTAACTGAAGCGAGGCAAAAAGCCCAAGAAATCAATCAAGCTCAAGATTTATCCTCAATTGAGGTGGCATTACTCGATGAAATCTTCCAGAGTAATCAACCAGTGTTAACAGGAGTAGATGCTGATTCAACAAAGCTGCTTTCTCCTGGAAGAAGTAGAACATCGAGATGAAACTACTTGGGGCTATTATTTACTGGAAGCAGAGTCACAGGGATTGAATCCTGACTACACCATAGCTGACGCGGGAAGTGGAATCAGAGCGGGACAAAAAGCAGCTTGGGGAGAGAAGCCTTGTCATGGCGATGTTTGGCATATTTTCGACCAAGGTGAGGCTTTATGCCGAAATTTAGCTAAAAAAGCTCAGGGAGCAATCACAAAAAGAAAAAAGCTAGAGCATTCGATGGAATTAGCCAAGTTAAAGGGCAAAGGAAATAAATTATCAGCTAAACTAACTCAAGCTCACAAAAATGAAGCAATACTCCAAAAATTAGCCAGTGACATCAGAATATTACTCTTTTGGTTGAGAAATGACATTTTATCCTTGGCAGGGGCAGAGTGGTCTGAAAGAATGGAATTAATGAATTTCATGATTGAACGAGAGGGTCGGCGGGGAAACCCCGCCATGACCAATCGAGTTGTTGAGGAGCTTCGATTAAGAGAAGAAGAGGCTCACAAAGGGATTAAAGGCTTAAGAGTAGCTTGATCAAATCAACAAGCAGATTTATTAGCTTTTGCTCAAGTTATTGACCAGAAAATAGCCTGTATTGCCCACAAGTTTCAGATTTCTCAACTCACGGGGTGCGACAGGTCTGTTTATTGATGAAGAAGTCCCTATCAACTAATGTCTATTGGCAGAAATGGAATCAACTCTATCAGAAACTAAGGGCTAAATTTCTTCCCATAAAGGAAGCGGTAGAATCGGCAATGAAATCAACCCCCAGAGCCAGTTCTTTAGTTGAAAACCTTAAAGCTTCGATTGGATATGCTGGGGAAACCCCAGCATCCCTCTCGCTCAATTCTCGCCTCAGAAACTATTTCCATCTCAGAAAACACCTCGGTTCTGATTATCTAGAACTGTTGCGGTTCTTCTTGAATCATCACACCTTTATGACCAGTCGTAAGCTCGAAAGAAAAGGGAAAAGTCCTACCGAATTGATGACAGGAGAAAAACATCCGCATTGGTTAGAAATGTTGGGATTCCAGAGATTTCAAAAAGCCTGAAAATTAGTCTCTAACAATAATACTAATGTCCTGATAAGCCTTGTGATTACTGGGCTTAATTTAAGCTGCATTTGTTACCCAAAATCCCCGTTTTTGAACAACGCCTTTTTTTGAATCTTTTTTGACTTGCACTCAGGACATTGCATTTTATTTGACTGCTATTTACAGTTTGCGATCGCATCTTTAGAAAATCATACCTCAATCCAGCAACGCCTATCTTTATTTCAGTGTTAATTTGGGCAGGGAAATTAACAGGATTATTTGATATAGTAGTCAGGCAATTAGAACCAGTAATGTTGTGGTTAAGATTACCAAAAGAAGCTGCACCTTCATTTTTATATGGCTTTTTCCGTCGCGATTATGGAGCAGTAGGAATGTTTGATTTGCACTCTTCAGGAATTTAACAGGTCAACAATTAGTTGTGGCAGCAGTAACCCTAACTCTGTTTATTCCTTGCATTGCTCAACTACAATTTATATTCAAAGAAAGAGGCGTTAAAACTACTATCGCGATCGCCAGTTTTGTTGTTTTATTTGCTTTTTCTGCGGGCTATATTCTCAACCAAGTATTAACCATTATGGAGGTAAGTTTGTAATATGTTTACTCAACCTTTGCTTTGACAATTCAATATTCTCCTTTGACTTGTTTAGGAGCTAAAACCCAAGGTATGATTACTGCTATTAAAAATAAAGATGAAAAAATAGTCAAAAAACTTTTAGCAATGGGTGTTCATACAGGAATGCAGATTACTTGAGCAAATAAACATATTATTAATAATAATTATCGACAAAATAATCATATTAAATCATAAAAAAATGAAAAAAAGAACTTTTGTAACATTTTTGGTTTCGTTGATTATTTCCTGGTTATTAGTAGTCGGATTAGGTCAAGTTCATCGTTTTAGTTCCAACACTTTTGCTCAATCTAATCAGCCTCTAGATTTAACCGTTTCAGCAGCAACAAGTTTACAAGATGCTCTCGAAGCTATTAAACCGATGTATAAAAATAACCAGCCTGAAGTAGACATTACCTATAACTTTGGTTCTTCTGGTTCACTGCAACAACAGATCGAACAAGGTGCACCTGTAGATATTTTTATTTCTGCTGCTGCTAAACAAATGGATGCTTTAGAAGCCAAAAATCTCCTTTTACCTGAAACTCGTCGAGATTTACTAAGAAATAAAGTAGTTTTAATCGTATCAAAAGATAACACAACGATCAAAAGCTTTGAAGATTTAGGCACAGATGCTTTAACGAGCATTGCTTTAGGCGAATCAGAAAGTGTTCCTGCTGGTAAATATGCCGAGGAAATTTTAACCTCGTTGGGAATTCTCGATGCCGTTACACCCAAAGCAGTTTACGGGAAAGATGTACGTCAGGTACTTAATTATGTAGCTACAGGCAATGTCGATGCAGGAATTGTTTATATTAGCGATGCTAAAGCTTCTGAGGACGTAAAAATAGTGGCGACTGCCCCTGAAGATAGCCACTCTCCTGTAATTTATCCAATTGCAGTTTTACAAGATAGTGCTAATCCAGAAGCAGCCAAAGAATTAGAAGACTTTCTCTTTACTCCTGAAGCTCAAACTATGTTTCAAGAATACGGTTTTATCACAGTTAGCAGTTAATTGACGAAGGACGAAAAACAAATGACCAAATCAACCTTAAAACGAGACTGGAACGCTTATTATGATGCCGTTAGCGATCGCCCACCGAGAGAAACGCTGTTGACTGCTTTAGCTGGATTTAAAGAACCAGGAATAGCGATCGATCTTGGTTCTGGAGATGGTCGGGATACAGTGGAAATGTTACGGCAAAATTGGGCAGTATTGGCTATAGATAGAGAACCTGATGCTATTAATCGTTTACTCGCCCGTCCGCATTTTAATACTCTACAATTAATCACTCAAATAGTTAGCTTTGAACAGTTACAATTTCCCAAATCAGTAGACTTAATCAACGCCAGCTTTTCCTTGCCTTTTTGTTCAACCGATGCTTTTCCTAGCTTGTGGAATCAGATTTTTAATTCCTTAGTGCCAGGAGGAAGATTTTGCGGACATTGGTTTGGCGATCGCGATTCTTGGAAAAATAGTGGGTTAATTAATACTTTTACACTACAACAAGTAGAAGCTTTACTAAAACCTTACACCATTGAACTACTAGAGTCAGAAGAACATCCAGGCACAACTCCTCTAGGGGAAGATAGATATTGGCACGTTTTTCATATTGTCGCCCGAAAATAAATGGGTAATTTGTTGTTCTTAAGCAATGACTAATGACTAATGACTAATGACCAATAACCAATAACCAATTAATAATACCCAATGCTCGATCTGTCCCCCATCTGGATCTCCCTCAAAACCGCTAGTACTGCTACGATAACTACTTTTTTTCTGGGTATTTTAGCAGCACGGTGGATGTTAAATTATCAGGGCAAATTTAAGGAAGTGATAGAAAGTTTGTTCACTGCCCCTTTGGTACTCCCTCCCACCGTGGTTGGTTTTTTATTACTGCTGTTATTGGGTAAAAATGGCTTGATTGGGCAAATTTTAGCTCATTTTGGTCTGACAGTTATTTTCTCCTGGTATGCTACTGTGATCGCTTCGACAGTCGTTGCTTTTCCCTTAATGTATAAAACTGCGTTAGGGGCATTCAAACAAATTGATACTAATCTTTTTGCCTGTGCCAGAACCCTAGGAGCTTCAGAAAATAGAATTTTCTGGCAAATTATGCTACCTTTAGCCAAGCCTGGGTTGCTTGCTGGTACTTTACTTGCTTTTGCTCGTGCATTAGGAGAATTTGGTGCAACTTTAATGTTAGCAGGGAGCATTCCTGGCAAAACAGAAACAATTCCGATCGCGATTTTCTTTGCTGCTGAAGGTGGGAATATGCAGCAAGCATTATGGTTGGCAATTATTATGCTGGCAATTTCTTTGGGGGTAATTACAGGGGTTAATTATGGTACGGAAGAGAATGGAGGTAGAGGGGGTAGAGGGGGTAGAAGGAGTTTTGGTCTAGTTAACAAAATTGTTCATAATCAAACAAGAGAGAATTATCCCGTACCGAAATATCCTATTCAATTAATTGTCGAGATTCAAAAACAATTACCTGGGTTTAGATTAAATGTTTCATTTGAAACAGATCAAACGCCGTTGGGGTTACTAGGGGCTTCTGGGGCAGGCAAAAGCCTAATTTTGCGATGTATTGCTGGTTTAGATACTCCAGATCAGGGACGTATTGTTTTAAATGGCAAAGTGTTATTTGATTCGGAAAAAGGGGTTAATTTACCGCCACGAGATCGCCATTGTGGTTTTTTGTTTCAAAATTACGCCCTGTTTCCCCATCTAACAGTTGCCGAAAATATTGCCTTTGGAATGCCGTCAGAAAAATTTAGTCGAGAGATCAAACAGGAAGTAGAACAACAACTCATTTCAGTAGACTTAGCAGGAATGGGCGATCGCTATCCAGAAGAACTTTCAGGTGGACAGCAACAAAGAGTAGCTTTAGCCAGAGCCAGAGCAAGCGAACCAGGGATAATGTTATTAGATGAGCCTTTTTCTGCTTTAGATACTTATTTACGCGATCAACAAGAAAAAATCCTCAGAAATAACTTAATTAACTATCAGGGAGTAACTTTATTTATTACTCATAACCTCGAAGAAGCTTACCGAGTATGCCCTAACTTGATGATCATAGATCAAGGTAAGGTGACAGCGAGTGGTACAAAACAAGATATATTTGAGCATCCTGGTAATTATCGCACTGCCCAGTTGACTGGTTGTAAAAACTTTTCTCGCGCTGTAATGATTAATGAAAATCAAGTTAAGGCAGTTGATTGGAATTGTATCCTAGAAACAATCGAGCCGATGCCAAAATCTCTGGAACAGATCGGCATTCGCGCCCATCAATTAATTTTTCCTGATACAAATAACCAAGTCAACACTTTTCCCTGCTGGTTAGCTACTATTAGCGAAACCCAACACCGCATGACTTTATATCTTAAATTAAATAAACCTGCCGAACATCCCGAAGATTATCATTTACAAGCGGAAGTGTTTAAAGATAGATGGCTGGAACTAAAAGAGCGTCCCTATCCTTGGCACATTCAACTTCATCCTTTAAAAATCATGCTTTTTATCTCTTGATTTTTTTGGGTGGTAACACGTCTAATCTCCTGACTTTTAACGGCATCTTTGAGAGTAGGAAATAGTTATGTAATAAAGTTCGCTAACCATAGTCAAAAGGGACAGATGGGTTATAAAATCAGGAAGACAAAAATTGGGGGCTGAATCATTGGTCACAAGTTAAGGAAATCAGAAAAAAGTCAATCGAACTTAAGAATTGCGTGAAGCTCAGAGAGAATAAGCAGTTGAAGGATTTTATTTCTCTATGAGTAAAAGCAAAAGGCTAAGAACTGGTTGTGGGTTTTCCCCCGTGACGCAACCAGTTCAGTAGTTCGAGAGCTTCAGCACGGGAAAAAATACTAAAGTTAACTCCATCGGCATAGACAGTAGCCCCCAGAGGGAAACTACGACCAGGCAAAACATCACTAGTTAAATAACGATCTCTTGAAGTGCCAGTTTTAGTTGCCAATAGTTTGTTTAGCATATTTTTTCCCCTTGATTTTTGTTATTAGTTACTCGTTTTTGATTCTTTGTTTTGGCGATTAACAACTAACAACTAACGACTAATAACTCCACTTCCAATTAACCACTTCAGGTTTATCCATGCCTTCGGAATGAGCATAAGCAAGATTATCGATAATCTCATCTCTCATTCGTTCTCTAACATAAGCAGCACGAGAACCCAAGTGAGGAACACGATCGATTACGTCAATCACCAGGTTAAAGCGATCAATTTGATTAAGAATTGCTAGCTCTAAAGGCGTATTGATATTGCCCTGTTCTTTATAACCGCGAACGTGAATTCGTTCTTGATTGGTACGACGATAAGCTAGCTTGTGAATGAGCCAGGGATAGCCGTGGAAGTTAAAAATTACAGGTTTATCGGCAGTAAAAAGGACGTCAAATTCGTGATTTGATAAACCGTGAGGATGTTCAGTTTCGGTTTGTAGACGATATAGATCTACCACATTAATAAAGCGGACCTTTAAGTTGGGAAATTCTTCGCGCAGAATAGCTGTGGCTGCCAAAGATTCCTTAGTGGGAATGTCACCACAACAAGCCATGATTACATCAGGCTCATCTGGTTCTTTACCACAGTCGTCGTTACTCGCCCATGACCAGATACCAATCCCTTTCGTGCAATGCTTGATGGCTTCTTCCATCGTTAAGTATTGCAGGTGCATCTGTTTGTCAGAGACAATGACGTTTACATAGTCTTTACTCCGCAAACAGTGATCGGCAACTGAAAGCAAACAATTAGCATCGGGGGGAAAATAAACACGAGTAACATCCGCACTCTTATTAGTTACCAAATCGACAAAACCTGGATCTTGGTGAGAAAAGCCATTATGATCTTGTCGCCAAACCAAAGAAGACAACATGATATTGAGGGAAGAAACCGAAGCCCGCCAAGGTACATAATTTTTGCAGATATCTAACCATTTAGCGTGTTGGTTAAACATCGAGTCAATGACGTGAACAAAAGCTTCGTAAGTATGGAAGAAGCCATGTCGCCCTGTCAGTAAGTAAGTTTCCAGCCAGCCTTCGAGGGTATGTTCACTCAACATTTCCATCACTCGACCGTCAGGAGATAGCATACTACCATCTTCATCTTCAGGTAAATAATCTGCCAACCAAGTTTTTTTAGTGACTTCATAAATAGCAGAAAGACGATTAGAAGCGGTTTCATCAGGGCCAAAAACGCGGAAGTTAGTCATGTTGTTGCGCATCACATCCCGCAAAAATTTGCCTAATACTCCAGTATTTTCTACTTCCACCGTGCCAGGCTTGTCCATTGCCACTGCATAGTCACGGAAATCAGGTAATTTGAGTTTTTTACACAGTACACCGCCGTTAGCTATTGGATTAGCACTCATACGGCGTATACCTTTGGGTGCAAGTTCTTTTAATTCGGGGATCAAAGTCCCATTCTCGTCAAAGAGTTCTTCTGGCTGGTAACTCTTCATCCATGCTTCCAAAAGTTTGACGTGTTCGGGATTAGAATGCATTCCTCCCATCGGCACTTGGTGCGATCGCCAGAATCCTTCAACTTTATGACCATCGACATTTTTCGGCCCTGTCCAACCTTTAGGAGTACGCAGGATAATCATGGGCCAACGGGGATGGAAGGCTTTATTTTGACTACGGGCTTCTTGCTGAATTTCTCGAATTTTGACAATGCATTACAGCTAATCCTGTAGTAACTTCTACTTGACGCTCACTTTCTCCATACCAATGCGAAAGTGTAACGTTTGACCATTGTGTATCAGTATTTAGCAGGATTTGTTCTAGGTTGGGCAACCTCTTTCCTTTAAGGCGAGGACGACTCATTGTACCTGGAGGTCTTAGTGGAGCAGGTTTGACCATATTGCACGATTTAATACTCGGTGATCATTCTGAAAGTTCGGTTTATCCGACAGTCCCATCACTTCTAATATTGAAGTTACAGTTCGTTTTCCTGTGGCTAAAATACTACCGACCAACATGATTTGAACATGATTCCAAACCTTTTTGGAAAAGAGGGCTGAGGCTGGTTGACTGACAAAAGAGACTATTAAAAACTTTAGAGCAGAAGCTATGAGAGGGCTGAGGACTTGAAAAATATTTTGGAGGAGTCAGTACATCATTAATCAAAGTTTGATAGCCTCTGATTTCTGGATGTTTTTTAGCTGTGGCGCGAAACCATTCAAGAGTTTCAGTATCAACGCGAATGGAAATTGCTTCCGTATTTGGTTGCCTCTTAACCAGTTTAGCGTTCTTAAAGAATTCTTCGTGTGACTTCTCCTACATCTGTACGCGAAGCGTCAGTGTAGGAGAAGTCACAAAATAGCGATAAATATAGTCAACAAAATCAGAATTACTCTAAATAAACCTGTTTTACAAAGCAAGAATCTTGATGATTTTCGGCTTGTAATATAATTGTAAATTATATTTTACTCCGTCGGCTATTAGCGATCGCCTGCTAGAAAATGATTTTTCGATCTACTGAAATTGCGATCGCCATTATCAAATTTATCAATTGTTGGGAATATCAATCTTGCGAACATAACTTTGATCGCTCTTCTGCCCCCTGGCGAGGGATGTCACAAATCAAGGAATTAGCTTTGCAGATATCTGGTTAAGTAGTCAGACAAAATTAATTACATATTGCTTGCCAAATTCTCGAAGCATTGTTTCGACAGAATTAACCAGGCTTCGCCAGTCTCTATAAGAATCAATCTCCATCCATTGATATGGTAGTCCTAAACCTGTAAGGATGAATTGTAATGGTGAACAAAAAGCCAGATAGCGCCAATGTGATTTTCTAGCTTTTTAGAGAAGGAAAGCGTTTTACGAACTAATCGCGAGACGCGTTGGCGCATCGTACAGTTGAACCGCTCAATCTAACTGGTTCTCCCCGTCTCTTTGCCAACTGCCTGGTGTCGCTTTTCAGGGAAGATCAGGCCGTAAGCACGCCAAAAATCTGTGTAAGCAACTGCACACTGACGGTAGACACCAGGCAACGATGCCCAAAGCGCTCTTGCTCCCTGTTCGGAACGGTCACCGACATGAACCCCGATAATTTCGCGAGTCTCGATATCTAGGGCAAGCCACACCCATTGTTTGTTGCTTTTATGACCCACAAACGACCAGAGTTCATCGCACTGAATCGTTAGTCGCCCTTTTTTTTAGAGGAGGCCTTGACCTGCTGAGGAATCGACTCGTATTTGCGATTGACGTAGTCTTGCAACCACGTTTCGGATACGTCGCAAACCCTCGCAATCCCAGCCAGCGGAATCTTTTCGAGCAAGAGTTTATCGATCAGGTCTTTGGTCGCTTGAGAGATGAGTTGTTGCTTGGGGCACTCGACGAACTGACGACCGCAGGCTTTGCACTGGTGATTTTGAGTCCCGTTATGAATGAAACCGTTTTTGACGACGTTTTTGATTCGCAGCTTGGGCAACTTGGCATTGGGCGTCAGGGGCTAGAGAGTTCTTTGTGATCTTATCCTTACATTTGGGGGACTACCCATTTTTGAATTAGCTTGGCAATTTGCCCTACAGTTACGGGAATAAAACTCATAGCGATCGCTATTCCCCAGCCATCTAAGCCAGGATTGACGGTTTGTAAAGCATCTGAAAGTCCTGGCAAATATACCGCAGAAAGCAATAAACCCGTACAAATCAACAATGCACCCCAGATATAGGGATTAGTAGTTATTTCATTGTCAATTAAACCAGTTCCCGCCTCGCGCATATTAAATACGTGCCATAGTCTGCCAAAAGCTAGGGTAAGGAAGGATATAGTTACGGCTTTGGATTCGGCGAATTTGAAAGTAATTAATGCTAAAGCAAACGCACCCAATGTTGTAGTAGCAATTAATAAGCCGTAAAGTGCGATCGCCCACCAGTGTTTTTTGGTTAAGATTGACTCTTTTGAATCTCGTGGTGGATGCTGCATGATGTTAGGATTTCCTTCCCCGACACCTAAAGCCAGGGCGGGAAAAACATCGTTTACGGCATTGAGGAAGAGAATTTGTAGCGGTAATAAGGGTAGAGGTGCATCGATTAAAGAAACCACGGCGACAGCAATAATTTCGCCTACGTTCCCTGAGAGTAAATAAAGGGTAAATTTGCGAATATTACTGAAAATAGAGCGTCCCTGTTCGATAGCAGCAATAATCGAGCTAAAAGCGTCGTCTTGCAGCACCATATCCGCTGCTTCTTTCGCTACCTGAGTTCCACGTTTGCCCATAGCCACGCCAATATCGGCTTTTTTGAGGGCAGGGGCATCGTTAACCCCATCTCCCGTCATGGCTACAATTGAACCTGCTTCTTGGTGCAAAGAGATTAAATTGAGCTTTTGTTCGGGGCTAACGCGGGCAAAGATCGGTATCTGGCGCAGTCGTTCGTGTTCTTGTTGTGATAGTTCGTCGAGGCTTTTTAAAGCTTTTCCCAGTTCGGCTTCGGCTTCTGATTCGGTAGTCAAACCCACAGCTAGTCCAATATTACGGGCGGTTACTGGTTGGTCGCCTGTGACCATGATTGCTCTAATTCCCGCATCGTGACAGGCTTTAAGGGCTTGTTTGACATCCTGCCGTGGTGGATCGAGTAAGCCCACTACACCCAATAGAGTTAAATCTTTGTAGGGTTCGGCTACATCGCTGTCTACAGTCTTTTGCGCGATCGCCAAAATTCTCAGTCCTGACTTTGCCAAGCGATCGCATTTTGCTTGCCACGACTGATGTGACTCGCGGTTCATGTCTCGAACACCTTCTGAAGTGGAGTAATGAGTACAGGCAAGTAATACAGATTCGGGCGCACCTTTGACCGCCACGCGATACTTCCCCGATCTCTGGTGAAAAGTAGCCATAATTCTGGTATCTGAATCAAAAGCTTCTTCGCGGACATTTGCTTGCTGCTGGATTAATCGATCTCGGTTTAAACCAGCCTTTGCACCCATAGCCAGTAGTGCCACTTCTGTCGGATCGCCTACAGGTTTATCTTCTGTGTTGTTTTGGGGTAAAACCGCGTTGTTACACAGTACGCTAACTTCCAAAAGCTGTCTGAGTACTGTATTAGTGTTAGGGTCAATACAATTACCTTCTCGACTAAACTTACCTCGTGTTTGTGACTCCCCGCTTATATCTACCGTGCCAGAATCTAGAGCAACTTTACTGGCACTCATACGGTTTTCGGTTAAAGTACCAGTTTTATCAGTACAGATAATGCTGGTAGCACCAAGGGTTTCTACTGCCGACAAACGATTAATAATGGCGTTACGCTTTGCCATGCGCCACATACCTCGCGCCAAAGCTACCGTGGCTACAATAGGTAAACCTTCAGGTACGGCTGCCACCGAAAGTGCGATCGCCGTTTCTACCATCAAGAACAAGTCTCTACCGCCAATCGTTCCTGCTATTGCGACTAAAATTGCGATCGCCAAAGTAATCCAAATCAGCCTTTTACCCAAGCTATCTAATCTTTTTTCCAGGGGCGTGACTTCCTCTTTTGCCTCTGCGGTGAGAGAAGAAATATGACCCAGTTCTGTATTCATCCCCGTCGCAACTACCACGCCTTCTCCTGTACCTCGCGTTACCGCAGTACCTTTGAAAGCCATATTACGCTTATCTGCTAAAGCTAAATCTGACTCTAGAGCTTCTGTTATTTTGCTAACGGGAACAGATTCTCCAGTTAATGCCGATTCATCTATCTGAAGCTTGGAAGCCTTGGATAAACGAAGATCGGCAGCAATCAAATCTCCACCATCTAAAATTACAATATCTCCAGGCACTAACTCCTCAGCAGAGATCTCCCGCACAGTACCTTCTCTTCGCACCTTAGTTTCGGTTTTACTAAGCTGCTGCAAAGATTCCATCGAGCGCACGGCTTTAATTTCCGTAAAGAAACCAATTATGGCATTGAGCAAGATCGCCAGAATTACGGCAATTCCCTCAATCCATTCTTTAAAGATAAAAGAAAGAACTGCTGCCACTGCTAGTAGGGCAATAATCGGACTTTTAAATTGAGCGATCGCAATTTGCCAAGCACTACGCTGCTTAAATTCTTGGAGACGATTTTCACCATATCTTTCTCGTCTTTGCTCGATGGCTGCATTGTCGAGTCCTTCATTAACTCTAACCGATAAGTTCTGGAGGACAGTGGAGAGCGATCGCGAACTAGAATCATTAGCATCGTGGCGATCTACATTATTGCTAGTCGAAGTCATATTTTTGAAATCATAACTAAAGATTAATACAGGAACATTACTGATTACTGATTACTTAGTTACCTCATAACTATCCTGCTAAACTCTTTATATTTTTGTTCATCTGACTCCTCCCGTGGAGACCCCCGCTAAAACCGAGGCGGGTGTATTGAGCGCAGCGAATACCGCCTCGGGTTTAGCGGGGGGAGGAAACGGGGCTAACTGAGTGGGGTTCGATACC